>DASXRE010000294.1:0-20493 GCA_036506775.1 Pyrinomonadaceae bacterium | reverse complement strand
ATCATTGCCATTCGCAAACAGAATAGTTGCGTCGGTACCGAGTCGGGTGACCCCCGCGATGGCACGTTTACCTGTCCTGTAGGCAAACTGCATCCGTTCTTCGGCACCAAATACGCACAGACAACTGTGCAACGCTGGTTTGCTGATGACACACTCAACAACAACGGTGTAGACCGTACGCTCAGGACCGTTTTCACTCACGACCACTTTGGACCATCGACGCACCAGCAGGCGGGTCTCTATGCCGGCCTGGTGATCGAGCCACAGGGTTCGACCTGGAAGGATCCGGAAACGGGAGTCATGATGTACACCCGCACAGATGGCGGCCCGACGAGCTGGCAGGCGGCCATCATCGAGACAAACACGGCGAACAGTCACCGCGAGTTCATGTTTGAGTTCGCCGATTTCCAACTGGCCTATCAGGCAGGCGCAGGTGTTGGTCCCAATGGCAAGCCCATTGCGGATCCACTGCGTGTAATCAACCCGCCCATCATCGACGAAGTGGGACTGCCCTTCATCGTTGAGAATGGTCTGGTATGTCCGAGTGGCGACCCGGCACCGTGTCCGGAAGCAATCTCGGCCGCTGACCAGGGCACCATGAGCGTTAACTATCGCAATGAACCGGTGCCGCTACGGGTTCGCGATCCAAATACGAACACGCAGGCAGCCGGCGCTCCGGGTGATCTGTCAAAGGTCTACAAGTCGAACATCGCCCGCGCCGATCCGCAGTTCAACGTTCAACCCGGCTTCTATCCGGCTCTGACGAAGGGCGTGCAGCCGGGAGATCCATTCACACCGCTTCTGAGAGTCTACGAAAACGACAAAGTTCAGATTCGTATTCTGGTGGGAGCACACGAAGAAACACACAACATGACTATCAACGGTCACAAATGGCTGCATGAACCTGGCACGCCACAGGATCCGTTGGCGGTCAACAACTCTGGTTTCAGAAACTCGCAAATGGCAGGCATCTCAGAGCACTTCGAGATGATCACTGGCAAGGAATCGATTCTGGGTGGCATGCCCTTCGTCGATTACCTGTATCAGAACAGCGCGTCGGTCGACGGCCAGTGGAACGGCGTCTGGGGTCTCATGCGAGTCTACAACGGACGTATCGGGTTGAAGACAGACTTGCTCGCCTTACCGAACAACCTGGTAGGCGCCGCGGACTTGACAACTAACGACGCTGAGTTCCCGGTCGATTCAACCTTCCCAAATGGTGCGACCGACTATAACGACACAACAGACACGTCTGTCATGACGTATTCCACGACTACGACAGATACGACCCTGATGTCGCCGACAATGCTCGGCACCTCAACCACCGCTTTATCGCCTGATGCCAGCACTACGATGTCGACGAATATGATTGCTCCGATCCTGATTCAGCCTGACATAGTAGTGTCAAATCCGACCGACTTCGCGACGGGCAAGACCGCGGGCACGACTATCTGTCCGGGTACTGCTCCGAAACGGAAGATCAACGTCACGGCGGTCAACGCCTGGGCTCTTCCAACCGGCACGCTGATTTACAACAGCCGCGCCGGCAACGGTGGAGCACTCAATGACCCAACGGCGATCATGTACTTCCGCAGTGAGGACATCGACTCCTATGGCAAGGTCAAGCCGGGCGTTCCCATTGAACCGCTCGTCGTCCGCGCCAAAGCTGGCGAATGTATCCAGTTCAATCTCGAGAACAGGCTGCCGACGTCGTTGCCTGATCTCGACGGTTTCAACACGATGGCTAACCTGATCTTCCATTTCAATGCGAATCAGGTGAGACCTTCGAATCAGGTTGGCTTACACCCGCAACTGCTTGCCTACAACGTAGCGAACAGCGATGGTAAGAACGTCGGGTTCAACCCGAACCAGACGGTTGGACCAGGCGGCATAGTTCGCTACAGCTGGTACGCCGGTGACGTCGCTATCAGCGGCGGCAGACGCGTGGGAACACCGATTGAGTTCGGCGGAACCAACTTGATCTCATCCGACCCGATCAAGCACAGCAACAAGGGTGCAGTCGGTTCACTGATCATCGAACCCGCTGGATCGACCTGGATCGAAGACACGACCTCGCGTGCGCAGGCGACAGTAACCAAGTCTGATGGCACGTCGTTCCGTGAATTCGTATTGCAATTCCAGACCGATATCAACATGAGGTTCGCGGATGGTAGTCCGGTGCCGAATTTGGCTGGCCCCACCGGTGCGGAAGATCCGGAAGACTCAGCGCAGAAGGCCTTGAACTATCGCACTGAGCCACTCTGGAAACGCATGAACTATGTGCCGGAGACCCCGTTCGAGCAGACGCGGAACTTCGACTTTACCAATGTGTTGACCAATGCCCAGGTCGGTGGCGAACCGCAAACGCCGATCTTCACCGCTCAGGCTGGTCAGGCAGTGAGGTTCCGAATCCTGAATGCCAACGGGCATATGAGGAACAACGTGTTCAACCTGCACGGACACTTCTGGCAGGATGAACCATATACCAACAACTCGAAGTCGATTGGCGACAATCCCCTGTCGGAAGTTAAGGGAGCTGTCTACGGGATCGGGCCCACTTCGCACTACGAAGTGATTCCGACGAACGGCGCCGGCGGCGCGCGCCGCATAACCGGCGACTATCTGTACCGGACTCAGGAGTCGTTCCAGTTTGATGGAGGACTCTGGGGTATCTTCCGAGTGAAGCCATAAGTGTTGAAGTTGTAGCCACGGATGGACACGGAGAAATCCGTGTTATCCGTGGCTAATTTTTTGCTTACCGGTTCGCGACGAAGGGAGTAAGGCCATGTCATCGCAGTTACATATTTTGGTCTCGTTTCTCATCATCTGCTCATTACCCGGATCACTCGTTGGAGTGCGGCGACCTGACGCCACTTCATCAGGTAACTTGCCGGCAATGCCGGATGCTGCAACCTACGGCGCTCTGCCACTCAATTTCGAGATCAACCAGGGACAGACTCATCAGCGCGTCAAGTTTCTCGCACGCAGTGAGGGTTACGTCCTTTTCCTGACTGCTTCTGAGGCAGTCATGGCTCTGGAAAATCCAGCAACGCACCGAAGGGGAAAAGAGAATCGCGACCCGCGCGACCGGAGTAACGATTTCGATTCCATCGAGAAGAGAGGACGGCCGCCACGTTCGATCATCCGTATGAAACTTGAAGGCGCCAATCCTGCGCCTCAGATCGAGGGACTTGAGCAGTTAGGGACCACCAGCAACTACTTCGCGGGCGCGGATCCAGGCGCGTGGCGCACGAATGTCGCCAACTATGCTCGCGTCCGCTATACGGAAGTTTATCCCGGCATCGACATGATCTATTACGGTAACCAGCGGCGACTCGAGTATGACTTCGTAGTCGCGCCAGGATCGAATCCGGAGTCGATCCAGATCGCGTTTCCAGGTATCCGCGATTTTGAAGTCACCCCCATGGGTGACCTGTTGCTGCATACCGGCATTGGCGACGTTCTTCAGAGTAAGCCGGTTGCGTATCAAGAATCCGAGGGCATTAGACAGCAGGTCGCTATTGATTACGCTGTGAACGGCGTCAACCGCATCGGCTTTCAACTGGGCGCTTATGATCGGTCGCGGCCGTTGATCATCGATCCGGTGCTGGTCTTTTCCACCTACCTCGGCGGTAGCGGTTTCGATCAAGGTTATGCGATCGCTACTGATTCGAATGGTAATAGCTATGTGACTGGCCAAACTGCCGCCATCGATTTTCCGGTGACCGCGGGTGCGTTTCAAACTAACTATGGAGGCGGCGATGCGTTTGTTGCCAAGCTCAATCCGTCCGGGACGGGGCTTCTCTATGCGACATATATAAGTAGCGCAAGCGGCAACGGCATAGCCGTTGACTCCGCCGGCAATGCTTACATAACCGGTGAAGCAGGACCGACCACTTTCCCAACGACTGCAGGGGCGTTTCAAACTGCGCCGATGGGCTACGACACCTTCGTAACGAAACTCAACGCGGCAGGATCGGCACTCGTCTACTCTGCGCGATTTGGCGGCAATCTCGATGATTTTGGTCGCGCCATTGCTCTCGATGGAGCTGGTAACGCATACATCACGGGATGGACTGTTTGTCGTTCTACCGTATGCACCTTTCCCACGCTGAACGCTTTCCAGTCTCTGTTTGGCGGCGGAAACAACGATGCGTTCGTGACGAAGATCGATAGCACTGGTTCCGCGCTCGTCTATTCGACGTACCTCGGTGGCGGAAAAGTGATCAATGGCACCGAGGACTGGGGCGAAGGAATCGCTGTCGATAGCGCGGGCAGTGCTTACGTCACCGGTTACACCTATTCGCCTGACTTTCCGGTTACTGGTGGAGCATTTGACACGACGCGCGCTGGCCTCGACGCTTTCGTGACGAAGTTCACGCCCGATGGCTTGTCGCTGGTCTACTCGACGTTTCTGGGTGGAGCAGGTCGCGAACAGGGCCAGGGTATTGCTGTCGACATTAACGGAAATGCCTACCTCACCGGCATAACCGAGTCGTTCGATAGTCCATTTACTTCCGCTTACGAAGGCTTTCCGGTTACCGCTGGAGCTTTTCAAACCAAGGGAAGCTACGATGCTTTCGTCACCAAACTCAATCCGAAAGGTTCCGGGCTCGTGTATTCCACGTACCTCGGAGGTAGCGCGGGCGTCGATCGCGGCTGGGCCATAGCGCTCGATGATGCGGGCAATGCGTACGTAACGGGGGACACTGCGTCGAGCGACTTCCCGATCAGCAACGCCATTCAGGCGACGTTCGGCGGTGGCTCAACCGATGCGTTCGTCACGAAAGTAAACGCCACGGGTTCGGGTCTTGTGTACTCGACATTTCTTGGAGGAAATCTGGCTGACGAAGGGCGAGGAATCGACGCAAACGGAAGTGGTGACGTTTACGTTACCGGCGATACGTCATCGGCAAATTTTCCCACTGCAAATCCATTCCAAATCAACAACGCAGGAGGCCTGGAGAATCACGACGATGCGTTTGTGGTGAAGATTGGAGATGTAGCGCCGACTCCGCTACCAACGCCGACGCCAACTCCAACAGCAACGCCCACGCCGGTGCCAACACCGACGCCCACGCCGGCTCCGGTAGCCGACACCGTCAAGATCAACCGGGCTGAGTACCAGCAGTCGAAGGCGGTACTGCGCGTCGATGCCAGCGGCAGCGATCCGAGTGCGACTCTGCGGGTTTATGTCACCGCCGGCGGTGCGCTCATCGGCACGCTCAGAAATAATGGTAGTGGACGATACAGTGCTTCGCTTTCATGGCCGGCAAATCCGCAGAACATCACGGTAAAGAGCAGTCTCGGTGGCTCCGCGAGCAAAGACGTGATGCTCAAGTGAAGCGAAGTCTTCGCCGGTGATGAAGCCGCGGCGAATCTGGTTTTTCACCCTCGCTAGGGAATTTTCCGCAAGGACTTTGGCAAGGTAGTGGTTCACACTGAATCACTACCTAACCTCCCATGGTTCACGCTGAGACAAACCGTTGTTCAAGAGCGGAAAGTAACTGCAGGCATGAGGTTTGCTCAACTAGGCGGCAACCAGCCGACGACGGGTAACAGACAGACATTTCACGGAGGCGAAGATGGACTCACTTACTTTTCGACGTTGCGCATTTCACATATCAATCTTTGTGATCCTGCTGTTTAGCGCCATAGCAGCGCTCTCGCAAGAGGCTGCCAAAACCGACAAGAAGGAACAACCGGTGGCTTCCACTCAGAAGGTTGTCGAGCAAGGAATCGCGATCGAGTTTACGGTCGCTCCCCAGGACCGAAAGGCAACCAAGCCAAAAGTCGCTGAAGATGCAAACGTAAAATTCAAGGTTACCGATACAACTACGGGCACTCCTGTGAAAGGTCTGAATCTCTCTGCCTGGATCACCATGCGAGACGGAGAACAGGCCCCTGATGCCAAGCAGTGTCATGAGAAGATCCAATCGTACCTAACCGGCAGCATGCGCGCGCGTCCTGACGTCGATCTGAATTCATATTACATCCTCGCTTTGAACAAGAGCGCGGACATTTCCGTCATCGATCCGCTGCTGGGTTTTGGCGGCAGTAAGCTATTGACGCTAGTGATGATGAAGAGCGAGGGCAAAGATTGGGTTTTGACAAAGGATGGTGAAAAGCTCTTCGTGACGTTACCGGCCATTAATCAGGTGGCAGTGATCGACACGCGAATGTGGCAGGTCACAAACTACATCGACACAGGTGCGAAGCCGACCAGCATCGCTCTGCAGGCCGACCAGAAATATGTGTGGATCGGCCACGAAGGTGACCAGCCGGCGGCGAGCGGTGTGACGGTGATTGATACCGGAACCCTCAAAGTCGCGGCGCAGTTTTCAACCGGTGCCGGCCCTCACAACGTCGTGGTCAGCAGCGATAACCGTTTTGCATTTGTTTCGAATCGCGATGCCAAGACGGTCACGATTATTGATGTGGGAAAGCTGACCAAGATTGACGACGTCAAGGTTGGACCAAATCCTGTTTCGCTGGCGTTGTCCGAATTGAGCAAGGCTGTCTACGCAGTAAGTGAGACCGACGGTTTAATAACGGTCATCGATCAAAAAGGTCAGGTTCTGACACGCATAAAAGTAAAACCGGGAGCGCGTTTGCTTCGCTTTGCGCCGGGCGGACGGTATGGCTTCGTGATCAACACCAGCGAGAGCACCGTCAGCATCTTCGACGCGGCTTCGAACCGCCTGCTTCATGAAGTGAAAGTAGGAAAGGCTCCAGATCAGATAATTTTCAGCGACACATTCGCTTTTATCAGATCGCTGGAAACAGAGAGTGTAAACATGCTTCGTCTCTCTACGATCGGCAGCGAGGTAGACATAACGGAGTTTCCGGGCGGCCAGGGAATCCCTGCCAGAGGCTCAGAGCCCGTGCGAGCTGATTCGATCATCCTGGCGCCAGAGGGAAACTCCGTCGTTCTCGCGAATCCAGTTGACAAGACCCTTTATTACTACCAGGAAGGAATGGCGGCGCCGATGGGTAACTTCCAGAACTATCGACGCGAACCGATGGCGGTATTGATCGTTGATCGCAGTTTGCGAGAGACCGCGCCAGGCGTTTACTCAACCACGGTGAAACTGCCAGCCAGCGGAAAATATGATGTTGCTTTTCTGACTGACGCTCCGCGCATCGCACACTGCTTCGAGACGGCCGCCGATCCGAACCCGGCATTGAAAGAAGCCGAGGTGGTCGCGCTGAAGATCGAACATGCAGCCCCGCAGAAGCAGTTACAGGTAGGCCAGGACTTCCCGCTCCGCTTCAAGCTAATCGAAACCAAAACCAATAAACCGAAGGACGATTTGAAGGACGTGCGCGTGCTTACCTTCCTCGCTTCCGGCGCGTGGCAACGACGCGACATCGCAAAGTCGGTCGGGAATGGAATGTACGAGATAAATCTCAACTTGCCGGAGTCAGGTGTCTACAAGATCTTTATTGAATCGTCGACTATGGGAGTTCGTTACAAGGACATGCCCTCATTGACGCTGGAAGTGGCAGAGGAGAAGAAATGAATACACGACTAAAACTCACAGCTACCTGGGCCTGCACGCTGCTCTGCGCCCTGCTCGCATCGAGCCAGCTCGTAGCTTACCCCCACTCGCAGGCTCAGGTTACGACGGCGGCACAGCAGAAGTCGGCCGACAAACCAGCCAGAACTTATGCGTGTCCGATGCATCCAGAGGTCAAGTCGACCAAAAAAGGCAAATGTCCGAAGTGCAAGATGGATCTCCAACCGGTTCGCGCGACAACTAGCGCGGTTGAAAAGGAGAGCATGGTGGCGAGCGTTACCGTTGGGGAAATAATGAATGCTGACGGTAATTCCTCGGCCGCCGGCAACGTTCCGGGCCCGCGAAAAAGACTCGTGATTCCCGACGTCGAGGTACTGGACCAGGACGGGAACGCACTGCACTTCTACACCGATCTCATCAAGGGCAAGACCGTTGCGATTAATTTCATCTTCACCAACTGCACCACTATTTGCCCGCCGCTCGCGGCGACCTTCGCGCGCGTGCAGAAAGAGATGGGAGACAAGGTCGGCAAGGACGTTCATTTTATTTCCATCAGCGTTGACCCACTCACTGATACGCCCGAGCGCTTGAAAGCTTGGGGCGCGAAGTTCAAAGCCGGCACAGGCTGGACTTTCGTGACCGGCAGTAAGGAAGAGATGGACAAGTTATTGGATGCCCTCGGCGCATCCGTTGCGCGGCGAGAGGATCACACGCCGTCGGTCATCGTCGGAAATGATTCCAGCAGTGTTTGGACCCGCACTTATGGCTTGGCGCGACCGTCGCAGATGGTTGGGCTGATTGAGAACGTCATTGCAGGAAAACTGGACGAACCACCAACAGTGAAGGAGCCCGCAAAGCCATGAAACCAGGATTACTCAGCGCAATGCTGCTGTTTGTAGCAGTCGTCTGCTCGATCACCTCGATTCACGCACAGGAACAAACACCCGCGCAGAAACCGAAACCGGCGGTGCCGGGTGCGCTGACAAAGGAGGAACCCGCCGCCTCAAGCAATGTTAAGTCAGCCGCTGAGAAATACTTTTCTGACGTTGAGTTGATTAATCAAGACGGCAAGACGATGCGGTTCTATACGGACGTGCTGAAGAACAAGGTCGTCATCATCGATGCCTTCTTCACTACTTGTACGAGCGTCTGTCCGCCGATGAATCGCAACTTTGAAAGAATTCAGGAGGCGCTCGGCGATCGGCTGGGAAAAGACGCGTACCTCGTTTCGATCAGCGTCGATCCTGGAACCGACACTCCGCCGCGGCTGAAGGAATACAGCCGTCGCTTTCACGCTCGCGACGGTTGGATCTTTCTGACCGGCAAAAAGGAGAACGTCGACTGGGCACTCTACAAGTTGGGCCAGTACGTTGAGGCGAAAGACGATCACTCAACCATCGTGATCATCGGCAACGAACCGAAAGGTCTTTGGAAAAAAGCGTTCGGACTCGCAAAGGTGGATGAGTTGGTGAAGATCATCGAAGACGTTATCGCCGATCAATAAAGCCTTTGTGCTGTTGTTTTGTGGCTGAGTCGTGAAAAGTCCTTACACCTACTAATCGTTCCTCTAATCCAGTCGCGGCTTGCGCCGCCAGTCGAAGCGTAAGGATCGTGAGCTTAAACAAGGTGCTCATCTCTGTTTCCCGTCCGCCATCTGTTTGAGGTTGAGTGCAGCCCGCCCCAGCAGCAGGCTGCACCCGGCCGCGGTTGGGAAACCCAACCGCAGATACGCAACACGAGGCCCTACGGCGTTACCCGGAATATGCCCCAGATTCCACCATCGAACTGGAACGACTCCGGAGTTCGATAGAGGTAGTCGCTCGTCACGTGACGTGCACCACCCGCTACGATTTATCGGAGTCACTTCGTCGTTCGAAGATGGGCCAATGCCGTACTGCGCACCCTTGAACTCGGAAAGCGTACTGCAACGAGTGTGCCTGCTGCCACAAAAGGCACAAGACATATAAAAACAACCAAGTAAATGTCTTCTTACTTACTTTGTGCTTCTTGTGCTTCTTCGTGGTCCAATGTCTCAGAGTAAGACAGGCTGCGATTAGCGTGCTTCACGCTGAGCCATCCGTTGAACCATGTACGTGTGAGTCGATTATTTTCAGAATTTCTGCGGGGGGAAACGGTTTGGCGAGTGCTGCACACGCTCCGAGTTTTTCTGCCTCGGCAAAGACCTGTGGACTGCCATGGGCGGTGATGAGAAGAATCGGTGTTTGTGGCTGATGATGACGAATGTCTGCGATTACCTGTAAGCCCGAAATGTCAGTAAGGAAAAGGTCGACGACACTAAACCCAAACCTTCGCTTGCGTGCCTGGTCGATACCGTCGAGACCATTGTTAACCAGCACCACCTCATAGCCGCTTGACTCAAGCACCAGCTTGAGCGCATCGCCCACGGAAGGCTCGTCATCAACGATCAGAATGCTGACCTTAGGTTGTGTTACGTCGTCGGACACAATATCGCCATTCATCAGGTTTTCGTGGCGACAGACGTAACAGGTCTTTCAACTTTGATGCCTAACTTCTTGAGCTTTCGATAGAACGTCGGTCGGGGGAAACGAAGGATTTGAGCACTCTTCTTGACGTTGCCGGCGGTGCGTTCGAGCGTTTGCATAATCGCCTCGCGCTCAATCTCTTCCATCGGCAGTAACGGAGGAATTACGAAAGTTGAGCTGGCCATGCGCGTCTGGAATTCTTCCGGCAAACAGAGCGGCAGCAACTCCGTGCCCGAACAGAACAACACAGCGCGCTCGATCACGCTCTCGAGTTCGCGAATATTGCCCGGCCAGTCGTAGCGAACCAGACGCGTGACTGTATCCGGCGAAAGGTCGCGAATCGTCTTGCCATACTGTTCGTTGAAACGCTTGAGGAAGCGTCCCGCGATCAACGGCACATCATCAAGACGTTCGCGCAACGGCGGAACCTTGATCTTGATGGTGCTGATGCGAAAGTAAAGATCCTTGCGCAGCAGCCCTTCTTCGAGCAGCGCGAGAGTGTCGCGGTTGGTGGCTGAAACAAGCCGGAAACTGACGTCGATCTCACGTTCATCACCCAACCGGCGCAGTCTTCGTTCTTGCAGCACACGCAGCAGTTTTGTTTGCAGGTGAGTCGGCATTTCGGCGATCTCGTCCAGCAGCAGTGTGCCCTGGTTGGCAGCTTCAATGAGTCCACGCTTGTCGCGATCGGCGCCGGTGAAGGCGCCCTTTTTGTAACCGAATAACTCCGATTCGATGAGCTCGTGCGGAATCGCGGCGCAATTAATGCGAATGAATGGACCCGCAGCTCGCTGGCTCTGCGTATGAAAGGCAGCGGCAATCAGTTCCTTTCCGGTCCCGCTTTCGCCTTCGATCAAAACGGAAGCATCCGACGGCGCGGCAGTGCGGATCGTTTCGAAGATCTGGGACATCTTTGCGTCGCGGCCAATCATGCCGAACGTTTCACCGTCGCCGGCGAGCGTGCGTTTGAGTTTTTCGTTCTCTTGTCTTAGAGCCGCCAACTGTAGAGCGCGATCGATAAGCGCGAACAAGCGATCCGGCGTGTAAGGTTTCTCCAGATAGTAGTAGGCGCCGGCTTTGATGGCCTCGATTGTTACGTCGAGCGAGCCATAGCCGGTCATGAGAATCACTTCGACATCGGGCTGGTTTTGCTTCACGTGCTTTATCACATCGATCCCGGAGGCATCCGACAAACGGAGATCGGTGATGACGAGGTCTACTCGCGTCTGTTTCAGCAGGTTAGCTGCGTCAGCGAAACTGGCGGCGATGAAGATTTCGAATCCGGCTTCGGTGAGGATCATTTCAAGAGATCCGGTCACACTCGGTTCGTCGTCAACGATCAGGATTTTGCTGGGGGGGCGTGCAATCATGGGTAGCTCCTCTTGGCTGGTAATTCAATTCTGACCTGCGTTCCCTGCCTTTGCTGGCTATCGACAACGATCTCTCCGCCATGCTGGTGAATGATCTTTTGCGCGTACGGCATTCCCAGGCCGAGGCCGCGGCTCTTGGTAGTCTTGAAGGGTTCAAAAAGATTGTTGAGCTGATCGGGACTCATTCCCGCTCCGGTGTCGCGGATGTTCATCCACAGGTTTTCGCTGGTGGAACCGGTCGAGATAGTCAGGTGTCCGCCGTTGGGCATGGCTTGGACCGCATTGAGAACGAGGTTGAGCGTCGCCGCACGAATTGATGGCTCATCGAGCATTCCCGCGACGGGTGAACTATCAAGTTTTAGCTCGGTCTCGATGCGGTGGGCGGAGATCTCCGTGCCTAGCAACTGGATCACGTCTGTCGCCACCCCATTTAGATCGACGCGTTTCGGCGCGAGTGTTACCGGACGCGCGAAGTTCAGAATCTGTTCAGTGGTGGCGGTGAGATTGTTGATTGTGTCGATGATCTTATCGACGAGTTGCGCATCGCCGTTCGCAAGTTTGCCGTCGAGCTTGCCCTTGAGGTGTTCGGAGTAAAGTAACAGGCCCGCCAACGGGTTACGGACTTCGTGGGCCACTTGTGCGGCGACTCGGCCGAGGGTCGCAACCTTTTCGCTGTGGGCCAGTTGCTCAGTCGCTTCCACGAGGCGTCGTTGTTGGCGATCGACGAGCGCAAGCAGCAGGCTCACGACGATGATGTCAACCGTCATTGAGATGAAGAAGTGCTCACCTCTTTGTTCAAGCTTCCAACGGTGATCGGCGTTTTCAGGGCCGGGATAATTGCGGGCTACCCAAGCGTAGTAAGGAGGTCGCAGAACCTGCTCCCACGTGAGGATCACGACCGTGGTCAATACGACCGTCAAAACGGTAAACAGAATGATCAGGCGCGCGTTCGAACTTTTCTTGATCGACAGCAATCCCGAGCGAGGACTATTCAGAAAGACTCTTGAAAAGACGCTCATAGGTAGTTCCCGGTTGCAAGGGCTGGCTCCCAACAGCCTCTCTGGAGAAAGGAAACACTCTCTTGTTTGGTTACGAGGTGGCTATTAACTACAACAACAAAAAAACCTGCTTGAGTCTGCAAGGCTCCCTGCAAATCGTGTGCAGTGTCTCATTTTGAGCAGATTCACTGCAATTGCCAGAGAGGCTGTCTCTCCCCTGGTTATGATCCCGAGAGATCTTACGCGCTGGGTGTGGAATTTTCCCGCGAACGATGAAGCTGGCGGAGAAGACACTTAAAAGCTGCTGTAGCACAACTCTTGCAGGACGCTGAGCGACAGCAAGCAGCAACAACCTAATCGCGACCGGGGAATAATACCACCACAACACAAGGAGATTGAAATGAGCAGATGGTTCTACGCACTTCTGGTTTTCAGTTTCGCCTACGCGTCGGCCGTGTTATCGCAGACGCCCCAAACACAACAGCCGCGTATCTGCGAAAGACTATGAGGAGTTGAAGGCAAGTGTTGATGCTGCGCTCAAAGCCGCAGAGACAAAATCCAGCGCTGCAATTTCTTCAAGATAGTGTCATGAAATCCCAATAGAGAACTCTGACTGATCTGTGATAATCTTTCGTTTCCCGCGCGAGACATTCATCGGAAGACCTCCCAGCAATAGCGGCCCAGGTGTACGCCAAGTGAAGATCTGTTCAGAGGAGGAAACGGACTATGACTACTCAGCGCCCTTCCCCGCTTGTAGCCGGAATGGTATTTGTTGCTCTCGTGTTGATGTTCGTTCTGAATGGCTCGGCTCTGTCAGCGGGCAAAGGTGACAAGTCAGCACCTACAACACCCACTAATCTGATGGTCACTTCGATAACCGAAACGACCGTCACACTGGCGTGGAATGCGGCAAGCGATAACTCAGGAAAGTTCTCCTACCGGCTGAAGATCAACAATCTCAGTAACTCTGCGTACAACTCACTCGCAACGATCAGTCAAACGCAGACGACTTACACGGCGAAGTACCTGGCCACAAACAGTTCCTACTCCTTTTCGATCTTCGCTGTTGACGACGCCGGCAATCGATCCGCCGACAGTAATCTCGCAAGCGCCAAAACACTGGCGGACACGACAGGGCCCTCAGCACCAGTGCTTCAGGCCGCCGTGCTTGCGCCGTCACAAGTGCAACTGACCTGGACCAAGTCAACCGACAACGTGTCTAACAACTGTTGCACTTACACGTTCAAGGTAAACGGCAGCATCATTACGCAGAATATCAACTGGGCCGCCGCGCCGTCCGATAAACTGTCAGTGATCATTCGCCATCTCACGCCGGGCACCACCTACAGCTTCAGTGTCAGTGCTTCCGACTGGTCGGGCGGCAACACCGTCACGAGCAACACGGTGATGGCGACCACTACGCCGAGTAGCGACACGCTGCCGCCAACCGTGCCAACGAGTCTTCACCTCGTGCAGGACGGTGGCTGTGCCGAAGTCTGGCTGGGTTGGGATCAAGCCAGTGATGAAACCGATGCGCAGAACACTGTTGAGTACGAGATCTATGTGAATGATGTCTTAAGTCCCTTGCCTGTTTCGGCAGGCGTGAGTATCGACTTTGTGTACGGCACCGCGTTTGGCGACAACACGTTTTATATAAAAGCTGTTGATCGTTCTGGAAACTCGTCGGCGCCGAGCAACGCGATCAAGTTGTTTCTCTGGCCGTGCTAAAATCTCAGCACGTTCGGTTGACCTGAAAAGGCGGATCACAATTGCTCGCCCACAATCGATGCAGTCCGCTCTGCGTGTGACCTACCTCCGCGTAAGCCTCACGTTACACCGTCAACGCAAACGAACCACGGGTGTGGTGATGAGTTCAAGCTTAGCAGGCACGGCTTGGCAACAACCTGAAGTCTGAGCTCAGGACCCACATCTGCTTTGGCGAGAGAGAACAATGGCCTCTAATTTAAGCGGACTGCTTGCCCGGGAATACGCAATACGGCAGGAAACTGAACTCCTGCGCGACGCGAATATTGCCCTCACCGAGAATCTCAGTCTCGAAAGAGTTCTGGAAACACTGCTCGACTATCTGAGCAAGCTTGTGCCCTACGACAGTGCGAATGTCATGTTGCGCGACGAAGAATCGCAGTTTGTCGTCAGTGCCCTGCGGCGTTATGAAGGATTTCAAAACGTGGAGACAACGCGCGCGATTGTCTTCAGCGGCAACGACAACCCGTTGCTGCGGCGCATCTGCGAAACCAAGCAGGGCCTGATCGTACCCGATACCAGGAACGAACCGGGGTGGCAGTGGATGCCGGGCGCGGACCACGTCCGCAACTGGATGGGCGTTCCGCTTGTCGCGGCCGGCAAAGTTATCGGTCTTTACTCCGTCGACAAGATAGTGCCTCATTTCTTCCAGCCGCAACATGCGCGAATCGCGGAAACGCTCGCCGCGCGGGCCGCCAGCGCAATTCAAAACGCGCAACTCTTCGAACAAAGCCAGCATTATGTTGCTGAACTTGAGGAACGTATCGCAGAACGTAATCGCGTCGAGGCAGCCCTGCGCGAAAGCGAGGAGCGCTACCGCGAGTTGTTTGAAAATGCGAGAGACGCGATCTACGTCCACGATCTCGACGGCAAGTACATCTCAATTAATAACGCCGCCGAGAAACTCTCCGGCTACACCCGAGAAGAGATTGTCGGTCACAACTTCTCAGAGTTCATCGCGAGTGAACATCTCAAAGAGGTCCACGAGCGTTTCTGCGGAAAGCTCGCGCAAAAAGGCGAGACGACTTACGAAGTCGACGTCATCGCCAAAGATGGGCGGCACGTGCCGGTTGAAGTGAGCAGCCGCGCGATTTACGAGAACGGTGTGATTGTCGGCGTGCAAGGCACCGCGCGCGACATCACCGAGCGAAAGCAGGCACAGGACGCGCTGCAAATGTTTTCGCGCCAGTTGATCGAAGCACAGGAAGAAGAACGACGGCGCATCGCGCGCGAACTGCACGACCAGATTGGCCAGGTCTTGACCGCAGTCAAAATGAATCTGCACACCGTTCAGCGCGTGTGCGACGGCGGCGAAGCAGCCGCGCACATCAAGGACAACATCGAGGCGGTCGATGAAGCGCTGCGGCTGGTGCGGGATCTCTCAGTCGATCTGCGCCCGCCGTTGCTCGACGATCTCGGCCTCGTCACCGCATTGCGCTGGTACGTCGATCGTTATGCGAAGCGTACGGGAGTTGTGGCCGATGTCGTCGTCGAGATGAAAGATCCGAACGAACGTTTCTCCCGCGAACTGGAGACGGCTTGTTTCCGCATCGCGCAGGAAGCGTTGACGAACGTTGCCCGTCATGCGCGCGCGGGTTGTGTGCTGGTGCGGCTGGTGAAAGATGAGAACGGCCTGTTTCTGTCAGTGAAGGACAACGGCGTCGGCTTCAACGCTGAGACGCTACGCAAACGGGCGCCGCGCGCGGCCACTCTCGGATTGCTCGGCATGCAGGAACGCGCTCATGCTGCCGGTGGCGTCGTCGAGATTGATTCCCGCGTCTCAAATGGAACAGAGATTCGGCTGAAGCTCCCGCTCGAATCCGACGTGTGAAGGAGCAGGCTCGTCAACCATACTGGCCATCGCCTCCTCAACGGCGTGGTTCGGCTCATAAAGCAACGACGGATGCGGTTCGCTGTTCTCGCTAAACCACCATTGGTCACGCGCCGCGCGCAACATCGCTGGATCGCAGCCATAGACCGGAGTGAGACTGATGCGCCGTCCTTTCATCGCCGTTAGCCAGGTCTTGTAAACAAACCGCTGCGCTTCGGGCGAGATGCGATGAATGCCGCTGTTCCGTATTCGTCCTCGTTCGCACAACGAGAGATGAATGCGTGCCTGAATGAGTCCGGCGAGTAGGCCGGAGGTCTCGATCTGCACAATGCCAATCGGCACCGCCTCAATATCACGAGCGACGAAGTTGTAAGGGTAACCGAGATACGCGATGGAAATCGGACCGGATGAACCATCGTCGCACGAGATGTCCCAGGTGAACTGCGCCACGCTGAAACCCGACCTCAACTTGAGATCATCGATGATTGGGCCAAACTCGTGATCACCACCCGACGCACTAAACAGTCTTATTCCGGGTCGATACTTTGGCAGGTCGTGATCTCTGAAAGGCTGGCGGCCCGAGCAGCCAAATACGTACTCGCAACGCAACATCAACTCGTCGAGTGACTCCACGCGTGTAACCCGGCCGCGAAGGCACGATGGAATCTGCAAAAGCGGATCGGGATCGTAGAAGATCACGTTGTTATCTTGCCGTGCGGCGAGATTCGCGAGAGAGCTCCCAATACTGCCGAGGCCAAGGATCCCAAGGTTCTTTTCCCGGAGCGTCTGGCCACTGAGAATTCTGTTCTCCAGTTTCACCAGCAGGCAATGAGAAAAGATTGGTCCACCGACCTGAAGTTTGACTGCCGTTCTGGCCCACGACATTACCGCGAAAGGAGGTGGCTCTACTTCGAACAAAAACATGCCGAACGATGTTTGCTCGACTCCGCAAATCGAGTATCGATTCAGCAGTTCACGCGGGACGGTGGTGATGCACGTTCCGCCATCATCCAGTATGAGAATACGTTTGATGTTCCGGCTCACCAGCTTGCGGCTGACAAGTTGCCAGAGCTCATTCACGTCGAGCTGGAAACAACGATCGAATTCTCCCGGCTGCGGTATCGTGCTTTGCAAGACATTCACTCCCTGGTCCCGCAACGTTCCGATTACCACTGGACTATTGGAATAGACTTTGCCGAGCGCGAAAATGTTTTCTCGCTTTACTCCCAAGGCAACAACGGCTTCGAAGAGATCCACTGTCTGCCAAAGCATGTGCTGCACGGCCACGATCGCCGTGTCTTCACCGAAATCAAAGCCTGCTTCCCTGGCACAGTCGGAGAGTGCGCGCGTCACCTCCATTAACGACGGCTGTAACTTTTTCATGGTTGGTACTACTTCTGTGAACGTGAAGTCGGGGTGTTTGAGTGTTTATTCAGTCTCTATGGAAAATGGCCGTTATTGCACTTCTATTTCACAATTACTTTGAGATTTCTACGCCAACTCCCTACCGTTCGTTCCTTGACACTCGTGAAGCGTGACTGTTAAATTACGCGGTCTTTTTCTGCTGTAAATTCATGTCCGTATTAGCAAAGGAGTTGTTTTGACTACCGAATCCGGCTACCTGTTTACCTCCGAATCCGTTACTGAAGGACATCCAGACAAGATCTCTGACCAAATCTCGGACGCGGTGCTCGACGCCGCTTTGAACGCCGATCCGACGGCCCGTGTTGCTTGTGAGACGCTGGTTACGACTGGTTTGGTCGTCGTTGCCGGTGAGATCACGACCGACGCGGTGATCGACTATTCGAGAGTGGCGCGCGAAACCGTGCGCGAAATCGGTTACACGCGCGCGAAGTATGGCTTTGACGCCGACACTTGCGCCGTGTTGTCAGCTCTCGATCGGCAATCACCCGACATCGCGATGGGCGTTGACACGGGTGGCGCCGGCGACCAGGGATTGATGTTTGGTTTTGCGTGTAACGAAACACCGGAACTGATGCCGTTGCCGATCCAGTTGGCCCACATGCTGGCGCGTCGCTTGTCGGAAGTGCGCAAGTCAGGTGAGCTTCCCTATTTGCGGCCGGACGGAAAGTCTCAGGTGACTGTTGAGTATCGCGACGGGCGGCCGTTTCGGGTTGAAGCAGTGGTTATCTCCTCGCAGCACGACGCGAACGTCACGAACGAGCAACTGCGCGCCGAGATCGAAGAGAAAGTCATCAAGCACACCGTCTCGTCTGAACTGCTCGATAAAGACACCAAGTATCACATCAATCCGACCGGACGTTTCGTCACCGGCGGCCCACAAGGCGATGCCGGTCTGACTGGCCGCAAGATCATCGTCGACACCTACGGCGGTTATGCGCCGCACGGCGGTGGCGCGTTCTCCGGCAAGGATCCGACGAAAGTCGATCGTTCGGCTGCGTATATGGCGCGTTACGTTGCGAAGAATATCGTGGCCGCCGGACTTGCCGACCGTTGTCTGGTCCAGCTCGCATATGCCATCGGCGTCGCGAATCCTGTTTCGGTGTTAGTGGATACGGCAGGCACCGGACGCATCAGCGAAGCTGCGTTGGCGAAGTTGGTGCGCGATAATTTTGAACTGACTCCACGCGGAATCATTCAGGAACTCAACTTGCGCCGGCCGATCTATAAAGCAACCGCGGCTTACGGTCATTTCGGTCGCAGCGAAGACGGCTTTACCTGGGAGCGAACTGACAAAGCCGAAACACTGCGCGCGAGCGCCGGCATCTAGAATTCATCCAACAGAGGAATCATCAATTATGAGTGCAACACGTTCCGTCGAATTCGACGTGAAAGATATTGGCTTGGCGGCGCACGGTAAGCAGCGCATCGAATGGGCCGAGCGAGAGATGCCGGTCCTGCGTTTGATCCGCGAGCGCTTCGGCGAAGAGAAACCACTTGACGGCGTCAAGCTCCTCGCTTGTGCCCACATCACAACAGAGACTGCAAATCTGGCGCGCGCACTGCAAGCTGGTGGCGCCGAGGCGGTGCTGATCGCCTCCAATCCGTTGTCGACGCAGGACGACGTCGCGGCCTCCCTCGTTTCCGACTGGGGCATTCCTGTTTACGCCATCAAAGGCGAGTCAACTGACACGTACAACCGCCACGTCAGAACCGCGCTCGATTCGCATCCGGACATCATCATCGACGACGGCTCGGACGTCGTCGCAACTCTGCTGAAAGAACGCGCTGGGCAGATCAAGGAGATCATCGGTTCGACTGAGGAAACCACGACCGGTATTCAGCGTCTCGAGGCGATGGAGAAAGCCGGCGTTCTCCCCTTCCCTTCGATCGCCGTCAACAACGCGCAGACGAAACACTTCTTCGATAATCGCTACGGCACCGGACAATCGACGCTCGACGGCATCATCCGCGCGACCAACATTCTGCTCGCCGGACGAAACCTCGTAGTGGTCGGTTACGGCTGGTGCGGCAAAGGCGTTGCGCTGCGTGCGCGTGGCATGGGCTCGAACGTGATCGTCACTGAGATCGATCCGATCAAGGCAGTTGAAGCGGTGATGGACGGCTTCCGCGTCATGCCTATCGCCGAGGCGTCTTCGGTTGGCGACATCTTCGTGACCGTCACTGGTAATCGTCACGTGATTGACGGCGAACACTTCTCGCGCATGAAAGACGGCGCGATCGTCTGCAACAGCGGTCACTTCGATCTCGAACTGAACCTGGTCGCGCTGCGTGAGATGGCCGACGATCCGGTCACGATGCGGCCGTTCGTCCAAGAGTACAAGGTTCAATCGAGCGGGCGCAGAATCATCGTGCTCGGCGAAGGACGTTTGATTAACCTCGCGGCGGCGGAAGGACATCCCGCCAGCGTGATGGACATGAGCTTCGCGAATCAGGCGTTGTCGGTGGAATATCTAGTGAAACACAAAGGCGAGTTGTCGCCGGGAGTTCACCTGCTGCCGAAGGAGGTCGATACGGAGATTGCGAGTCTCAAGCTCCGCGCGCTTGGCATCTCGATCGACACGCTCACCGCAGAACAGCTCGAGTACATCTCAAGCTGGGAAACGGGAACTTAGGCCACCAAGAGGCACAAAAGGTACAAGAAAGAGGAGGCACGAACGACTTGAATGTCTTTGTGCCTCTTGTGCTTTTTGTGGCTCAGGTTCGAACGCGAGAGAGGAAGTAGGTGCCTGCTGCCGCGAATATCACCAGCGGGGACCAGCCGGCAACTGACGGACGCAACAGTCCGTGACTCCCGAGTTGCTGAAACCCACCACCCACAGCCCAGTAAGCAATACTCACCGCCACCGCCGCGCATAACGCGATAATCGTTCCCTTCCTGCCAAACGACACCGCTAACGGCATGCCGATGATCGCCATGATGATGATGCCAAATGGACCGGCGTATTTCCTCTGCAACGCGACCGCCAAAGCAGAGACATCCATGCCTCGCAGCTTTGCTGCTCTCAAGTACGCCTGAAGATCTTTCGCACTCAGTTGTGAAGGCTTGTCGATTGTTGGCTT
>DASXRE010000293.1:0-11735 GCA_036506775.1 Pyrinomonadaceae bacterium | reverse complement strand
CGAGTCAGTTCACATTGTCTGTCTTTCATAATTACCTCACCTACAAATAAGCCCGCATCTTCTCGCGCAGGAAGCCGCGTGCGCGGCTGATTCTTGACTTCACGGTGCCTTCGCTCGTCTCCAGAATCGCGGCGATCTCGTCGTAACTCCGGCCATCGACGTCGCGCAGAATCAAAGGCGCCCGATACTTTTCCGGCAACGTTCCGATCGCTCGTTGCACGGCGTTGCGGCGCTCGGCGTCGACCAGTTCCGAATCCTGCAACGGCCGCCCGTCCGGCGGATTCAACTCTTGCGCCTCGCTGCCGTCCGTTTGTTGAAAGAACCCGGTCAACGAGACGAGCTTGCGACGCTTTCGTTTGCGCAACTCGCTAATCGCAAGGTTAGTCGCGATGCGATAGATGTAAGTCGAAAATGCATAACTTCGTTGATAACGATCCCGCGCGCGATAGACCCTGACGAAAGTTTCCTGAGCCAGATCGACAGCGCCGTCATAATCGCTGGTCATGCGATAGATGTAGCTGGTGATCTGGTTCCGGTAACGGCTGACTAACTCAGCGAAGGCGTCCTGGTCGCCGCTTCGGGTCGCTTCCAGCAGGGCATGATCGGAGGTGGTATCCTCCAACGCGTCTTGCTGCAAGGCCGGCGCAAATGCCAGCTCATCGATGGTCGTCAACGTGTTCATCTGGCAGGCAGGCTCGAAAAAACAAATGGCCAACGGAGATGTGATTATAGCCACACCGGGGGCCAACCGACAGGCGTATACACGCCCGTGCTGGAGGAGAGTTCCCGAGTTTAGCGTTCGGAGACGTCTTTGGAGGGCGCAAGCTTGTCGGCGCTTTGGCCAAAGCGGTGACAAGTCCCCGCACTCCAGGGAGACAATCGTTTTTCTCTAAAGCTACGCTTCGGGGCTTTTGAAGATGGAATCGCTGACCTTGACGCCGTAGGTAATCGTGAGGACGCGTGTCTCCTGGCTTTCACGGCCATCGACTATCAGAACAATCCGGTACGGCGCCAGCGTCTGCTGCACAACGCGATAATCCAGAAACTTGCGCGTGTACTTCACGGCAATGCCGCCTGGCGAACCTTCGTCGTACTCGAGCCAAAGCACACGCAGCGAACGCGCACTGACGTAGTAACGTGTTTTGCGTTGTTCTTTGTCTGTCAGGTCCAGGACGTACAGATCGAGTCCCTTCTGCTGCTCGCGGCCGACGAGACTGATCGTCGAGCCACACTCTTTGTAACGCAGCAGCGAGTCGATGCTGTGATGATGTTGGGAAATGAAATCCGCAGTGGCGTCCTGCCGCGGCGTGAAGGCCGCGCCATTGATGAGACCCCAGAGCTTTCCGTCGTCGAAGATCAGCGAATACTCCATCGTCGGCAGCTTCTGATCGAGACGAATCTTGTCTTTGTCGAGGTTTTCGCCCCTGACAAAGCGGCGCTCGTAGTTGGATTCTTCGGGGTTTCCTTCGGTATTGTAACGAGTTATCTTTCCGCGTTCGACGCCGTTGCGACGGATATGCTCGAGTCCGGGACGTGAGCCGTAAACGAGGATCACCGACTCCACGATCTGCTCGGCCGTGAACTTTACGTCACCTTTCGACTCTATGGGCTTGGTCTCTTGCGGTTTCGCATCCTGCGCCTTCGCGTCCTGCGGCTTGGTTTCCGCGGGCTTGGTGTTCTGAGTATTTTGCGCAGCCGCCGCTGCCCAGCTTGCGCCGGAGAGTGGAAGAGAGATTAAAAGCGCGAAGAGAACTATGAGGGCCGATGCTGAACGAAACAAAAGTAGCTGTTCTCCTTGGATTCCAGGCAAAGACTTGGGAGAACCGGATTGTAGCTGTGGTTTGGTACGTTTGACAAGCAACACCGCGGCCAGTATTTTCCTTGATTTTTGCAGAAAGGACACGCAACAGAGATGAAGCGCGTAGGAGTTCTGGTTGGCCGGGAAAAGACCTTTCCCGAGGCGATAATCAACGGCATTAATGAAAGAGGACGGGGTGAAGTCCTCGCCGAATACATCAAGCTCGACGGTGTTCGCTATGATGCGCCGCCGCGGTACGATCTGGTCATTGACCGCATTTCGCACGAAGTTCCCTTCTATCGAGCTACCTTGAAGCGCATGGTACTCGAGGGAACAGCGGTAATTAACAATCCCTTCTGGTGGTCGGCCGACGACAAGTTTTTCAACTACTCGCTCGGACGAAAACTGGGCGTCGCCATTCCCAAGACCGTGCTGCTGCCGCAGAAGGATTACATCGAGGGCATTGTCAGCGAGAGTTTGCGGAACCTCGCGTTTCCGATGGACTGGCAGGGCATCATCGATTACATCGGCCTGCCGGCGTTTCTCAAGCCCTTTGACGGTGGTGGCTGGAAAAACGTCTCGAAGGTCAATTCACTGGAAGAGCTGCTGACCGAATACGACAAGACCGGAACGCTCTGCATGACATTGCAGGAGTCGATCGACTTCGATCAGTTCGTCAGGTGTTACTGCGTCGGGCAGGAAGAAGTGATGATCATGGCTTACGATCCCCGCAAGCCTTACCTCTCCGGCGAACAGTACGTTCACAATCCGAACTACCTGGAGCCGGCGCTCGCTGATCGTGTCAGGAAAGACGTGCGAACACTTTGCAGTGCGCTCGGTTACGACATCAACACAGTCGAGTTTGCGATCAAGGACGGCGTGCCGTACGCGATCGATTTCATGAATCCGGCGCCTGATGCGGAGCTCGCGTCAGTGGGCGAGTTCTATCACAACTGGATCGTGAACGCGGTGATTGATCTGGCGTTCAAGCGCTTGGCGGAACCCGAGGAAGCGCCGCGCTATCGTTGGGACGCCTTGCTGAATCCACCGCCGCAGAAGGTTTTTGCCGTGGCATCGGCGGCAGAGCAGCAAGCGAGAACGGTGACACCGGCACCGCAACCCGCCGCCACTAAACGAGCGACGACCAAGCGAAAGAAAAGTTAGACAGGGATTTTATGCGGGCCGTGGTTTTGAGCGGCTAAACAAGAATTTCGTGGCGCCCACGGTCACGAGCCAAATGATCAGCGCGGACGAAGCGAGTGACCAACCAAGGCTCGCGGCGAATGGATCGATGAAACCACCAATCAGCGCCACCAAAACGCTGAGGTTCGTCGCTCGCAAAGCCAGCCGCCGAATGCGCGTGACTGTTTGCAGCCAACTGATCCGGCGCAATTCGGTTGCGAGATAGTCATCGTCGTTGTTGAGCTGCATGTAGTATTCGCCCTCGCTTCGCGCATAGCGGACGAGGGCTTGTTCTGAACTGACACGTGCCGCCTCTTGATAGTGGTGAATCACGTGTGCGAGTTTGCCTTCACGAAGCGCGATGTCGGCCAGTCCGATTCGCGCTTTGAAGTTTTCGCTGTCCAGCTCTACGACTTTTCGCAGCGCCTGTCTTGCCTGGCGGGCATCGCCACACTCCAGAAAACTCTCACCGATCAACGGCAACAGAACCAGATCGTTCTTCGCTCGCATACTCGCGAGACGCAATGCGGCCCTCGCTCTTGAAAGTAGTCGCGCATCAGCCTGGGCGCTCGCTTGTGATCTTAGCAACCGCGCGAAATCGTAAATTAGCCACGGGCCATTCGGCCGAACTTTTAACGCGCGGCGAAATGCTTCACCCGCTTCACGTAAACGACCCGAAACGCGGAGTTCATTGCCAAGACGCCGCAGCACGTGGGCGCGCTCGATGTCTTCCGGCGTGGCAATACTGGGTTCGGTTTCGCGAGCGTGTTTCGACTTCCCCCCAAGCCTCACATCCTTTTCGGCAACATCGAGAACGTCTGACGAAGCGAGGTGCGATAGCTGCGCCTTTTTTTCGAGGAAGTTTGGATCGTTCAGGTAGTCGCGCAGATCTCGCGTGCGGCCATCAAGCTTGTTTTCGTGAATCAGTGGGAACAGTTCGCGGACCATCTTTCGGTAATCGCGTCCGGCAGAAACGATCACAAACTGTTTTCCCTTGCCGCTGATCTGTGTGCGATAGCGATAACGAACACTGCCGCCGCGGCGCAACGTGCGCACTGCCTGCGTCTCAACGGTTTCGAAATCGTCAACCGCGAGCTGTTTTCGATAGTTGAAGAGTAAATGCAGGAACGAAGCTATCGGCCCTTGCCGCCAAAGTGAGACCCCGTCGAAGACGATGCGATCGGTCAGAGCTAACAAAGGAAGAATGAGCCACGCGGAGGCGATGAGTACCAGGGACAGCGCGTCGTACTGAGCGCGTAGCAGCAACGCGGCGAAAAACGTCACGACACTGCCAATGGCCAGATATGGCCCGGGAGAAACGCGGACGCTGGCAACGGGAGGTCGCTTGAGCGCACGTTCGCGCTCGTCGTTGACCCCGGCAAGAGCAGGCAGACTATTTAGTTCCTTTGGTTCGTTCATCTGCCCTCTACAGCAGTCTGGTCGGGGCAATCCACTGGCAACTCAAGTGCGAAGGTGCCGCGCGACGTGCCGGGTTCAGTGTAACGCAAGTCAGCCAGTTGAACGAGAGTTTGGGTCGTGCAACTCGGATCGGTGAGACGGGCGACCGGAAACCGCGCAAAACCGAGAAAGACGTGCGCCGGTTTTTCCTGCGAGACTGCTTGTAACGCTGCTGCCAGTTCGCCGGATGGTTTTGGATAGCGAATCACGCCGCTGGGTGTTTGACCGTTCAGCGCGATGCGAAATCGGTAAGTCGCCTGGTCAGTTTCAAAGACGCAATCCCAGCGGAAGGGATTTGCCAAGGTCGGCATGGCGGCGATCCGCGCGACTGTTTCGCCCTTTGGCGCGACGATCTTCTGCGCCTCTTCCCTCCCTCGATCGAGTGCGCGTGCGTGAGCGAAACCGAGGGCGGTCGAGTAGACCAGGACCAGAGCAAACGAGGCGAACGCGATTCTCTCATCCCATCTTTCGCGCGCACTCATCAGGTAAAGAACAACAATGACAAGGAGCCCGATGATCCATACGATCCCGACTCCGTTCGGCAACCCACTACCGCGCGGACCGGCAACAATCACGTAAGTGATGATCGCGGCTACCAACCCCCAGACAAACTTCGAGATCTTCGTTTTTGAAGCCAGCAAAAAAGCCGCGCCGCCGAGAATTAGCCACAGAAACGGATCGACAATGAAAACGAGATCGCCATAGAACCAGCGCGGATTCCACGGCAGCAGAAAACGAATGCCGTAGTTGTTGGTCCAGTCGAGTAACGGGTGTGTCGCGCTGACGATGAATGACGCGATCAACAAACCGCGCAGGTTTGTTTGCGGAGCTCGTTGGCGGATTCGGGCCCAGAGCCGGTCGACTCCGTAGAAGAGTAGCGGTAGCAACAGCGCGAGAAACGCGGTACCCACCAAGGAGTGCGTGATGCCGCGATGATGCTGGAGAAAATCCCAACGGTCTCCAAAGAGGAGCACTACGATGTCGGAATCAGGTGCGTTGGCGGCGAGAATGCAGAGGGCAGTGGCTCCCGGTGACAATCTTTCCAAACCCGCCTTCGCTGCCGTCAGTCCGACGAGTGAGTGCGTTAGATTGTCCATTCAGCCGCGTCAGCCCCCCTCGCAACTTGTCAGTCTCTTAACCAAGTAACGAGGGGGTTTCTGGCGGAAGCTGAGCATAACGCGCCGGATCCAGCTTCTGAAGTTCAGTAGCTGCTTCGCGCGCCGCAGCCGAGATCGGCGCCGGCTGGTTGTTGTCGCCTTTTGCTTTTCGTGAGGCGTCGACGATGTTGTAAAGCAGGTCGACTGCTTCCTTCTTCTTACCCTGCTTGTTGTAGACCTTTGCGAGGCGAAGGTTCGCGGTCTCGGCTGTCACGCTGGTGCTGTTTTGCTTGGCAAGGTCGCTGTAAAGCTGCGCCGCTTCGTCGAGTTTTCCGTCACTCTCTTTCGCCTGCGCAAGCGCGAACTTTGACAGCGCCGCGACTTCGGGAACGCTGCTGTTCGAGAGCTCCGATAAATCACTGATGCCCTTCGGGCGATCAACCAACAAACGATTGGAAGCGATGAAGTAACGCGCTTCCGAACGGTAGGGATCACCGTACTTGGCGGCGACCTTTTCAAACTCGGCGATGGCGCGCTGAGCTCGGTCGTATTCACTGTTGAAAGTGGGTTCGTTGCTGCCGGCGACCGGCGCCGGGGTAATATCGGCGGTGGCGATCGTGATCGCGCGGCCGAGCGCCTGCTGGGCTTCGTCAGCCTTGCGGCCACGCCATTTTACGAACACGACAACGAGGATTGCGGCCAGAAGTACGGCCCCAATACTGTACACAATCGTTCTTCCACGGCCCTCCAGATTTTCGCCGAGCCGGTCGAAGAAGCCCATTGTCGTATCGCGGAAGCGGTCATGTTGCAGTTCGCGGGCCCGCTTTTTCTTGTAGTTTGCCACTTAACATCCTTTCGCAAGCCTGCATGGTCGGCTGCGTTCTCTTGGGTGTATGATTAACGAAATCGTCACTCTAATGGCGCGTCGGAAAAGTTGTCAACCGCGAACGCATCCAGGACACACGACGAATTTAGACACACGATGAATTTTAGCCGCGCGATGAAATTTTTCCGGGAACAAATCATTCGGTTCGGGTGTCTAAGCGGGTGCCTGTCCGGGAATGGGCAAAAATTAAGTGCTCCGATTCCCGCCCCAGGGGGTGATCAGTGAGCTACGGAGAGCCAATAGCCCTCCGCGGGCAAATCGAGTTGGAGCAGGTTGCACCGGCGACCCTGGTCGAGGCACGGCCTCAATTCGAGGCACAGTTCATTGAGAGATTAAAGCGCGGCGACGCGGCGGCTTTCGAAGTGCTGGTCAACGAGCGCTCGGGCGAGATTTACGGTCTGCTTTATCGCTTGACCGAGAGCAGCGAGGAAGCACGCGATCTGACCCAGGAAACGTTTTTGCGGGCATTTCAGAGCATCAGTCACTTCCGTGGTGAGTCAGACCTGCGAACGTGGATCTATCGCATCGCCATTAACCAAGCGCGAAACCGTTGGCGCTGGTGGCGCAGGCGGCGTCGGGACTCGACGGTCTCGATCGATGACGCTTCGGGTAATGGTCAGGTATCGCCGGCCGGGACGCTCAAGTCTGACACGGCCAGTAATCCGGAGAAAGACGCGCTAGCGCATGAGCGCGAGCGAGCGTTACGAAGGGCGCTCGGGTCATTGAAGCCCGTTTACCGCGAAGCGGTGGTATTGAGAGACATTGAAGGTCTTGCTTACGAAGAGATAGCGATCGCGCTCGATATAAACGTCGGAACGGTTAAGTCGCGACTCGCGCGGGGACGTCAGGAGCTCCGGCGAATGCTCGAAGGATCTTTGTAATTGCCGATTGGGATCAGGATGGCTGACCCGCCCCGGCTCACGAAACTCGGTGCCAAATGGGTCGAAGTGAGAAAACGGCGGGATCAGGGTTCCGCAGTGGCATGAAAGGGCGTTTTGAAACGTGGCCAGCAACACCCGTTGAAGCATCGCTCAGTCAGCCGGAGGGGTTGCCCGGAACTTGTCGGAGTTGCTCTTGTCGAAAGGGAGCAGCCGGGGTCGGCCAGCCATCTTGAAGATTGCCGATGGTCAATTGTCGATTGGCAATCGGAAATTGGAAATGCCTTATGTTGTGCGAAGAAATAAAGCAATCGCTTTCACTTTACGTTGACGATTGTGTCTCCCTGCCGACGCGGGTAGCGATCGATGAACATCTCGGTCGTTGTCCGGTGTGTCGCGATGAGCTGATCGAACTGCGTTTGCTGAAGCGAAGACTGAGTTTGTTGACTTCGCCGGCCCCGCCTCCAGATCTTGCAGCAACAATCTCTGACGCACTCGCGATTGAAGCCGCAGCTCGTCGCCAGCAACCTACTCCTTCGTTGGTCCAGCGCGTGGTTCGCTTTATCGAGCCACGGCTGATGCCGTACAGCATCGGATCGTTCGCGTCAGTGCTGATGTTCTTTCTGATGTTCACAGCACTTCGTCCGCACTTCGTGGCGTTGCGTGAGGCGGCACTGCAAAGTAGTGGCGTAATCATGGTCGAAGCCGGTGGTTACGATCTGTACCAGCCGGTAACTCCGGAAGATTTTGCGGCCAGTCGCGCGCCATTCGGTATTGAATCACCGTCGTTGAGACCCGGTGGCGCGTTGGCGACGCTGACGATCTCCTATGCGACTCCTCGCGCCAATACTCATGGCGACGCCGACGACATGGTCGTCATCGCGAATGTGTTCAGTAATGGTGCCGCATCGCTGGCGGACGTGGTCCAACCGCCGCGCGACAAACGCATGCTGGACGAGTTTGAATCTGCCTTACGTCAGGATGCAGCCTTTGTACCCGCCTCAGCCGACCGTCGCCCGGACACGATGCGCGTCGTGTTTACGATGCAGAAGGTTGACGTCGACGATCGAAATTTCTAACGCTCCTTTTTGACGATCAGAATTTCATTGACTTCCGAACAAGCCGGAAGTACATTGCCGTTGGTCCAAGTCTCCTCAATCTCGACACCGCCTCCGAGAGAGTAAACAATTTACTGTTCGAGCATGGGTTGGGTTCCAGGATCTCACGGGAGAACTCATCGTGTATCGTGTCGTTGCTCTGTGTTCCTCACTGCGTACTATTCTGGCGTTAACACTCTGTGTTGCGCTGCTGCCGCTGGCTGACCTTTCCCTGCTGGTGCGTGGCCGGGCTCAGGGGCTGTCACAGCGCGCCGGAAACGCAAAGCGGGGCAAGCCGGAAGCCGCCTTGCCGGATCTTGAAGATGTCAAAACTGAGTCCGAAAGCGGCCGTGAAGCGCCGCCGCCAATACCTTCCACGGTGCGTTCACCAAAGCTGCCGCTCAAGCCATGGAACGGCCGTCGCGTTGGCGATCCGGAGATGCCGGACCAAACCGTAGGACAGGTTCAGCGTGCTCATGCTCAGTTGCGACGCGCTCACGCACGCAGACGAATGCCCCTTCCACCTCCAGTGCCTGACGATCAGTTCGTGCAGAACTTCTTCACCTGGGTCTTGCTGCGGGCGCCGTTGAGCAACGAGTTGATCTACTGGAACGATCAGTTGCGTGTGGCCTATGCGCAGGGCCAGACACCATTGAGACTGGTAGCTATCGAGTTTGGCAAGACGTTGTTCGAGTCGGCTGAGTATGCGGCACGTAATCGCAATGATCACTGGTACGTTTACGATCTCTACAAGACCTTTCTCATGCGTGATCCCGATTCGTCCGGCTGGGCCTACTGGGAAAGCGTGGTGCCTTCGAATGGCCGGCAGAATGTGCGCCGCGCGTTTGAACTGTGTCCGGAATTCGCCGGCATTCTCGGCAATATCTCTCCGAACGGCTCTGCGAGCACTAACGCCGCGTCGCTGATTTCCGCGCGCACAGACCCACGAAATCAACCGGGTCACGGGATGCTCGCGCGCGATGCTACCTGGAGTGTTCCGCTGCTGAGTCTGCCGGGCCGGAATGGTCTCGATCTGGGTTTGGCTCTGTCCTACTCATCAATGGTCTGGACGCGCTCTGGTCCATACGTGCATTTCGACGAAGACAATGGCTTTCCCAGTCCCGGTTTTCGGCTCGGGTTTGCCAGTGTGCAACGCCAGGTATTCAACGCACAGACGGCGAAGAATGCCTATCTGCTGATTACGGCCGGGGGTCAGCGCGTGGAACTGCGTCAGGTGGGTACGTCGAATGTATATGAAGCGGCCGACTCGTCGTACCTCCAGTTGATTGATAACAGTCCGTATCTAACGGTGCGCTCAACCGACGGAATCGAACTGAGTTTCGCCGAGGTTGATAATGAGTATCGCTGCACGCAGGTCAAGGATCGCAACGGCAATTATCTCAGCATCTACCGAAATGCGCTCGGACAGATTGGCAACATCACCGATACCTTGGGCCGGGTCATAAACTTCAACTACGACGCGAACGCAAATCTTTTGTCGATCACGCAGTCCTGGAACGGACAGTCGTCGCATCAGTGGGTCAGCTTTGGCTGGGGCACGCGCACCGTGCAGTCGAGCTTTACGAGTGGCGCCGTCACTGGAACGGTCAACGGCACGGTGCTTCCGGTGATCACGCAAGTCAATCTAAACGACACTTCGTACTTCAGCTTCGATTACACCAACTCCCTGCAGGTCTCGGTAATCCGCAACTACTCTGGCGCAATGGAGCGCAATGCGACGAGCTTCACCTACGAAACACCGGCGGGAGACGTACCACGACTACTTGACACTCGCGTGTCGGCACTGAACTGGACTGGAATAAACGGCGTGCCCTCGCAGGTGATCACGCAGTACAGCGTTGGCGGTGATGGTTCGTGTGTACTGACCGCGCCGGACGGCACCGTCTACAAGGAGTACTACGGCACTGGCTGGCAGCGAGGCTTAACCACACTGAGCGAGGTATGGTCGGGCGGTGTGCGTCAGAAATGGACCACGACTGCGTGGACACAGGACAACACCTCAGTCGGTTATGAAGTGAATCCGCGGGTTACCGAGACGAATGTTTACGATATCAGTGGCAATCGTCGTCGCACGGTGATCGATTACGGCCCGTATGCGCAATATGGCCTACCCTATGGCGTGCACGAGTTTGCGGCCGATGGTGTAACAGAGATCAGGCAGACGTTTACCGATTACAACCTGAGTCAAGCTTATCTCGACCGCCGCATTATCGGTCTCGTATCATACGTCCATGTCTCAAACGGCAGCAGTTGGCAGAGCAAGATTAGTTACGATTACGACGACCCGAACCGGCTGTCTGGAGTGCCGTCCGCGGCCACGCAACACGACACTTCCTACAATACTTCCTTTATGGCGCGAGGCAACGTCACTGCGGTTTCGCGTTGGGACGTGACTGATCTCAACAACGCCGCCAAGAGGCTGACGAGCTACACGAATTACTACACGACAGGGACTCCTTTTTCGACTACTGACCCGGCCGGTCACCAGAACAGCGTCTCTTACGCAGACGCATTTTCTGACAGCGTGAATCGCAACACCTTTGCTTATCCCACAACCGTCACCGACGGCGACGGCTTTAGTTCGACCGTGCAATACAACTACGATCTTGGCGCGACGACGCGCACGCAGTCGCCGGCGCCGGCAGGTCAGTTGCAGGGCGCGATTCAGACGATGACGTACAACAGTCTGGGCCAACTCGAGCGCATCACCACGGCGAACAACGGCGCCTACAAACGCTTCTTTTATGGTTCGTATTACACGCAGAGCTACGCTACCGTGAATAACCTTATCGATGATTCGTATTCGATTGAGGTCATGGATGGCTTTGGTCGCGTCATCGGCGCGGCTGGCTATCATCCCGGCAGCACCGGCGGTTATCGTGCGGTGATGACGATCTATGACCAGATGGGGCGACTCTGGAAACGATCAAACCCGACGGAAATCAATGATGGGTGGGTGCCGGTTGGCGATGACACCGTGGGCTTCTACTACACGCAACAAAGCTACGACTGGAAAGGCCGTCCCTTGGTGACGACCAACACGGACGGCACGACGAAAGAAGCAAGCTATGCCGGTTGCGGTTGTGCTGGTGGTGAAGTAGTGACGCTCACTGACGAAGGCACGATTGACGGCGGTGTGGCAAAGCACCGGCAACAGAAGATCTATTCAGACGTGCTCGGGCGTACGGTGAAAACAGAAATCCTCAACTGGCAAGGTGGCAGTGTGTATTCCGCTACCGTCAATACCTGCAACGCTCGCGATCAGATCGAGCAGGTTCGTCAATACGCTGGGGCGGAAGGCAGCGGCACTTATCAGGA
>DASXRE010000292.1:0-8969 GCA_036506775.1 Pyrinomonadaceae bacterium | reverse complement strand
GCTGCAGCGGATGCAATCTCACCTCGTCCGCCCACGACCGTCGACAACGAAGAAAGCAGGACGCAGAAATCCAGCTCTGTCTTCGCTGTGAGGCTTTCGACCGCCGCGAGCTCGTGTGCAGTTTGACGCAGGCGCCGGCTGCACTTCTCGGTGTCGATAGTGCGAATAGGATTAGGATTTTCACTCGCAGTGTTTGGGTTAAAGAAGATTCCTTTGAGTGGACCAAAACGCTGCTGAGCGTCCGTGATCGTTTCGCGAAGTTGTTGCGCGTCTGCTGCGTCAACATTGGCGAACACGACTTCTCCGCCCGCTGCTTCGATCTCCTTCAACTTTTCGGCCCACTGGCTCGCTTCATCAAACCTGCCGGCAAGTAGAACTTTGGCGCGGGCTGCGCGTGCCAGTAATTCAGCGAGCTCGAGATTCAGATCATTGAGCCCGCCGGCGATGAGGTAAAGTCCGCCTTCCGAGAGGCGCAGCTCGCCATCGCCCGGCGCCGCGACCGGCAAAGGCTCAAAACTCTGCGTCCAGCGATGCTGCCCACGATAGGCGACGAAAGTGTCAGACGATCTCGCCACGATCTCTGCGATCACCTGCTTCACGAGCTTGCGCTGCGAGCCCTTCGACTTGAGCAAGACAACGTCGATGCTGCGGTAGGTGATGTTCGGATACTCCTGTGGCAGCACACGGCTTGGACCAAGCACCATTGCCTTCTCAGGACACAACAACTCTTCACCCGTCACCTCCTGAACGCTGTCGGAGACGACCGTCAGGTCCAGATCCTGATCGATCTTGAACTCGTCTAGCGCCTGCGCGAGAAACAGCAAGCTGTAGAAGCTCTGCGACTGTGTTCGCTGAAAGCTCTCGCCGTTCTCCTGCCGCTTTGGCCTCGCGTCCAAACTCCAAAGGTGAATCACTTGTTGTGGCGGTGTTTCGAGCGTGGCAATCTCTTTGAGCAAAGCACTGTAGTGACTCCGGTTCTGCACCTCGATCGTGTATGTGCCGTCGGAGAGCTTCGCGAAGCGAGCTCCGGCGACAACAGAGATCACCTCTTGTCCCTGCTGCTCGAGATTCCTGACCAGCTCCGAGCCAAACTCGTTCTTGCTCGTGAACACCAGCCAGCATTGCTTCTGGTTCTTCAGTTCATCGAGATTCGGAATTCTCGGTAACGGAGTGCGCCTCCACGAAGGCACGTAAAACCAGTCTGCGATGTCGGGCTGCCTGCCCGTGTGGATCGCAGGTGATTTTCCATCTTTGCGCTCGACCCAGCAGCGAATGCGCTCAAAAGGATAAGTTGGCAGCTTCACGCGTCGCCGTTGTTCGCCACGCCACAACTCTTCCCACTTCACGCCCACGCCTTCAAGCCACAGCTTCGCCACACTTCGCAACACTGCTTCCGGTTCAGTCTCCGCTCCGCGCGTCGCCAGCAAACTGATTATCGTGGGCAATGACGATGCTCCGTTTTCAAATATGTCGACGTCTTCGATATACGCTTTCGCTTTCACGTAACGTGGATCGTTGAGATGCGCCGGCGCCACTCCCGCTTCAAGCAGTTGCTCGTTGGAGAAGAAGCCGATCAACTCCACGCCATCGCGCAGGTTGGTCCAGAACTCTTCGACATTGCGCGCTCCCGGAAATCCCCCGACCAACCCGATGATTGCGATACCATTCAACACGTGGTTTGCTGCTTCACTAGCCATAAATCTTTGTTCGCTCCCTGCATCAGGCGACGTTTTCGGCACGCACTTGGGTTGGGTCTTTCTTTAGCCCGCGGAGCGGGCGTGAGCATAAAGCCTGGGGCGCAAGCCCAGGATCACAAAACAGGAAGTGTTAGAGCCCGTGGAACGGGCGACAGCCCAAAACGATCTCAATCGACATAGGTAGGCCCCTCGATCATCACCACACACTGCGCCACGTAAGGCATCCCCGCGTCTCTTTGGCCCAACGACCAGAGATGCTCTTGTTTTGGGGAGAGCCTGAATCCGTCGATCGATTGGCTAGTCATCTCTAACACTCCCGCGGTTTCTGCACGTCGTGCCAACTGAGAGGATCGGCCATGCCGATGACGACTTTGCGCGCGCCGGTGTAAGGCGTGCGGCTGTGCGCAACCAAAAGATTGTCGAGCATCAGCACGTCGCCGGTCTGCCACGGAAAGCTGATGGTCTCTGCGCGATAGGCTGTCCGCAGCTCCTCCAGCACCTCGGGCTCGATCGGCGTGCCGTCACCGTAATAAGTGTTGTTTGGCAAGTTCTCTTCACCCAACTCGCTCAACAACGCCTCGCGCATCAGCGGATCCAATGTCGAGCAGTGAAAGAACGTCGCGTGATTAAACCACGACCACTCTCCAGTGCGAGGATGCGGGACCACTACCGGTCTAATCGCCTCTGTTCGCAACTGATCGCCGTCGCGCCACTCACAATGCAGCTCATGTTGGCGGCAATAGTCTTCGACCACCCTTGTCGGTGGTCTGAAAAACAAGCGACCAGTGCAGCCCGAACTCAACGCCGTAATTACGAACGTACTTCACCTGTTTCCTGATAAACCGTTCGCGCAACTCTGGAGACAGACGTTGATAGACCTTGCGCGTGTCGACGATCGGAGTCTCACCACCCTCGCTCGCGGGCACGAGGCAGAAGAAGAAAATCCTGGTGGGCCAGTTGAGCTGGTACGAGCTTTCGTTGTGCGGAAAGATCGACTGGCTCGGGGAATACTCAGTAGACGTGTAGATCTTTCCGCTTACCTGGCTGCGCGGCGACGATCGTTCCTTGTATTCGAGCATCTCCGTCGACACGGAATTGATGAACCACTCAAACTCAGTCACATCCCCAACTCTGAAACCGCGAAAGAGAATGGCCCCGTGTTTGGCGAGATAGTCTTCGATCAGATTGCGATTGTGCGCCGCCCACACCGCCAGGTGGAGTCCTTCGCTGGAAGGTTGGACCACCAATGGAAGCGATCCTCCGTTCAGTGTTTCCGCCGTAACCAAATCAGCGGAAGAAACGCTGACAGCTCTGCGCTGACCTGGACGAAGGTCTTTCAAACTTCTTCTTTGCATTTGATCTTTGTGGTTTTGCAGTTCTTAGCCTGCGAAGCAGGCGTAAGCACTTTAGGCTGCACCTCGCGCTTTTGCGATTGCCGCGGAAATGTCTTCGAGATCGCCCTCGCTCCACTTGAACTCGGCGAAGTCGGAAGGAGTAAATCCACCGGCGTTCGCGTTCTGGCAGTGACGAATCAGCCGCTCCAGCTCGCGCAGATAATCAGCAGCGAGTTGGGCCACCGTTTCTTCGCGATGCACTTCCGAGCTGTACTCCCAGCTCATGTGCAACTCACCACCGATGACAGTGCCGTTCACCTGTAACTTGTAGCGCCGGTCTCCCTGATCCGCTCTGCCTGGACCAACCCATTCAGCGGCCCTGCGGAACAACCCTTCTTCTTTAACCTCGGTCACTGCCTGGTCGTAACGGCCCATGTAGTTGAAACTGATCTCCGCTTCGGGTTGCTCACTTAACTGCCTGCGGACTGCTTCATCCGCACTCAGGTATCGCAGCACGCCATACCCGATGCCGCCGTTTTTCACTTTTCGCACCTGCTCCTTGATACTCTTCAGGCGCTCGACATCGTCGCTGCCGGCTTCGACCTCCAACAGCAGCGGATAGATCGACGTGAACCAACCGACGGTTCGCGTCAACAGCACTTCCTCGCTCAATGCTTCTCTCCCGTGTCCCTCGACATCCACGATCAGATGCCGCTCACCGGTCCACTGCTGGTACATACCCGCAAGCGCCGCGAGGAGCACTTCATTGATCTGCGTGTGGTAAACTAGCGGCACTTCACGCAGCAATGCTTCTGTCAGCTCCTTAGAGAGCTTATTGTTTGCGTACTTAACTGTGCTCTCCAGATTGCGACCGTGATGATCGACGGGCAGTGGCTGTATTTGCTGCCGCCGCTCATCAGTCCAGTACCCAACTTCCTGGCCTGGCTCAGCGCTCGAGGCGTAAGCTTTCAGTTGCGCGGCCCACTGCTGGTAGGAAGTGCTCTTGGCCCGCAACTGCACTGCTTCGCCGTTAGTGATTTGCTTGTAGGTTGTTTGCAGATCTTCGAAGAGGATGCGCCGCGAGATCACATCTATCACGAGGTGATGGACCACCAGCAACAACCGCGCTCCTCGATCCGCTCCCAGATCGACGTACACCGCCTTCAGCATCGGTCCCTGCTGGAGGTTCAGCGTTCGTTGTGAGTCCGCCGCGACTTTCTCAATCGCGTCGTGCAGTTCTTCCGCCGGCACTGCATTCAGGTCGACTACTTCCAACGGAACCTCGACTTCAGCGACAGACGCACACCGCTGCTGCCATGTGCCATCACTCAGCTTTTCGTAACGCATCCGCAGCGCGTCGTGATGTCGCAGCACTGCTGCCAGCGATCCGCGGAGTGCATCCATATTCATGTCATTGCCGACACTCACGATTACGGACATGTTGAAGTGGTTCGGCTCCGGCAACTCCTGCTCAAAGAACCAGTGCTGTACCGGTATCAGCTCTACCGGTCCAGTCACTTCTCCCTGGGCCGCAGCGGTGAGCTGTGGAGCACTCTCTGCTACTGCCGCCAACCCGGCTATCGTCTGGTGATAAAAGACCTGGTTCGCTGTTAACTGGAGTCCCGCCTGGTGCGCGCGCGCGACGATCTGAACGCTGAGAATCGAATCACCACCGAGCTCGAAAAAGTTATCGTGAATTCCCACCTGCTCCAGAGACAACACTTCACTCCAGATCCTCGCGAGCACTCGCTCTACTTCGGTTCGTGGTTCCACGTAAGTCTCAGCCAGAGATGGACGACTCGTCTCCGGCGCGGGCAGTCGCTTGCGATCCACTTTGCCGCTATTGCTCAACGGCAACTTGTCGAGCACGACAAACGCTGCAGGGACCATGTACTCGGGCAAGTGCTGTTTGAGAAAGTTGCGCAGCTCAGTCGCAGCAGATTCCAACTCACCACAGACATAAGCGAAGAGTCTTTTCTCTTCGCCCTCGCCTCTGACAACGACAACCGCTTCTCTTACGTTTGGATGCCGGCTCAACACTGCCTCGATCTCGCCAAGTTCGATGCGGAAACCACGCACCTTCACCTGCTGGTCCAACCGGCCGAGATATTCAATCACTCCGTCGGCACGGTAACGAGCTTCGTCACCTGTGCGATACAGACGTGCGCCGGGTGCGGCGCTGAACGGGTCTGGCACAAAGCGTTCCGCGGTCAGCTCAGGACGATTCAGGTAACCGCGGCCCACGCCTGCGCCGCCGATGTAGAGCTCCCCGGCTACACCGACCGGCGCCGGCTGTCCTTTTGCGTCGAAAATGTAGTGCTGGGTGTTCGCTATTGGTCTGCCGATCGGGACTGAGCCGGTCCACTCTGTCTCTGGCTGCACTTCGTAGACGCAGCAACCGACGACTGTCTCAGTTGGGCCATACTCGTTGAAGAGTCTGATTTGCGGTTGCTCTTCGCGCCACCATTTGGCTTGTTCGGCCAGCAGGTTCTCACCGCCGATCACAAGTGAATGCGACAGTTGCTCGGCTGGTTGTTCTGCGAGTTCGTTTGCGACCAGTTGGCAGTGTGCTGGTGTTAGCTTGATGAGACTATAGTTTGGCCCGCGCCGGAGTGCGGTAACTAGCCCGGTCACGCCTTCTGGTGTTTCGGTGACGATCTCCACCGCACGGCCGGCGAGCAGCGCCGGATAGATGCCGGTGACTGTCAGATCGAAGCTCAGCGAGGTATGGAACGGCGAGCCATTGCCTTCGGCCAGCGGGTACGCCTGCACGGCCCAGCTCAGATAGTTGACCAGCCCGCCGTGTGTGATGAGCGTGCCTTTCGGAGTGCCGGTTGAGCCGGACGTGTATATGACGTAGACGAGGTGGTCCGAGCTCGCCGCAGGCGGTAGGTTCTCTCGGCTCTCTTGGCTGATCTGCTCTGCCTCGACGTCGAGTCGAATTACTTTCGTTGCGGTTGTGGGCACGAGATCGGCTAAACGCTCATTGGTGATCAACAACGGAGCGCGAGTGTCTTCGAGCATGAACGAGAGCCGCTCTACGGGGTAATTCGGATCGAGCGGCACGTACGCGCCGCCGGCTTTCGAGATTCCGACCACGGTTACGATTAAATTGATCGAACGCTCCAGCAAAACGCCGACGAGCGTTTCGGGTTCCACGCCCTGCCGCCGCAGGTAATGGCCTACACGGTTCGCACGTTCGTTCAGCTCTCGGTAAGTCAGCTTCTCGTCTGCGAAAGCGAGTGCGATCTGATCGGGCGTGCTTTCCGCCTGCGCTTCGAACAACTCACTCAACGATCGATTCGGAAACTCCGCCTGCGTTCGATTCCACTCAACCAGCATTTGCTGTTGCTCCTGCTCGTCGAGCAACGGCAACTCGGAAAGACGTTGTCGCGGATCGGCGACGATGCCTGCCAGCAACGTGCGCAAGTGACCGAGCCAACGGTGAATCGTGGTCGCATTGAAGAGGTCGGAGTTGTAATCCACGTCGAGGATCAACTCGCCGTTGTGATCGGTCACGTTCAGACCCAGATCAAACTTGGCTGAGTTGGCTGAGACCGGAATTACCTCGACATCGAGGTCGAAAAACTGCATGCGATTGCCGCGATCGAGATTGAAAGTCGTGGTGATGAGAGGGCGGCTTGGATCGCGCTTTACTTTGAGTTTCCTGATCAGGTTGGGCAGCGCGTAAATCTGATGGTCCAAAGCATCTGAAAGCACTCGCTTCGATCGAGCGAGATACTCACTGAACGACGGATCGTCGCCGATGCGGCTGCGCAACGGCAGCAGGTTGAAGCAGTAACCGATCAGATCGTCGCCAGTCACTGACGCCTGCCCCGCGGGTGAGATACCCACCACCACGTCGTCCTGGTTCGTCAACCGGTGCAGCAGGACCTGGTAGCCTGCGAGGAGCGTCATGAAGAGCGTCGCTCGCTCACGCATACTCACGTGTTTGAGCGCGCTGCACAGCGATGCGTCGATGGTGAGACGCTCGCGCAGGCCGTTGTAAGTTTGGACCCGAGGACGTGGCCGATCGGTCGGCAACTCGAGCACCGGGATCGAATCTGAGTACTGGTCCAGCCAGTAGGCTTCAGCCCGGTCCATCTCCGGACCCTGTTGCTGCTGCGACTGCCATTGCACGTACTCGCTAAACTGTTTCGCCGGTGGCAACGAATGCGCTACGCGCCGGCATTCCGCTTCATACAGCTTCCTCAGCTCGCGCAGCAAAACACCCATCGACCAGCCGTCGATCACGAGGCCATGAATCGTCAGCACGAGGACGTGGTACTGCTGCGACACCCTCAGCACGTTCGCGCGGCACAGCGGTCCACGAACGAAACCAAACAGTTTTCGCGCTTCTTCCAGTTGCCAGTCAGCGATGAACGTCTCAGAGTCATCCTTCGTGGATACATCGAACAACGGAACATCGACCGTCATCGAATTCGCAATCACTTGTTGATCGGTCGCTGGATCGAACGTGGCGCGTAGTGCGTCGTGACGGTTGACGAGTAGCTGCACCGCACTGCGGAGGGCTGAAACGTTCAATGGTCCACGCAGGTGCAGTGCCATCGACTCGTTGTAGGCGCGTGAAGCGTCGGGATCCATTTGAGCGAGAGTCCAGAGTTGTTTCTGACCCTCGGTGAGTGGAACTTGCCTCGCCCCGGTAGCGACGGCTGGTGGAGTTTCCTTTTCAATCGGCCCCGGAGCGATCGTCTTGTGGCCGTTTCCGTCGGCGTTGACCGGCGCTTCGCCGAGAAAACCGCCGGCGCGCATTTCGACCACAGTCTCCTTCACCTTGCTGATGAGAAACTCGGTGTCTTCGTTAGTGTGCGCAGTGGAGATGAAGCAATTGCGTCCCTCCCAAACGTAGATTCCCTTCTCCAGCAAGTGATAGAAGAAGAGATCCATGTACTTCACTTCGTTCGTGTTCGCGAAGCGGAAGAGTGAGCCGCAGTTCGCGATGCGGATCGGCACGTGCTCCTGCTCGAAGTAACGATTGAGAGTGTCAGCCAGATATTGCGTTTTCTGGTTGAGGCCCTCCTGGAGTTGTGGTCCGCTGTTCTTGATGTGCGTTAACGCGGCAAACGCAGCGGCCATCACCATCGGGTGCTTGAAGAACGTGCCGACGAAGAACGTGGTCTCAGCGCGCGGGTACGACGCGTCGCCGTATTGCCACATACCGCCGTCGATCGGATCCATGTACTTCGCTTTACCCGCGATGATCCCGATCGGCATGCCTGCACCCGCGGCTTTGCCGTAAGTGACGAGATCGGCCTTGATGTTGAAGAGCACCTGCGCGCCACCGGGATGCAGGCGAAAGCCACTTACCACTTCGTCCAAGATCAAGGTAGTGCCCGATTGTTCGGTGATACGACGCAGCTCCTGTAGAAACTCGGAAGGACGATTGTCGGGACGGCGGCTCTGTAGCGGCTCCACTAACACCGCGGCGAGCTCGCTTGCGTGTTGTCGAATCTCTTCGAGTGATTCGGGTGCGCCGTAAGTCAGGATCATCACGTCTTCAATCATGCTCGGAGGGACACCGGGCGCGAGCGGCACTGCGCGCAGTTTTCCGTCAGCGCCGCGCTCGGCACGTGCAAGCGTTCCGTCGAACGTGCCGTGATACGAGCCGGTAAACATCGCGATCTTCGTGCGACCGGTGACGGTGCGGGCCAGGCGCAGCGCGGTCATCACTGCCTCTGTGCCGGAGTTGCAGAAAGTCACGCGCTCTACGCCAGTGAGCTCGCATACGAGTTTGGCGACCCGGCCCGCAAGATGCGACTGTGGTCCAAGCTGCATGCCCTCGGCCACCTGTTGTTGAAGTGCGTTGGTGACGAAGTCGGGTGAGTGACCGAAGAGCAGTGAGCCGAAGCCCATCGTGATGTCGAGATACTCGTTACCGTCGACGTCCTGGATCTTCGATCCGAGCGCCTCCTCTACG
>DASXRE010000291.1:0-20232 GCA_036506775.1 Pyrinomonadaceae bacterium | reverse complement strand
CGAAATTGCGCGTCACTCAACGATAGATTCTTGCGCGCAATCTCAATCTGCCGCCGGCTGTTGTCGATCTTCAACCCGCGCCAGAGCGGCTGCGTGTAAGTAAACAGCATCGACGTGGGAAACTGCGGGTTGAGCGCCGTGAACTCGTTGTTGGTAGTAAACCGTGAAGACGCAACATCGAGACGATAGCTGCCGCCGAGAACAGGCGACAGTCCTTCGAGCCGCGCAGTTCCGGCAAGATTGCTGTTGATTGTCGAGCCATTCTGGCCACCACTCAAGAAGCTGGAGATCGGGTTCTCCGCGCGCTCGTAGAACGCACTCGTCGTCAGACGCGGGTCGTAAACGCCCTGCGCGCCACGCAGATCAAACTCAGCCATGCGGACGTTTTCGCGCGCGACCTCGATGTCTTTGTTGTTTTCGAGGGCCAGCGAAATCGCGTCGCGCAAAGACAGTGGATGTTGTTGATTCAGATCGACACCGACGCGATTCAATTCCGGCAGCGGCTTCTGCGCCGCATGAAAGTCCGGCGCGACTGGCGGCACGGACAACTGCTGAATCTTTCCGGGTTCGGGTGACGCCGCCGGTTGTTGCCCAAACGTGTTCGACGACACGCCGACGATCAGCAGCAGCACGAGAAGCGAGCCAAACAACGATGTCGCCGCACTCGCTGCCCGACGACGCACACGGCCGAACACTCCATGCGCTGCTTCGCCCAGCCAACTCCAGACGCGGCTTCTCGCGAGATCGTCAAAGAGCGAGTAAAAGACCGGCACCGCCAGCAGCGTCAGCAACAAACAGAGTGTCTGGCCGCCGACGACAAGCACGCCGATGGATCTGTTTGTGCCCGAACCTGGACCAGTCGCGATCGTCAGCGGCAACATGCCGGCGACGAGCGCGATCGTGGTCATCAGAATGGGCCGCAGGCGATCGCGGTTCGCACGAATGATTGCTTCGAGCCGTTCCATGCCTCGTTCGCGCAGTTGATTGGTGTGGTCGATTTGGAGAATCGCGTTCTTCTTGACCACGCCAAACAAGAGCAGCAAGCCGAGGCCGGAAAAGATGTTCACTGTTTGTCCGGTCGCCAGCAGCGACACGATGCCGAACGGAATCGCGAGTGGCAGCGTCAATAGAATCGTCACCGGGTGAATGAACGACTCAAACTGCGCCGCGAGCACCATGTACATGAATACAAACGACAGCAGGAACGCGAGCGCAAAGTAGTAACCAGCGCGGCCCAGCTCTTTCGAGCGACCCGCCAGACCGGTCGTGTATGAAGGATCGATCTGAATCTCCTTCGCAAACTCGTTCATCTTTTGAATCACCGCCGCCTGCGAACCGCCGGGCCGAACGTTGCCGATTAGCATGACCTGTCGTTGCCGGTTCAGGCGATCGATTGCCGCTGGTCCAGTCGATTCCTCTACGCGCACAAGGTTGTCGAGACTGACCCAACCGACTTTCGCTGACGATACGATCATTCGCTTCAGACCTTCGGCGCTGGTGCGAAATTGACCGATGGCGCGTACGCGCACGTCGTACTGATCGGTGCCGGCGTTGAACGTCGAGACTTTCTCACCGGCGACCAGCGAGTTGAGCGCATGCGCGATGTCGCCGACTCTCACGCCAAGATCGGCTGCACGCGCGCGATCGATAACGACGCGCAACTCCGGCTTGCCGCTGATCAGTGTCGAATCGGCATCGACGACGTCCGGAATCGTTTTCATCTTCGCCAGCAGCTTGTCGGAGTATTCGGTGAGCTTCTTCAAATCCGGACCACCGATGACGTACTGAATATCAGCGTTGCGGAAACCGCCGCCGGAGATCGCTGCGACCTGTTGCACACTGGTGCGCAGTTGTCCGGGATACTGTTGCTGATATTTCGCCAACACTTCGGAACGTGCGCGCACCATCAGTTGCTGTTGCGTGACTTTGCGCTCTTCGATCGGCGTCAGCTTCACGTAAATCGAAGCGACGTTGACTTGTTCCTGTTGTCCGCCGCCGATGGTTGTCAGCGTATCGGTAACGCCGGGAAGTTTTCGCAAGTCGACGGCGATGCGTTCGGCAAGCGTGGAGGTGGCGCCGAGCGTGGAACCCTCGGGAGCACGGACGTTGATCTCAAACTGCGCTTGATCGTCCACGGGCAGGAAGTTCTTGCCCACAAACATGAAGAGCGGAACGATGCTGACGATAACCAGCACGCACGCGGCCACGATCGCCCAGCGATGGGCCATCGACCACGTCAACATCTTTGTGTAAATACGATCGATGGGACGATAGAAGCGCGATTCTTTCGAACCGTGATCGGCAGGCTCGGTGTGTTTTTCGAGCGGACGCTCCTTGGCGTCGTCGCTGCGTTTGATCAAGCGTGCAGCCAGCATCGGCGTCAACGTGAACGACACGAGCAACGACACTGCGATCGCAAAGGAGGACGTCAAACCAAACGAGGACATAAAGCGGCCGACGATACCGCCCATGAAACCGACCGGCAGAAACACTGCCAACAGCGAAAGCGTCGTTGCCATGACGGCGAGGCCGATCTCTTTCGTTCCATCAATCGCCGCCTGAAACGGCGGCACACCCTTCTCTTCAATAAAGCGAAAGATGTTTTCGAGCACGACGATCGCATCGTCGATCACGATACCGACCATCAACGTGAGCGCCAGCATCGTGATCTGATTCAGCGTGAAGCCCATCGCCGCCATCAAACCAAACGTCGCGATGAGCGAAGTGGGTATCGCGAGCCCCGCGATCATGGTTGACCGGAAGCTCCACAGAAATACAAACACGACGATCGCCGCGAGAATACTGCCTTCGATCAAGTGCGTTTGAATGGCTTCGATCGAGGCCTTGATGAAGATCGACTGGTCGCCGACTACTTCGGTCTTGAACCCGGGCGGCAGCGTCTTGCTGATCTCCTGCAAACGCGCTTTGACTGCGTCAGCTACAGCTACCGTGTTCTGGCCTGACTGTTTCGAAACGATCAACGTCACGGCCGGCTGACCATTCAAACGCGCTTCGGTGCGCGGTTCTTCCGCCGCGTCTTCCGCGTAACCCACGTCGCTGAGTTTGACTGAGTACGTGCCGCGATTCGCCACCACGAGCTCATTGAACTGCGCCGGATCGACGATGCGACCCATCGTACGCACGGTGAGTTCGCGTGTGCCTTCATCGACGCGTCCGCCGGGAACTTCCATGTTCTGCGCCCGCACCGCATCGGCAACCTGCGCCACGGTGACGTTGAAAGCGCGCATTTTGTCCGGATCAACCCAGATTTCGATCTCGCGCCGGCGGCCGCCGACAATCTGCACGTCGCCCACGCCATTGATCGATTCAATCTGCTGTTTGATCTGATTGTCTGCAACGTCAGTCACTTCGCGCAGCGAGCGCGACGCCGATACCGCGATACGGACCACCGGCGCGGCATCCGTGTCGAGCTTCTGCACGATTGGTTGCTCTGCGGTGAGCGGCAGGTCGTTGAGAATCAGATCGATCTTGTTTCTCACTTCCTGCGCCGCAATGTCCGGATTCTTCTCGAGCAGGAACGTAATGAAAACTTGCGAAACGCCTTCGACGGAGGTGGAGCGCAATTCGTCGATACCGGAAATGGTATTGACCGCGCCTTCGACCTTGTCGGTGATTTCGGTCTCAATCTCCTGGGGAGACGCGCCGGGGTTCACGACTGTCACCGTGATCGTGGGTAAGTCGATCTTGGGAAACAGATCGACTCCCAGCGACTTGTAGGAAAACAGGCCGACGACCGTCAGGCTCAGAATCAACATCGTCGCGAACACGGGACGACGAACACATATTTCAGCGAGTTTTTGCATTTCTTTTGTGCTTTGCTCTTTGTAGCTTTGTTCTTTGTGACTCTTGTGCTTCTTTGTGGCTACTGCTTCACCGCCGCACCATCGCTCAATCGCTCGAGGCCGCTGGTGGCCACCTGCTCGTCAGCCGCGACGCCGTTTTTCACCTCGATCAGATCACCTTCAGTCTGACCCGTCTGAACGAGACGCTGTTCGGCGTGGCCGTTCTTGATTACGAACAAGCGACTCACACCTGCTTCGGTGACAATCGCACGCGCGGGCACGAGCACTGCCGGTTCAGCTTTCTCTTGCAGGATCCGCACAGTCGCAAATTGTCCCGGCTTTAGCGCGTTGCTGCTGTTTTCGATCTCAGCTTCAACAGTCAGCGTGCGCGACGTGGCGGAAACGTTTGGCGCGATGCGCGCGACGCGGCCTGCGAAACTCTTGTCAGGCCACGCGCTGGTTGCGACCGATACCGACTGGCCGGCTCTCACTTCGGGAATCGCCTGCTCGGGAATGTCGATGCGAATGCGCAGCGGATTCGTGCGCACGATCGTGGCGACCTTCTGCTGCGGTGAAACATACTCGCCGAGATCCGCAGTTCGTTCCGCAACAAAGCCATCAATCGGCGCGGGTATGACTGCGTACGAAAGGTTCTTGCGAGCCAGCGCGAGCTGCGCCTGCATGTTGGCAATGTTGGTGCGCGCGACTTCAACCGCAGCGTAGTTCTGACGCGCCTGTGCAAGCTGCACGTCGTACTGCTCTTTCAACTGATCGCGCCGCGCGCGTTGCTCGTCGTAAAAGGACCGCGATACGTCGCCCGACTCAATCAACTTCTCCGCCCGCTGCAAGTTCTTCTCTGCCAGGTCAAGGGTCACCTTCGCGGCCGCGACTTCCGCGACGCGATTGGGATCGAAAGCCTGACCCGGCCTGAGACCGATCTTCTCTTCGGCTTGACGGACATTGGCCTTTGCCTGTTCAACCTGGGTAGCCGCCTGGTCAACATGAAGCTTCAACTCGGTATCGTCGAGCTTCACGAGCAATTGTCCGCGCCTGACAAAGCTGCCGATGTCAACGCCAACCGCTACCACTTTGCCGGACGTTTGTGGCGCCACGTCGGTTTGCTGGTCGCCAGCGAGACTGCCAGTGGCTTCGAAGAAGCGCGGCAGATCGCGTCTGATCGCGGCGGCTGTGGTCACGTCGACGGGAGCCGGGGTGCCGGTTGCGGTGGCTGATTCTTCTTTTCTTACGTTGGCCTTCGAACCACCGCACGACGCCACAAACACGCCGGCGACGATCAGCAGCAGAGCCAACGCTGCGAGTTTCAACTTTCGGTTAGAGAGCATCGTGTTACGCATTCTTTGAACTGTCCTGTCGGGTGCGCTTTCCATTTCGCTTGGTCGAATTAGTGCTGATTCCATTTAGCAAGATCTCAGTGAAGTGTTTCGCGGCTGCTTCGTTAGAGATGTTCAGCAGCCTGTGTTTCGGGTCCCAAAGATTGTTGTTCAGCGAGTGATGCATCACCATGCCGATGAAGGAACGAACCACGATCGCCGGATCGATTTCGATCAAGGCGCCGTCGCGCTGTCGTTCGCGAAGGTAAGCCCCGAGAAATTCGTAAACCTTGAGCACAAACTCGTCGAGGAACATCTGCGCCAGCTTGTGTTTTTCGAGTGCCGAGTAAAGTAGCAGTCGCTGGAACTCCGGATCGCGGTCGTGATGATTGAGCGCGGCGAGAGCGAGCGCTTCAAAAACGCCGCGATCGTCCTTTCGCTGAATCGGGTCGGCGGCTATCGCGGCTGGGTCGAACGAGCCGCCGCCGGCGCACGCCTTGTGATCGAGAAGGGCGGCGTAGAGCTCTTCTTTGGTGGCGAAGTGGCGGAAGACCATGGCCTCCGAAACGCCCGCCGCCTGAGCGATCTCCTTGGTGGTGGTGCCGCGAAAGCCTCGATTGGAGAAGAGGCTGACGGCCACTCGAAGAATCTGCTCCCGGCGCTCTTCACCAGCCATTCTGGGGGTATTTGTGACAAAAGAATTCTCTGTAGGGGCGATCTGTTTATTCACTTCTTCTTCTCTGAACTTCTTGTTTGCCTTGGGTAAAGTAAGTACTTACTTACCATTCAGAATCGACATCTGTCAAGAAGGTTGTACTGATCTGGATCTGGAGCAAAGCCGTTCGTACAGATTCACAACAAGATGGTCGCGTGTTGTCGCGTAAATGCGTCGGCACAAATCTTGCTCAATTTACGCGTTACTCAATTTGGAATTCCAGCGTAAGGAGAATTTTTCAACATGCCAGAGAACGGAAGCATCAACGAAGGAACAACCGGATCGACCGGGAGCGGTTCGATGGGAACACCCGGAACAAGCAATACCGGCACCGGCACCGGCACCGGCGCCGCTACCGCGCTGTCACAAACAGCTCATGACTACGGCCAAAAGTTGACGGAAGTCGCGACGCAAGCCAAGGACTACGTCAGTGACAAAGTGTCAGTCGTCGGCGACAAGATCAAGGATCTGCAAAACGCTGACTTGGGTGAGCTCGCCGAGAACGCAAAAGACTACGCGCGCAAAAAACCGGGACAGGCGCTGCTGATATCGGCAGGCATCGGACTGGTGCTCGGATTGATCCTGCGCGGCAGACGTTAACGCTCAGAGTCGAAATCAAGAACAGGGGGTGAACCCGAAATGGCAGCAACAAAAGGAAGTTTGGCGAGAGCCGACGAAGCAGAACTAATGCGTAACGGCAGCGAGAGTATTCCGAACCTCCTGAGTCGCCTGGGCGACGACGTGATGCAGTTGGTCAATTCCCAACTCGCGCTCTTCAAAGTGGAGATCAAAGAAGAAGCCAGTGCCTATGCGCGCGGCGCAACGATGATTGCGTTTGGTGGTGTGGTCGCCACAGTAGGCTTCGCACTACTCAACGTTGCGATAGCCTTTGCGGTGTCGACCTTGTTCGCACAAGCGAATTTTAGTCAGCCGGCGAGTTACGCGCTTGGTTTCGTCGTGACTGGTGTCTTTTACCTGCTCGTCGGCGGAATTCTGGTGATGGTGATGAAAAACCGTCTGGCGAGGCAGCAATTGATGCCTCCAATGACAGCTCAAGAGTTGAGAAAGGATAAGCAATGGCTGAAGAGCGAACTTTAGGACTGGCTCGAGCACAGGAACAGACGGGCGAAGAGCCTTCCAAGCAGGAACTTCAGCGCCGTCTGGACGAAGCTCGGGATTCGATTTCACACACTGTTACGGAGATAAGAGAATCAGTGGCAAATCAGGTCCAGGCAGTAAAAGAAACCCTCGATTGGCGAGAGCAATTCAGGAAACGCCCGGTGGTCTGGAGCGCCGGAGCAGCGGGAGTTGGTTTTCTGGTAGGGTGTGGTCTCGCTGCGTTAGTGAAAGGCGATAGCAGCGACACTTCGTCGTCCGACAGAAGCTCCAACAGAAGTTACGAGTCGTACGATCGCTACGCAGAGGAGTCGAAAAGCTATGCGGCTCAACCGGTCCTGCAAGCAGGGGCGCATACCGAGTCTTTCAAACAAGGGAATGGAAAACATCACGAAGGACCGGGCTTCTTCGAAAAGCTCACTTCCACCCCTGCTTATCAGAAGGTGAAGGACGAGGCCGGCAACATCGGAGATGCCTTTGTGCAGGAGGTTTCAAAGACCGCCAAGCAGATGGTGCTGCCGGCGTTGATAACGTCGCTGCGAAAGTTCATCGGTGGGTACTTGCCTAACACCGGAACAGACGCAAACGAGGCTTCAGGCTCATCGAGCATGAAACCCGAATCTGATCGAGCGCGTGCTGGAGCAGGTTACCAACCGGCGCTGGAACGCAATCAAGGCTAACCACAAATATAGTGGGTCAGTTGGGGCGCCCCAACTGATCCACTAACCTTGCTGTCTCACACATTGACTTGTTTGCCTCACTCTCCCTAGACTCACCGCGTTTTCCTCCAGTCCGCCAGCCAACAAAAGAGGGAATATGTCTGGTTTACTGCGTTGCTCCACGCTAAAACTCTCGTTCACACTTCTCTTCCTGCTCGTCTCTTTGTGCACCGCCGTAAGAGCACAGAACGATCCCGAACGCACGCGTGCGTTTCAACTCTTCGAAGAAGCGAAGTACGTTGAAGCACTGCCGGTGTTTGAGAAACTCGCCGCCAGATATCCTGACGATCGCGAAGTGATCAAGCGATACGGCCTGCTCGTGATGGGACAGACCGCTTACGTTCAGGACGCAGTGGCACGAAAGGAAGCGCGCCGCAAGGGACGTGAACTCCTCCTGCGGGCACAAAAGCTCGGCGATGACGACGCGCTGGTGCGCTCAATGCTTGAAAGCGTGCCGCCCGACGGCGGTGACGACGCAAAACTCTCCACCAAAAAAGAAGCGGAAGACGCGATGCGTGAAGGAGAGGCGGCGTTTGCGAAAAAGGATTTCGCGAAAGCGCTCGAGATGTACCAAACGGCGCTGCTCTTCGATCCCAAACTTTACGAGGCTGCGCTTTTCACCGGCGACGTCTACTACGCCACCGCCGAGCACAAGAAAGCCGGAGAATGGTTCGGGCGCGCCGCAGCGCTCAATCCCGATCGCGAAAGTGCATATCGTTACTGGGGCGATTCGTTGATGCAGCAAGGCCTGGTGACCGAAGCAGGCGACAAGTTCGTCGAAGCCTACCTCGCCGAACCTTACAGCCGTCTATCGCGCGCCGCGTTCCTGAACTGGGGCCAGCAGGCGAACCTCAATCTCGATCACCCGCATGTCGACATCCCGACAAACGTCAGTTCAAAGCAGGAAGGACAAGTCACGATCAATCTGGATCCCAACAGCTTCAAGAACAATGACAAGAGCGGTGCTGACGCGGCCTGGCTGACCTACGGCCTGATGCGCGCGAGTTGGAGCCAGATAGAATTTGCGAAGCTATATCCGAACGAGAAGAAGTATCGACACAGCTTGAAGGAAGAGGCGGCTGCGTTGCGTGCTGCGCTCAAATCTTACCAGGAGCAAAAGTCAAAGAAGTCAAAGGGCACCGATCAGTCGCTGGACTTGCTCGCGAAGCTCGACAAGGAAGGATTCCTGGAGTCGTATATTCTGCTTGCACTTCCCGACGAAGGCATCGCGCAGGATTATCCTGACTATCGCCGAGCGAATCTTGAGACTCTGCGTCGCTACGTGAAGCAGTATGTTTTGGCTGGCGGCGGCGGCGGTCAGTAGGGTGGTCCATCAGGCAGTCCCTGATGTTTTATAAAGGAATATTCCTGCTCCCCAAACGAACCCACTTTGGCTAAGATGGCAGCCCTCCCTGAATAACTCCCAAAACTCAGCCCGCGCAGACAGTATTGGAGGGGAATACTGTGGCGGCAGGTCAGTCGCTAAAACTGCTTCGTAAGCGGCTTAATGTCACTGTTCGCGACGTGCAGCAGGCCAGCCGAAGAATCGCAGATGCGAAGGGCGACAAGAAGTATCGCCTTTCGAACAGCTGGCTGGTCCAACTGGAGAATCGCGTTTCTCCGCCAAATATTTTTCATCTTTTCGCACTCGGCGCGATCTATCGCGCGCCCTTTCGGGAGCTCTTGCGTCTTTACGGTATCGACATTGACGAACAAGAGAAATACGAAGCGATTGCGAACCCGCAACGAACGCAACTACTCGCCGGAAACAGCATTGCTGACATGCAGGTCGACTCCGCGATTTCGAGTATGGCGACGAGGCTGGCGCCTGACCTTGCTCCGAAATTCGCGATGCCTCTCAACGGAGAGCGAAACAACGGCCTCTCAAACATTACTTACGGTCTGCTTGGGACCTCGGACCTGACGATGTATCCATTGATTCGACCCGGCTCCGTGCTACAGATCGACACCCGGCAGAACAAACTTCAAACCGCCCCCTGGCACAACGAGTTCGACCGTCCGGTCTATTTCGTTGAACTACGCGAAGGCCATGCCTGCGGCTGGTGTGAGTTGCAGGGCAATAAACTGCTCATTATTCCGCACCACTCGTCGTCAGTCAGTGTGAGGGAGTTCACGTATCCGCGAGAGGCGGAGATTATCGGCCGCGTGATCGCGTACTACACGCGCTGCGTGGATCTTGCTCGCGATCCCAAGCAAAGTCAGACGAGCGAGTGAGGCACGGGAAATTCGCATATGAGGTTACGTGAAGACACAGAGATTCGCTGGCTTGCTTCACGCGTCAAACCCTTCTTGCGCCTGCATGTGTGCAGTTATTTCTGCATCGTCATCTCCAGCATTCTGGTTCTGTTTGATCCACTCATTGTTCGCTTCCTCATCGACGACGTCATTCCCGGCCGGCGCATCAGTTTGTTGCCCCTGGTGGCGATTGCTTTTGTTCTGACGTACGTGGCGCGTCTCGGCGCCGACAATCTCGCGGGAATGCTCAACTTCCGTGCGGTACAAAAGATGACCTTTCGCTCGCGCCTAAATCTGCTGCGGCACTTGCAACGACTCTCGGCTGAGTATCACGACAGCCGGCCGCTCGGCGACACGTTGCACCGGCTGCAAAACGACGTAGACCAAGTGGCCACGCTAAGTGGCGAAGTGATACCGAGTGCGCTCCGGATGCTGACTGTATTCGCGCTCGTGATGACGACGATGCTGGTGTTGAATTACCGGCTGACGGCAATCGTGCTGCCGCTGGTGCCGGTGTTCATTCTGGTCCGCCGGCGTTTTCACAATCGCCTGCGGCAGGCGTCTGATTCAGTGCAGGAGCAGTCAGGAAAAGTGATCGGGTTTCTGGAAGAACATCTTTCCTCGATCATCCAGGTGCAACTGCTTTCGTGTGAACAAAGAGAGGCACGGCGGTTTGCGCGACTCTCGGGCAGCGCGATGCGGGCACAAATCAAACGGCGGGCGACCGAACTGTTTTTCAGTTCACTTCTCTATTTGATAGTCGTGCTGGGCATGGCTGCCGTTCTCTGCTACGGCGGATATCTGGTGATGATCGGGAGATTGACGCCGGGCGGACTGGTGGCTTTTTACGGTTACACGCTGCAACTGTTCATTCCGCTTTACGGCGTCGTTGACATCTACTCCAAATTCCAGCGGGCGGGCGCGAGTATCCGTCGACTCATGGACATCACGGAGGCGCAGACGACGCTGTGGGATCGGCCCGGTGCGTCAGCGTTGCCGGCCGGCGCGGCCGGTGTGGTGGAGTTGCGGGATGTTTCGTTCAGTTACGCCGCTGATCGCGGGGTGTTGAAGGCGGTGAACTTGCGTGTGAATCCGGGAGAACGAGTCGCGCTGGCCGGAAGTAGCGGCAACGGTAAAAGCACGATCGCGAAATTAATGGCGCGCTTGTACGACGCGCGCTCCGGCACGATTCTGATTGACGGACTGGACGTGCGCGACATCAAGTTGAAGAGTCTGCGTTCGTCGGTGATCTTTGTGCCGCAAGATCCGGTCCTGTTTGATGTGACGCTGCGCGAGAATCTGCTTTACGGAAACGCGCGGGCGACCGAGGATGAGCTTGCGCTGGTGGCGCGGCTGGCTCAGTTGGAGAGCGTCATTCGAAAGTTGCCGCAGGGCTGGAACGAACCGCTGGGCCCGCGCGGCAATCGACTGTCGGGCGGCGAACGTCAGCGAGTGGCGCTGGCTCGCGCATTATTGCAGCGCCCGAGGATCTTGATTCTTGACGAATGCACCTCCGCACTCGATGCCCTCACCGAACGACGTTTGCTCGATGAGCTCCAGAGCTTTTTGCAAGACGTAACCACCATCATCATCTCTCACCGTCCTTTCCCGACGCGCTGGGCCAACCGCGTGATCCACCTCGACCGCGGCCAGATTTGCGAGAAGTCCGATCCGCTCTGTTCAGGATTACAAGCACACTGACCTTTCCGCTCGCGCGAAGACTCGCACGATCCATTCAGAAAATCGGCCGTCGCTTCGCATAGCAAGCAGAAGAAAGATTTTTTCGCGACATGACGGTGCGCAGGCGTAGAGTGCGCGGCGTTACGAAACCCAACAAAGCGGCAAGCAATGCGGCATTAGGCTTTCCCCCGAGCCTCACTATCAAACACCTGGTCTAGACCGGAGTTCGCGGCCCCTCAGTTTTGACGACAAATCTTGTGAGTGCGTCTGCCGGCATGCTCAAGCCTCGCTGAGGGCGTGAGATAGAAGCAGACGCGGCGAAGGCCACCCACGGTGGTGAAAGAAGTGGCATCACTCAACTGTTTTGTTCAACTGGCAAGCAGGTGTGGGTGGCCTTCCCAAACTGCGGCAACCATCACTTCACACAGGTCTGGCGAGCGGACTTATGACACCACCAACTCTGGCAACCACCCAGCCGTTTTCAATAATTGCGACGAAACATCGCGATGGGAGCGTGCTGCTTTCCGCCGCGAACGATCGCATTTTCAAACTCAACGGAGTCGGCGCGCTGACGTGGTCTGTTCTGGAACAGAGTCATGTTGCACTTGGCCTCAGCGAGCTGGTCCAGGAGTTATGCGCTCAATTTGCAGCTATCAATGCCGGCGGTGAGATGCAGTATGACGTTTCACCCGAACAACTCAGGGTTGACACGTCGCGATTCATCCGGAATCTGGCTGACAACGGTTTGGTCGAAGTGGTGAGAGATGCGAGCGAGCGAGAGTGTTACCGGATCAAGGAGGACGTTAGCGGCACGACTTCAACGACGTTCGCGGAGACGAGTGCCAGTCGCGGAGCAGCTCCGCTTTCAACGTCTCTTTCGTCGGTCGCGTCAGTTCCAGTCACGGAGAACATTCGTCCAACAAAAAGGGAGACATTGATTGCGTTCCTCGGCTTGTTCTCTTTTGACCTGTTACTCCGATTTCGCGGCTTTGAAGCGTTGATCAAGAAAGTTGAGAGCTGGCCGACTGCCGCCGCGCCTCCTACCGCCGCCGCAGCGGCCACAAGCGACACCGAAACCTGCCGCCGCATCTGCGCGATGGTCAACCGCGCACAAGTTTATTACCCAAAGAAAGCGATGTGTTTGCAGCACTCCGCGGTGGTGACGTGTTTGTTACGCCGCAAGGGCGTGTCCGCGCAGATGGTTCTCGCCGCGCAGGAGTTCCCACCAAAAGGCCACGCCTGGGTCGAGGTGGACGGCACAGTAGTGAACGACTTTCGGCAAGTGAAAACCAGATATCGACAGTTGAGAAGAATCTGAGGGAGAAAACATGAGCGCCATCGGTGCGATTTTCAATTTGAACCAGCGACCGTTCGATCAGGACGAGGATATGCGGGACCTCGCGGCTCTTTGGCGAGCCCTGCGAAAGTGGGGACCGGATGGGGGCCGAATGATAACCACGGACTCGCTCGGTGTGTGCTATCAGGCCTTTAACACCACTCGCGAATCCCATCTTGAACAACAACCGCTGGTTGTGCGCGACGGGCGCATCCTTGTTGCGGATGTCAGGATTGATAACCGGCCGGAGCTGTTCGCCGCGACTCACCATTTGCACGGTAACAGTCCATCACATCGCGTGACTGACGCCGATTATTTGATGGCGGCCCACAAGCGTTGGGGTGCGGAATTCCCGTTTCGTGTTGTTGGCGAGTACGCAATGGTCCTCTACGATCCGGCCACTCGCCGTCTGCTGCTCTGCCGCGACCACATTGGTGCGCGCCCGCTCTATTATCACCTCAGCAACAATCGCTTAATCGTCTCGTCGCAACTCGCACCGCTCGTAGATTTGTTCGGCATTTCTCGAGAGATTGATGAGGAGTACGTTGCTGGTTGCATGTCACGCGGGCCGAGAGTGGGGGTCACTCCGTACAAGCATATTCATTCAGTGAAACCGGCTCATATCCTTACAGCAACGGAGTCGGGATCCTTGACTGAGAATCGTTATTGGCAACTGCAACCGGGAAGGGAAATTCGCTTCACACACGATGAGGAGTATGAAGAAGCCTTTCGTCATCACTTGCATGATGCGGTGCAGGCGCCGTTGCGCACCGATCGGCCGGTAATGATCGAGCTCAGTGGCGGTCTCGACAGTTCAACCATTGCGTGTGTTGCTGAAGAAGCAATTCGAAAGCACGAAACGCAAACCGCCAGATTCGACACGGTCTCCTACGTCTATGACGAATCGCCTACCTCTGACGAACGTAAATTTATTCAATGCGTCGAAAGCCATCTAGGCAGGATCGGAATACATGTCAGAGACGAAGACTCCAAATTGCTCCCTCCTGCCGAGGAGAGTCTCGATATTGTCAGTCCCAACCCGGTGCTCTGTTCATTTGGCTATCACTCAGAGCTCTGTCGCCTGATGAGTGAGAACGGCGCGCGTGTACTCCTGGCCGGTGTCGGCGGAGATCAGGTTCTGGGCGCCAGTTACGATCCATATCCGCTTCTCGCCGATCTTTTGACGCAAAGAAAACCCTTGGACTTGCACAGGGAGCTTCGACTGTGGAGTCAGACATTGAACGAACCCTACGTCTCACTGCTGTGGCAGAAGACCGTGGTGCCGGTTTTGCCTTACAGTCTACAACCATATTGCAGGCGCGCCGCGATGAACAGGGTTCCCTCATGGTTCAATCCCGGTTTCGTCTCTCGCGCAGGATTGCGCGAACAGGAACTTCCTCCGCCTGATCCATTCGGTTTTTCTCTGCCCAGCGAAAGAGATCGTTCAATCAGCTACCTGTCCGTCATAAAGAATATTTCACCGTGTCACCGGCGAGAGCTGACTTGTCTGAACAGTTCATATCCGTTCATGCACCGGCCCTTGATCGAGTTTCTACAAGCGATCCCGTTTGCACAGTTTCTGAGACCGGGCGAAAACAGATCGTTGATGCGGCGAGCTTTGCGCGGAGTGCTGCCCGAAAAGATCGTTCGCCGGAAAACCAAGGGCGACCCTTCGGAGGGCTTGGCCCGCACGATTGCTCACGAGTTACCAGCAGTTCGTTCACTGTTTACCGACTCGCGCGTCTGCGCCTATCGATTCATGGATTCAGCGCCCTTGCTCGCTGCAATTGAACGCGCAAGGTACGGGCTCGAGGTATTCGCCGGTGCTTTGCTGACCACGATCTCACTGGAGTTTTGGCTGCGGGCGTTGGAAAAGCGTCCGGCAACCAAAGACTACGCCACTCTTCGTGAAATACCACGAATTGCCGTGGCGTAGACGTAAGGAAGGCTCTGCCGATCACTCACAAGGTAGCGACAGAGTAGGGACTGAAACAACGCACCAACGGTGCTCTAAACAGGAGAGTCTGAGATGACCGACAATTATGAAGCTGCAGAAGTGCTCGTCATTGGCCGAGCTCAAGACGTGATTCTGGGCGTTAAGACGGAGCCGATCCTCGATAACCGTTCAGATCCTGACACGTTGCACCAGGACAGCGCGCTCGCAATGTTCGACGAATAGGGCGAGAAACCTCGGACCACAACTTAGAGACGCGGCGGATTGTTGGAGGCTCTTCAATGATCCGCCCGCGTTGAGGAGAATCTGACATGAATAACTATGAAGCTGCCGAAGTAGTCGTAGTTGGAAGTGCACAGGAGACCATACTCGGCGTCAAGGAATTGCCCGTAATGGACAATATTGTCGACGTCGACATGTGGCACCGGGCCGACTTCCAAATCTTCGATGAGTGAGACCACAACAACGCACGAGTGAGATCTCATCTTGCCTCGTGCAGCGGGCGGATCTGCGAGACTCCAAGGAATAAGAGAGGGCCGGCAAAAACGCAGCGCCGTATTTGTCGGGGAACTCAACGATCCGCCGCCGCAAATTAGTGGCCGGCATTACCCACCAGAGCCTTCTGCTTGTTAACTCGGTTGTGTAACTCCAGCAGCGCTTCCGCCAGCACTACCTGCTCCTTGACTGGCTCGACCGTTTTGGTGTCGACGTTGTAATCGTATCTGACGGTCGCAGGCTCCAGGGTCAGTAGTTCTATTAGTCCAACGAGACGGCGATTACCCACTGGACGAGCATCAATGTTTGCGAGCACCTCCATATCTGCATTCGTCGCTCTTGCAAATGTGGCATTGCGAGTGAGAGGTGCCAGTGAACCAAAGGCGGGATGGGTGAAAATGTCTGTGTAGTCTATTGTTAATGTGCCTGAAGGAATCGAGACGGGATCGATCACTACTTTCCACTTCCCGGCCTTTGGTTGAGTGACTAGCACTTTCTCGTTTACCCCAGCACGGGCGCTGAACGCTTTGAGCTCACATCCGTTGGCACACGAATACAAGTAGAGATCAACATCTGCATCTTTAGTGGACGGACCGCTGATAGTCGCTCTCAATTCTCTTGCGCCCTCTGGCACGTTGATCTCATAGACTATTGGCGGACTCGCGTCGCTAATGGTCTCGCGAGTTGTGAACGCACTTCCGAGCGGAGTCTCTGCATAGTAGCCAGCAAATGAGGCGAAGTAATTGGCGAATTTGACCTGCTGTTTGTTTGCTACATCCCGTATCCGCGTGTTGAGTTCCGTCGCAGACGATTGCGACTCGACTCCAAAAACGGCAGCGGTAATCTCGTATCTCGCTCGACGGGATTCTGAATCCAAACTTCCAGGGGTTGTCAGACTTTGATTCTCTACAATCACCTGCCAAACGCCGGGCTCGGGATCACTGATGACGCGATCAAGGATGCCTCCTGATTGGTACTCAGGCAGCCAACGAACCGGCGTATCGTGGGCATGATCGAATTCCTTGCCCGTAGGACGCATAAACCGCAAGCGGATTGTGCCCTTCTGGATCCGGACGTCTACTCTGAACGCGGAGCTGTTCTTTGGTACGTTGAAGAAGAAGGAGGAGTAACCGGGATACTCGGCGGATCCCTCCCTGACGACGGTAAAGTTGTTGTTTGCGCTGAACTGTTCGGCAGCGATCACCGTGTTCATGACTTGATAGACTGAGCGCGCTCCGCGAGCGTCGTCTAGATTGATAATTGCACTGTGGGCGCCGGCAGTTGCCACTCTAATTGTCACCGGAAGCGAAACGGGCTTGTTAAGAGGAAGCTGGATTCTGGATGGACTACTGAACGTTCCGTCATTCCCAGTCCAACGAACGAGATAATCGATGGGCACAGGGCTGCCAGACGTGCGAATAAAAGCTATCGTTCGCTGACCCGATTGTCCGGCACGCCAACCCTCTCGTTCGTAAATGCCGGGTCCGCGGTAGGGCATCTTTAGATGAGGACCGACGGCAACGTTTACATCAGTGGAACTTGAAATCGTGACCAGTCTCGGTGCTTGCTTGAGCGCTTCCCAAGCTGCGGCGACATTTATCAAACCGTTTCCCTGTTCGTGAGCGCCAACACCAGGCAAGAATCGCGCACTCGTCTTTAAAGCCCACGCTATTCTCTGTGCGTCATAGGGAACACCGCTTTGTTTTGCCGCGCTGATAAGCAGTGCCGCGGTCCCGGAAACCATTGGGCAGGAGTTGGACGTGCCGGCGCCGGAACTGTATCCGGGAGGTAGTACAAACCACCCTGAGGCACGCGGCGCGTCGTTCGCAAAATCCCTGGCGACTACGGCTGCTGGCGCGACCAGATCCGGTTTGAACCCTCCATCCACGCGTGGACCACGGGCTGATAGATTCACGAGCGTATCGTCCACTGTCGTGGTAACGCCGTAATTCGATTCCCAGGTAAGTCTGTTTACATAACCGCCGACACTAATCACATCATTTGCAACCGCTGGTTCACCATTCGTACTGATTCCTGGTCCAAGATTGTCAGCACTCGAAAAAATCGGTTTCTTGTATTTCTCTATCAACCTCTGAAAAGTAACCCCCACGACGGAGTTGCCATCCTGTGGCGGCATCAAGGCGGCCGATTGGAGGCTGACAAGATCAACCTTCGGGTTCTTGACTGCCAGAATCATTCCTTCAATCAACGAGTGTGTGGTTGGTTTCCGTAACACCGAAGCAAGTCGCGCAGCGGGTGCGACGCCGTTCATTTGACCGCCGAAAAACTTGTACCCTGCCGCAACACTTGCCGTCATCGTTGCATGACCGTTTACGAGCGGTGCAAGATAAACGAGCTTGTGTTGAGAGTTCGTCAGGACAATGAAGGCGACGGACTCACGCACTGGCGTACCGGGATCGTCCCTTCCAAGAACACCCGGCGTGTAGGAAACATTGAAATCAGTTAGTGCGGTCTCATCCGTAAAGCTGTTGTCTGAGTTCGTATCTACCCATACTCGGTTCGTCTGTTCGTCCCAAAGAATGGCCAAAGAGTTTTTGTCCGGCTTCAATTGCGGCAAATATGCGCGCAACAGCCCGCCACCGAATTGACCGACATTAAAAAAACCGATTCGGTATATCCCATCCGCCGGACTGCTATAGATGGTTTGTTTCCACTCAAACCGTTGGTTGCGAGCTTCGACTTCATTCGACATATCGACTCGGAAGGAAGAGTCGTCGTCTACGGGATCGAGCGAATTAATAACGTCTGCGAACTTCGGCACACGTGTGCCGTCAATTGAAAGTGCCATTTGCAGTTCGGGCGCCAGGATATCAGGTGAGTTTCCGTCCACATTGGCGATAGTCACGCCGCGACCATCAAACGTCGGGTGATCGCGAACAAACTGTGGCGCGCCGATATCTTTCGTTGGCAGAAAAGGATTTTCCGAAGGTGTGGAACTGTTCGGTGCTGGTGTCCTCTTCAACTCGTCGACGGGAAGCTCTTCCGATGTGTCATACATTTGCACCCCGTCCACGGCCATGATCTGGACGGCGCTGGACCGCGCCACATCGGCGACGCGATCAGCAGGCACTTTTACACGCAGATAATCGACACTATCCTCACGGAACCGCACGAGTGCGCCGAGAGTTGCGAGTTCTCGCGCCAGCTCCGCGTTGCGTCCCGGCATCGACGCCAGCAGAAGCATGATCTCTCTCTTGCCCTGAAGCTTCGCGGCGATCAGTCGTTCTCGATCTACCTTCCGAAGTTTGTTGACCGATATTGTTGACTGACTACCCGCACGACGTATATTCGCCAGGCAATACTCGACAGGTGTACGAGTGAAACTTCCGCAGAACACACATGCAACCAGCAACCCTAATTGCTTTCGAGCGGCGGAGACACGTCTTCTCGGCAACAGCATTCTCCTTCGCAAAGGCCAATCAGAACCGCATCAGGACAGCAAACTGGAAGGAACGGGGCCCCCCGATTTGATACAGCGGGTTCAAGCCACTCAGTTGCGCTCCGAGCATGTTGGTAGCCTGACCGAAAGTCGTGCTTGTCAAACTGGTGTTGATGGTGCCGAAGTTTGGATGGTTGAAGATGTTGAAGGCCTCGGCGCGAAACTGAAGATAGAGTTTCTCTGTCAGGTTGAACTGACGGCGCAATGCCAAATCAATCTGCCACGCGGGCAAACCTCGAATGATGTTGCGCCCCAAACTTCCTTGCCGATTTGCTGGTGGAGTTGAGAAAGCAGCCCGGTTGATTATTCGACCGCCGGGTATAGTCGGGTCGTCAAGGTAGACCGGCACGCCTTCGACGAGATTTACACGACGGGCTATCTGGGTGCCGTCACCAGGATCAGTAATGAATCCGGAAGTAATGTTCAACGGCAAAGCGGTTTGAGCATTGAAGCGAGTATCAATGGACCATTGCCGCAAAATTGCCTGCGGCAAACCGCCGGTCCTGAGTGCCGGAATGTCATACGTGAAAGCTCCGGCGAGACTGTGACGAATGTCAAAATCAGCGGGTCCGCGAAGCAGAAGACTGCTGTTCACGTCTGACGACACTACATCGATTGCCTTGGCCCACGTGTACGAAGCGAGTGCCTGAAGTCCACGTGACAAGCGCCGTTGAAATTGAAGTTGTAATGAGTGGTAATCCGACGTCGCCTCATTGGTAACGAGACGGACCGTGGAGAAGTTTGGATTGAATGGCGTGACGGTGAGTGATCGCTGCACCAAGAGTCTTCTTCCCGCATTACCGACATAGGTTGCTGTAAGCGATTGCTCACGCCCGATCGACTGCTCCCAGGCAAAGTTCCACTGCAGCGTGTACGGCAATTCAAGATCGGGATCGAAAGTGACTAACGTGTCGTATCGCGGGGCGCGAGTGAACGGCGGTGGCGCAACCTGAGCAGGAGACAATGGAAGAGCCACACCTAACTGAAGTCGCACCGGCACAAACGGAAACCGGTCAAATCCGGCCGAGCCTTGTGAGTTCCCGGTGTCGTAAAAGACACCGAAACCACCTCGCAAAACTGCCTCTCGACCCGGCGTTTCAAACAGCCGATAAGCCATTCCAAAACGAGGAGCAAAGTTGTTGTATGTGGTCTGCCATAGCGGCGTCCCCGCCGGAGCCAACGCCAGCGCCGCAAGATTGTCCAGATTCACGATTGCTGGCGGATCATTTCCATTTGCTTCAGTGGGCGCGGGGTTTACGTCCCAGCGCAAACCCAAATCGAGTGTCAGGCGTCGCGAAACCCTCCACGCATCCCGGCCAAAGGCCGAAAACTCGTGGTAAACAGGACGCGTTTCGAGACCGGCCCCG
>DASXRE010000290.1:0-34186 GCA_036506775.1 Pyrinomonadaceae bacterium | reverse complement strand
GGCGGCATGAGCACCGGCGCGTTTCACGAGGGTCTGAACTTCGCCGCGGTGCAGCGTCTACCGCTGATCGTTGTTGCCGAACACAACCAGTACGCCTATTCGACTCCGACCAGTTTGCAAACCGCCGTGAAGGATCTCGCGGAGAAGGCCGCTGGCTACGGCATACCGGCTTACATCGTTGACGGCAATGACGTCGTTGCTTGTTATGAGGTGATGAAACTTGCGGCGGATTACGCGCGTCGTGGTGGCGGCGCAGTGTTGATTGAAGCGAAGACCTATCGGCGCAAGGGCCACGCTGAGCACGACGATCAGCGTTACGTTGCTTCGGGTGAGATCGAATGGTGGGAGAAGAACAACGACCCGGTCGATCGTTTTGAAAAATATTTACTCGAGAGTGGCGTCGCGACGAAAGAGAAGCTGGACCAGATCACGGCTGACGTCGTGCGCGAGATCGACGAAGATACCTCTTGGGCGGAGTCGTCGCCAATGCCCGATCCCGAGCAGGCTGCCTACAACGTTTTCGACAACAGTATCGTGCCGCCGGCGTTTCGTCCGAAGGTTTTGGAGTCGTAATGTCAACAACCGTCAAAAAAGAACACAGATCAGCCCGGCCGGAACGCGGCGGGCAGGCGACGCTGGTCGAAGCCATTCGCCAGGGGATTTGGGAAGAGATGGAACGCGACCCGTCTGTGTTTGTGATCGGCGAGGACGTGGGCGCTTACGGCGGTGCGTTCAAAGTCACTGACGGTTTGATCGATCAGTTTGGCAAGGAACGAGTGATTGACACGCCGATTTCCGAAGGCGCGATCGTCGGCGCGGCGTGCGGCGCGGCTTTGATGGGCATGCGGCCAGTGGCTGAGTTTCAGTTCATCGATTTCATTTCCGCCGGTTTTGATCTGTTGACGAACTACGCGGCGAAGTGCCGTTATCGCTGGGGCGCGGGAATTCCGGCGGTGTTTCGTGGTCCATGCGGTTCAGGCGTGCGTTCTGGCCCGTTTCACTCGTTGAACGCGGAGGCATTTTTCCTCAACACCGCGGGACTGAAGATCGTTGAACCGTCGACCGCATACGACGCCAAGGGTCTGATCAAGGCGGCGATTCGCGATCCTGACCCGGTGCTCTACTTCGAGCACAAGAAGCTTTATCGATTGCCGCGTTTGCGCGAGGAGTTGCCGGCGGATGATTACATCGTGGAGATCGGCAAGGCGCGGGTGGCGCGGACCGGACGCGATCTGTCGATCATCACTTTCGGCGCGATGGTCCTGACGGCGCTCGATGCGGCTGAAGAACTCGAGCGTGAAGGTTTGGATGTCGAAGTTATTGACTTGAGAACGCTGGCGCCGCTTGATAAGGCGGCGATTCTCGCGAGTGTGAAGAAAACGAGCAAGGCGATCGTGTTGCACGAGGCGTCGCGCACGGGCGGCATTGGCGGTGAGATTGCGGCGCTGATTGCTGAAGAGGCGTTTGAGTGGCTCGACGCGCCGGTGGTTCGCCTCGCGTCCATCGATACGCCGGTGCCATATTCACCGCCGCTCGAAGACTACTACCTGCCGCAAACAAAAGATGTTGTCGAAGCGGCGCGCAAGCTTGCTGCTTATTAAATGGAGCGCGGGCGGCTCGCCCGCCAATGGTACGAGGGAACGTTGTTGAGGGGGATGCGGGCGAGCCGCCTGCGATCCTGGGAGACGAGATGAGCACTGAAGTGGTGATGCCGCAGATGGGTGAGTCCATTGCGGAGGGCACGATTACAAAGTGGCTGAAGAAGGTCGGCGAGCGTGTCGAACGCGACGAACCGCTGTTTGAGATCTCAACCGACAAAGTCGATGCGGAGATTCCTTCGCCGGCTGCGGGGACGTTAACTGAGGTTCGCTTCAACGAGGGCGATACGGTTGAAGTGAACACCGTGGTGGCTGTGCTCGACGGAGACGGCACGGGTGCATCCGTCCCATCTGCGTCCCAACAGCCCGCTGCCGTTGAACCACCTCCGCCTCAAGCACCAGTTCCGCCACCACCACCTCCAGTCGAAAGTAAACCAGCTCCGCAGCCTTCGCCGCCGCCACCACCAGCGGCTCCGGCTCCTGCAGCACCACCGCCTCCAGCTCCGCCGGCTCCGACTTCCGCGGCGGCCACCGCTGAAGAACTGCGCCGCACGAAGTCGAGTCCGCTCGTGCGCAAGATCGCACAGGAGCACGGCGTTGATATTTCCCAACTCGAAGGCACGGGCGTTAGCGGTCGCGTCACCAAGAACGACATACTGAGTTTCATCGAATCGGGCAGTGCACCCGCGGCTTCGGTGGCTCCGCCACGCAGACCCGAAGCGCCTGCGGCTGCGTCTTCAGCCTCGGGATTGGCCCAACCACAGCCAGCTCCCGCCGAGATTCCGGCGCCTCCGCCGCCCAGACCACAGATGGGCGATCGCGTTGAGCAGATGACCGTGATGCGCAAGAAGATCGCAGAGCACATGGTGCTCTCACGTCGCACTTCCGCGCACGTCACCACCGTCTACGAAATCGACATGACGCGCATTGCAAAACTTCGCGAACAACATCGCGACACCTTTTACGAACGTACCGGCACGAAGCTCACTTTCATGCCGTTCATCTTCGAAGCGGTCAACAAAGGGTTGCGCAAGTTCCCGATCTTTAACGCCCAGGTGAGTGGCGAACAGATCATCTACAAACAGGACATCAACCTCGGCATGGCCGTGGCGCTCGACTGGGGACTGATCGTTCCCGTGATCAAACGGGCCGACGACTTGAGCATCTCAGGTCTCGCGCGCGTTGCAAACGATCTTGCGGATCGGGCCAGGACCAAGCAGTTAAAACCCGACGAAGTAACCGGCGGCACATTTACGATTACCAATCCGGGCGTCTTTGGTGGTCTATTCGGAACACCGATCATCAACCAGCCGCAGTTGGCGATTCTGGGCGTCGGTAAAATCGAAAAACGTCCCAAGGTGATGACCAGTCCGGACGGGGACGACTTCATCGGAATTCGCTGGATGGCCTACTTTGCTTTGAGCTTTGATCATCGCGTGATCGACGGTGCAGATGCCGAGCGCTTCCTCGCTTTTATTAAGGAGCAGTTGGAAGCAGGTGATTTTTCCGTGTAGTTTTCGCAAGAAGTAAAGGACAAAAAGGTCCATGTTCATTGCGATACAGTGGTGATTGGATGAAGAATTTCGCAGCCTATTGACTTAACTCCGGCGACAGTCTAAGAGATGTCATCCGCAAATTTTGACGGCGGGAGGCGAGCGGCGATAACTCGCCCAACACGAAGAGCGCGCCATAGGGCGCGCTAGACTAGCTAAGTAACAAGGAGATAAATCGATGGTATTCACTAAACATAAATTGTTTGCCCCGGCAGTGCTTACTACCTGCCTATTAGTCTTCTCGGCCTCCCCTGTTCTGGCTCAAGATACGACCAATCCGTCCGGCTCGCGCACGATCACCAGCGGGCAGAAGCTCAAGATCAAAGGCGTGGTCACCCGACGTGACGCGGACACTTTCGTGGTTCGCGACATGAATGGCGTGGATACGGTGGTCCGCCTCGATGACAGGACCAGCGTGAAGACTAAAGGTGGGTTCCTTCGCGGCGGCACCAACTATGCCCAGACCAGCATCCTGCGCGGCTTGAACCTCGAGGTTGAGGGACGCGGCAATGGTTCCGGTGAACTGACTGCGGAGAAAATAAGGTTCAACGATGCAGACATGCGAGTTGCGCGCGCGGTTGAATCGCGAGCTGCGCCACTCGAAGAACGAGCCTCCACCACTGAATCAAAACTGAGCCAGGTCGAAGCCAATGCTCAGCGTCTTTCGGGACAGATCGAAGAACTCGCGGCCGTTTCTAACGCCGCCCGCGGTGGCGCCAAGGCAGCGCAGGCAACGGCTGATGCGGCAGTTGCTGGTGTCAACGCCACCAACGAACGCATCTCGGCTCTGGACGACTACACACCGCAGGACGTTGCTGCCGTGAACTTCAAGACAGGCAGCTCAGTGCTTTCGCCCGATGCCAAAACGGCCCTCGATCAGATTGCCACCAAGGCGATGAACGCGAAGGGTTATGTGCTCGAGGTTTCCGGTTATGCGGATTCACGCGGCAGCATCAACCTGAATCGGCAACTGAGCCAACGTCGCGCTGATGCCGTCATTCGTTACCTGGTTGAGAACCACAGCATTCCGCTGCGTCGTATCGTGACGCCGTACGGATATGGCGAGACGAATCCGGTTGCCGAGAACGACACGAAAGAAGGTCGTGCTCAGAATCGTCGCGTTGAGATCAAGTTGCTTGTTAACAAGGGACTGACCTCTCCGGCGCCGACGATGAACCCGGGCACCTCGGGAACGGGCAACTAACTTCTTGTTTGCAGGGTGGCACTCAGTGGTCACTCTCGCAGACCTGACCAGGGGGCGGCCACGGAGTGCCGCCCCTACAGTTTGGCTACTAGTGCAACTCCGCAAGCCGATGTAGGCACCAAAGAGTCGTGGATCATGCCGTCGGAAAAGCGGTAGGATAAGAAGAGATGCCGGCCAGCAAACTGGCGGCATGAGACAGGACTCGAGGGTGTCACGATGACTTTGGGAGTTGAGCAGAGATTTTGGCGGCCGGCATTCCTGCTTGGAGTGTTGGCCCTTTTTCTTTCCGTTGCTTCTTTCGCGCCAGCGGTACACGCGCAGAGCGTCAAGGACCTGCCGCCACCGCCACCAGTTTGGAAACCAAAGCCGACTCCGACTCCAAAACCACCTGAAAAGGAAGTGCTCGATGTAGTCCGAGTAACTTCAAATCTGGTGATGGTGCCAGTGTCGGTAACCGACCAGCAGGGCAATGCAGTTCAGGGACTGACGCTTTCTGACTTTCGTCTGGTTGAAGAAGGCAAGCAACAGGAGATCACGCAGCTCGGCGATCCGGAGCAAGTGCCGCTGTCCATCGCTTTGCTGTTTGACGTCTCGAGCAGCGTTAGTCAAAAAGGTTTCTTTTCTTCGCAGCAGAACGCCGCGGCTACCTTTCTGCGTTTGGTCATGAAGCCGGCCGACAAGGCCGCGATCTTTACCATCACTGAAAAAGCGACGATGATTCAGCCGCTTGCTTCGGCCGAAACATCAGCCGCAAAGATGCTGACGATTCCAGCCGCAACGACACCCGTGCCCACTGCTTTCTACGACACGGTTTCTGCGGCAGCGAAGTATCTCGCGGATAACGCGCCAAGCAACTACCGGCGCGTAATCGTAGTGTTATCGGATGGCGACGACAATTTCAGCGAGCAGATTCGCGATCTCTCGATAGCCGAAGCGCGTGCGCAGCAGAATGGGCAGCCGAATTTTGCCAGCATGCGTGCAGGATTGCAGGAGAAGCACCGGCGCGCGGTGCTACAGGTGCAGCAGAACGTGCAGAAAGCAGACGTGATTTTTTACTCGGTGAATCCGGGTGGCCCATCGGTAAAGTTGAACCAGATTAGTATGCGCGCCGAGACGGGCATGGAAGCGATCGCCGAGACGACCGGCGGCACTGCGTTTGTGCCAGAGTCAGATGCGGATCTCGAACGAGTGTTTCGGCAGGTTGCGGCGGAGTTGCGTGGACAGTATTTGCTTCAGTATTACGCGGACTCGGAAGCGCCTCCGAATCAGTTTCGACGCATACAGGTTACCGTTCCGGGTCGTGCCGACGCGCGCATCCGCGCTCGCCAGGGCTACTATCCGAAAGCCAGACGGGATTGACAAGACTCACAGGATTTCCTCCTGTTAATTCTGAAATCCTGTCCAGTTTACTGACGCATCGCGAGCAGGACGTCGGTTAGACGACTAATCACATTCAACAAAGACCGCCCGGCGGCATCGAATTGATTAGTTGCCGCCTGTTCTTCTGCCGTCGCCGCGCCGGCTGCTGATCCTGCCAGTTTGATGTAATAAGGCTGCAACTCAGGCGTAGCCCGGAAGTCCGTTTCCAACTTGTCGAGCACCTCACGAAAGCCTTGAATGCTCGTTTTCACCGTGGCCTTGCTTTGTTGATTCTTCTGTAGCAACTCCGGCGAGGCTTCATTTCTCCGGACTGCCTCATCGACCGCGGCAATGCCGCTCGTAACACCACCAAGCAAGTAGACAAACTTGGTCATAAGCTTGATCTGTTCAGCGACGCGCGTGGCGCCCGCAGTCCGTGCCTGCGAAGAGCGTTGAGCGGTGCTGGCGGCGGATGGCTTGGGTTTGGACGTGGAGCGACTGCGCGTTTGGCCCAATGCGCCCACGGGCGCGATAAGAACTGCTATGAGTGAAGCGATGGCGATGCGTCTCAACATGATTCTCCTCTTCAACTTTCCGGATGCTGCATTGTACCAAAGACCGATGCGGCTGCTAGAATGCCGTAAAAGCATGACGCGGAAAGAACGCTATTTAGTTGCATGACCCGAGAAAGAAAGCTTCTGGTCCAAAGGCTCGGCCTCATCGATTATCAATCCGGCCTCGCAGTTCAGAAGGAGACTGAACAAGCAGTCAAATCGGGAACCCAGCCCGACACGCTTTTGCTGCTCGAGCATCCCCACACACTCACAATCGGTCGCCGCGGTGAGAGTTTGGCTGTTTTGCTGGACCCAGAACAGTTGAAGAAGCGGAATGTGACGGTGTTTGAAACCAATCGGGGCGGCAAAGTCACGTATCACGGCTTGGGCCAGCTCGTCGGCTACCCGATTATCAAACTCAGCCCCGACCGCGAAGACGTCCATCGCTACATGCGCGACCTCGAAGAAGTCTTGCTTAGGACCATGTCTGATTTCGACATTGAAGCGTTTCGCATCGATGGTTTGACTGGTGTTTACACCGCGCGTGGAAAAATCGCTGCGATTGGTGTTCACATCGCCCGTTGGGTTACGACACACGGTTTTGCACTGAACGTTAATACGGATCTCAGTTACTTCAATTTTATTGTTGCCTGCGAAGGTGAACCCGTAACTTCGATGGAACAGTTGTTGGGTTCTGAAACTCAATTGAGCGAAGTGGAAGATCGCATCGTGGCCCGTTTCGCTGAAGTGTTCGCGATGCGAGTTGAATTGGACTCATGCTTACAACCGACTTGATTCACGCAGCACGAGAACGCATCTCGTCGCGCATTCATCGCACACCGGTAATCGCTTCGCGCCAGTTCAATGAAGTAGCTGGAAAAGAGGTCTTCTTCAAATGCGAGAATTTCCAACGCGCGGGTGCCTTCAAGATTCGCGGCGCCACGAACAAGATTCAGTCGTTAACTGACGACGAAAAGCGACGCGGCATCGTGGCGTTCTCTTCCGGCAATCACGCTCAGGCGGTTGCGCTTGCCGGGCGCGAAGCGGGTGTGCGCGTGCTGGTGGCGATGCCTGACGACGCGCCGAAGATGAAAGTCGCGGCAACGCGCAGCTACGGTGCTGAGATCATCTTTTACGATCGGCACAAGGAGGACCGGCAAAAGTTTGCGCTCGATCTTGCCGAACGTGAACGGCTGGTGATGGTGCCACCGTATGACGACTACTTGATCCTTGCGGGCCAGGCGACGTGCGGTCTCGAATTGATGGAAGAAGTGCCGGATCTGGATTGCGTGCTGACGCCATGTAGTGGTGGTGGTTTGTTCGCGGGTGTGGCCGTTGCGGCACGAATGGTGAATCCGCGCATTCGTTGTTTCCCCGTCGAGCCCTCAACGGCTGACGACACGCGGCAATCGTTTTTGAAAGGCGAACGCATTGCAATTCCCCCGCCGCCGACGATTGCTGATGGTTTGCGAGTTCAGATACCGGGCGAGCTCACGTTTCCGATCGTGCAGCAGGTGGCTGAAGACGTGCTCACGGTAACCGACGAAGAGATGATTGAGACGCTGAGGTTTGTGCTCACGCGCATGAAGGTGCTGGTTGAGACTTCCGGGATCGCGGCGGCCGCGGCGGTGATGTTCAGGAAGCTGCCCGCGAACGTGAATCGCGTGGGAGTGGTTTTGTCGGGCGGCAACATCGATCCCGATCAGCTCGCTAAATTAATCGGTAGCTGATCTCTCCAAGTACAAACGACGTCAGGTTCGCGAGCACAATCACGCCAAAGTCGCGCCATATCGATCGTCTTCCAACCTCGGACGCTGCTCCAAACGCCAACCAGAACAGCACGCATTCCGCAACCGGCGCGAAGATCTCCGCTACCGTGAGATACACCGCACGCGAGTAACTCTCGAGCAGCAAAGGCAACACAAGAGTCACCACCGGATACGTGCAGGCGGTGAGCCACAGCCCGGCCATCAAGCGCGCTCGTTTGGAATGGCGTTGCGACAGGCCGAAGAAGAGAATTGGAGTTTCGATCGCGATGGTGAACAGATAACCAAGCGGCAGGAAACGCCAGAGTTCCAGGGGCGACATTTTTATCAGAGCATCTTCAGCAGAAACGGCGCTTCGGCCAGCACGTGCGCGATTGCAATCGTGAAGTAGAGATCCCTTGTTTCCGTGTAATCCCTTGCAAAACCCACCCACAAAACCACAACCACTACGACGCCGGCGACTAATAGCGCGTTTCGCGGAAATACTCTTTGCCTGGACTTGAAGTCCCAAAACCGTGGCCCAAGCAGCGGCAGCGCCACGATCCAGACGCCGTAGTGCAACATCTCGAAAAACAGATGCACCGACACGAGCAGATGACTTGAAACTTGCGGCAGCAACTGCGCGCCCGAATGTTGCGTGATGCGCCAGAAGAGTCCGTTGTCATCTGCGAGTGACGTTGTTTGCGACAAGCGCCAAATCATCAGCCCGAGAATCAAAGGCAACAGCCACAAACAGCGTCGATACGCAGTCAGCCACTCCGGCCGCGTTCGCTTGAGTTGCCGGTCCAGAAACCACAGCGCGATCAGCGGATGAACATAGACCAGCGCGAGGCTGAAGAATTCGGGTCCAAGCCAGTTCAGGGCCGCAAGCACCAGCGCGACTGGTATGGTCCACGACCAGTCAGAGGTTCGTTTCTGTTGGCCCCGCAGACGTACCAGCACTGCAAGCCAGGCGAGCAGCAGTGTGTTCCACGTTGCGAGAACAATCAGCCACGTTTCGTTTGACCAGAAGACGTTTCGGTAAATAAACGGCAGCGAAACGTACGTGACCACCAAAATGGCGAGTCCGGCGAATGCCGTTACGAAGAAGGTTCGCGATTTGCCGAAGCGGGCCGGCCAGCGGAGGAGAAAGTAACGAAACTCGAACCAGTTATGCGGACCCGCGAAGAGAAAGACCGTAACGATCGAGACTTGCAGCGGCAACCAGGTTGCGAGTACGGCCGCCGCAACCACGCACACAAACAGGCCACCAGCAAATACGCGCGCCCTGCCTTCCTCGCGTCTTGTGGTACTCCACGTGGCGATCTTTAAGTCAGCAGTTCTTTCCACGGATCTACACGGATCTATTCGTCATCGCCGTTCTGTTTCGGGTTATAGGGAATCAACAGCTTGACGCCCGGTGGACGGTTCGGCTGGTCCGGAATAACTTCGATCACGAAATCGCCTGACGTAGTCTTTCCGTGCGAATAATTCTTCGACAGTTGCATCCAGCTAAAGTAACCCGGCGGTGGGCCAGCATTGCCGCGCGTGATGATTGCCGCAGCGCCAAGCACCGCGACGACCAGCATCGCCGCCGCGATCGCTTTGCTTCTTCGACCGGCAGACGTTCGCGCCAGCCAAACACCAGCGAACGAGACGGAAAGAAAGAGCAACACACCGGCAATGATGGTTCGCGTGGGGCTCTGTGCGATGCTCGCCGCAACCGTCGTGTTACCGCCCGTGCCGTCCAAAGCCGCGCGTAACTCCTGCAAGTCTGATTGAGTCAGTTGAAGCCGCGCCGACCATACTCTTCCGTCCGGCACGATCTCCAGATTTCTCCGCAGCACGACTTTCGACTGCTGGTCAGGCGTCTTTGGTTTGGCAATGTCCGCGCTAACGGTCTGGGTTGAGAGTACGCCTAGAGCAAGCAAACACGCGAAGGAAAGAAAGGTCTTCATAAGGGTCTCCTTTGGGCTGGCGGGCCCTTCGCGGGCCTCGATCGGTCGCATAGTGTAAAATCCACTCAGAGGTAAATCAATTGGCCCGCGAACTACGTGTAATCAGCAACAATCAAAAAATTCGTCAACCAAAACCCGAATGGCTCCGGATTCGCCTCGGCGATCCGACCAATCAGAATCAGGTCTTGCAACTAATCGAAGGTTTGAACCTGCATACGGTCTGTCAGGAGGCGCGTTGTCCGAACATTTTTGAATGCTGGTCGGACCGCACCGCGACTTTCATGTTGGGCGGCGACATCTGCACGCGTCATTGCGGCTTTTGCGCCGTCGGTAAGGGACAACCTGGCTCGTTAGATCCAGAAGAGCCGCGTCACGTTGCCGAGGCGGTCGGCCAATTAAATTTGGCCCATGCGGTAATTACCTCAGTAAATCGCGACGATCTGCCCGACGGCGGCGCCGCGCATTGGGCCGAAACCATTCGGCAGGTGCGAGCCATGAACCCCGAGTGCAAGGTTGAAGTATTGATTCCCGACTTTAACGGCGACGAAGATGCGCTCAACACCGTGCTCGATGCGGAGCCAGACGTGCTCAACCACAACACCGAAACGATCGCGCGGCTCTATCGCCGCGTCAGGCCCGATGCGATTTACCAGCAGTCGCTGACGCTTTTGCGGCGTGCCGCTGCGCGCCGCGATCGTGAAGCTCGCGGGATGTTGACGAAGAGCGGGATTATGGTTGGTCTCGGGGAGACGTTTGATGAAGTAGTTGAGCTGATGAAGGACCTGCGCGCGGCCTCGTGCGACATCATGACGATTGGACAATATCTGCAACCACACGCGCGTCGTTTGCCGGTGGAGCGATACGTCACGCCGGAAGAATTTGCCAAGTGGCGCGAGGTCGGCATGTCGCTCGGTTTCCGTCACGTCGAATCAAGCCCGCTGACACGTTCCTCTTACCACGCCCGAGAGCAGGCGGTCGAACGGTTATCTATGGAACAACCGGTGTGAAGGCCGCGCTATTCAGAAAACACGGTGGGCCGGAAGTGCTTGAGTACGCGGATGTGCCGGAGCCGCGGATTCGGGCCAACGAAGTACTTGTCGAAGTCAAAGCGTGTGCTTTGAACCACCTCGACCTCTTTGTTCGCGGCGGGCTACCCGGCATTGAGATCCCGCTACCTCACATTCTGGGCAACGACATCGCTGGCATCGTGCGTGAGGTTGGCGAACTCGTAACGTGGGTCAAACCGGCCGACGAGGTCATGGTTCAGCCTGGCGTCTCCTGCGGACACTGCGAAGCATGTCTCAGTGGACAAGACAATCTCTGCCGTGAATACGACATTATCGGCTATCGTCGCGACGGCGGCTATGCTGAACTCGTGGCCGTTCCCGGCGTGAATATCGTTCCCAAGCCCGCGCAGTTGAGTTGGGAAGAGGCGGCCGCGTTGCCACTCGTAACCGTGACCGCGTGGCACATGCTGGTCACGCGAGCAAACGTGCAAGCCGGTGAAGACGTGCTGGTTCATGCTGCGGGCAGTGGCGTTGGGTCAATTGCCATTCAGATCGCGAAGCTGCGCGGCGCGCGCGTGATCACGACGGCGAGTTCAGACGAAAAGCTCGAGAAGGCGCGCGAGTTCGGCGCAGATCTGACAATCAACTACACGCAAGCTGACTGGCCCAAAGAAGTGCGGCGGCTCACGGATCGCAAAGGCGTCGATGTCGTAGTCGAGCACACGGGCGCCGCGACGTGGCCCGGTTCGATCAGTTCGCTCAAGAACAACGGCCGGCTGGTTACTTGCGGCGCAACGAGTGGCTTCGATGCGCGCACAGACTTGCGACAGGTTTTCTATCGTCATCTGACTCTGTTGGGATCGTTTATGGGTTCCAAGGCTGAGTTGCTGGAGGCGATGAAGTTTGTGCGCGAGGGCAAGATTCGTGCGGTGGTCGATCGGGTGCTGCCGCTGAGTGAAGCGCGACAGGCGCATGAGGCGATTGAGGACCGCGCGCAGTTTGGAAAAGTAGTCTTAACGCCTTAGCCGCAAAGAGGCACAAGAGCAAATTCACTTGTGCTTCTTGTGCTTTTTTGTGGCTTTATCTGGCGGAGTAGTCTTCAGTAATGAAGCGTTTCTTCAAAGCGGCGAGATTTCCTTCTTCCAGGTTGAAGTTCGTTCCCGCGATCACTTTCTTACCTTCATTCGTGGTTACCCAGTCGACGACTTGCGGCGCGTTGGTTCGCAGAAAGGCGCTGTCGTCTTTATCGAGTGGTTTTCCGTCTTTTCGTGAGAAGACCCAGACGTAGGTGTAGCCGCCGTTGCGAACGTACTGAAGATCTTTTTCGAAACCCGTAAGCGGAGATGACTGCGGTGTGGCCGTAGCGGTGGAAGGCTCCGGCGAGGCGTTGCTGTTGGAAGCGGGGGGCGCCTCAGCGCAGGAGCAAAGGAACAGCGATGAAACCAAAAGTATCAAGCGGATTTTCATGGCTCAACTAATGACGGGTCTAACTTTTCGTCCCGAATATACAGTATTGTGCACTGCGCATCTTCGTAAACAATATCAAACCACCCACTAGCGCGCGCGTGCGAAAAGAAATCGTCGTGCTCGTTATCTGAAAAAACGTAGCGCGCACCGAATCGATCACGAATCAAAGGCCCCGGATCCTGTTCCTGGCCCAGCGTAATGCGGTCGTAGAGTCGTGAAAGGGCGGGGTTCTTGTCGAATAGATAATTGGGATCGAGACCCGAGACGTAATAGTGGGTTTCGTCGAAGTAGTAAAGACGCGGAAAGTCGTCCCAATCGGTGTTGAAGACGAGTTGTCCAGCGGGTATGTTGGCCCGCATCCAATCGGCGCCCGCTTTGTAAAGATCGTGCCGGTCACTCCGGCCAATCTCTTCAACCTCGGCCCGAAGATTGAAGAAAAGAAAGACGCTCAGGGCGAGCGCGACCACCGCCACTGCGATGCTCCGCATTATCTCGCGCCAATCGCTCGAGATCTTCGTGAACCACGAATCTTCGCGATCGAAAAACGGCTTCAACTCTTCAATCACGTCAACTGGCAGCCGGGTGAGATAGTTGCGGGTTCCCGCGAGCCACGGCTGCACTGAAAAACCCGCAAACAGCACCGCGAAAGGCGGCCAGTATTCTGCGATCCTCTTCCACCGAGCGGTCATAATCATGAGTGCCGTGGAGAAGAGCAAAAAGAACACCGGATACTGCGCTTTCCGGCGTTCCGACGGCTCAAACGAGATGTAGCCCACGACCATTGCAATGCAGGCAACTGCCGAGTTCCCTAAAAACTCCCATGAGTCGTAGGGATACCACTCCTGACCGACCTTCGTGTCGTAGTCGCTCAGCGTCAGTTTGATCTTCAAATGCTCGTAAAGCAGTTGGAAGTTGTGTGGGAAGTAAGGAGTTATAACGAGCCCGGCGGCGCAGCCGAGCAACACCCAGACCAGCGGACGCCATTCAAAGCGCCGTTCGGTCCAGGCGACTGCCACGACCCAGAACACCGTTGCCATGATGAGGAGCAAAAACAGGTCGTAGGTCCAGGTGAACACAACACCGAGCGGGAGGAGTGGCCAGTACTTGCGGCGAAAGAACAGATGCACAGCGACGACCAGATAAAAGATCGCGAGCGGCGGCGCTTTGGCCATGTTCATGCGAAACAGAAACGGCGCGGAACAGGCGAGCAGGGCAATCAACCACACGAAGGGATAACGAATGCGATAACGAATAATTAGCCAGTAACACGAAATAACCGCGAGACTCGCGAAGACCACCGAACCGACTTTGGCGCCGAGCCGCGGATCACGAAAAGCGACAAAAGGGATCTGAAGAATGTGAAAAAGCAGGTGATGGTCTACGTAATCTTTCGCATTCAAAGTGGTGAGCGGCAACCACGGAAACGCAGGCGGAAACGCCTTGTGTTTCATCGATTCCCACAGCGTGCGCGCCCATTTGACGTGATAGTAGCCGTCGAAATCACCGCAGCAGATGGCGTTGGTTGAGAATTGCAGTTCCCTGAAAACGAAGACGATGGCGATCGCGCCGATTAAAAACTGAATGATTCGGATGCTTGATTCAGATCGTAGTCTGGCGAGTATGCGGGAAGGGGTGGTCATCAATTGCTCAACCGCCTCAGGGACGGCTGGCTACAGTCGGTCGATCAAATCAAGCAGGGCTCGCGGATCTATCGGCTTGGTCATGTGGGCATTGAAGCCCGCCTTGGTTGAGCGTTCCTTGTCGTCAAACATCGAGTAACCGGTGACAGCCACCATCGGAGTCGTCGCGTAGCCCGGCAACTGTCTGACTTCGCGCGCCAACTGGTAACCGTTCATGTCCGGCATGCCGATGTCGGAGATTATCACGTCAAACTGCTGTTCGCGCACCGCCTTTAATGCCGCCGGCGCGGAAGCTGCGGTGACCACGTTGTAGCCTGCATGGCGTAGTACTACTGCCAACATTTCGGTTACATCAGCCACGTCGTCAACCACCAAAGCAGATCGAGGCGCGTCCGCTTCGCGATCCGTTTTTTCGTTGCTAGTGAACTCGGCCTTGTGGTTGGACTGATTGGGCACGAACTGGCTGAAGTAATAAACAGCAGGTTGAAAAAGAGGACTTACACGCGATGAAAAGTGATCTCGCATCCTAAGGCCTTCCCACGATTCAAGCCGATCGGAGTTGTGTGGAGAGCGGGTTTACTGTAGCTGAAAGAGCCGATGCATGTCTATAGATCTGATCAATTGTTAACACGCGATAGCGACGCCTGAAAACATCGTGGACAGTCTTTGATTATTTTGCTACGGTGAGGCCCAAACCCAGATCAATCATAAGGAGCGAAGAAATGGCAGCCAGAAAAGGATCGAAAAAGTCTAAGGGTGCGCGCAAAGGCGGCGGCAGAGGCACGAAAAAGAGCGCTGGCAAGCGATATGGTCGCGGCCGCGCAGCAAAGAAATCGACGAAGAAAGCCGCTAAGAAAGCCGCCAAGAAGGCTGGAAAGAAAGCTGGAAAGAAAGCCGGAAAGAAAGGCGCTGCCCGCAAGACGACCAAGAAAGCTGCAAAGAAGTCGACGAAGAAGGCTGGAAAGAAATCAGCCGGTAAAGGCGGTACGAAGAAGGCTGCGAAGAAGAGATCCACGAAGTCTGTTCCAGTTCCAGCCCCCGAACTCGCTGCCGAGTTGGAGAGTGAGAGTTCCGCGGCTGAAGCAGAATCGGCAGAAGGCGAAGCCCCAGGCGAACCTGCCGGCGGCGGTGAAGACAACGCCAGCCTCGACCAGGAATAGTTTAGTGGACAGGATGAACAGGATTAACAGGAACGGTTAAGAACGGGTTGGTTGCCGTCGTGTTAATTCTGTAATCCTGTCAACCACACCATGTACCCCAGCGGCAACCTGTTTATTCCGGCCGAGCACGGGCAGTTAGAAGCAATTCTGAAGGAATCTCGAAGCGACCCAGCTAAAGGTGCGGCACTTGTTCTCCATCCTCATCCTCTCGGTGGCGGCACGATGCACAACAAGGTGGTCTTCCGTGCTGCGGCAGCTCTGAACGACGCGGGCCTGATTACCTTGCGGATCAACTTCCGCGGCGTGGGCCAAAGTACTGGTGAACACGACGAAGGACGCGGCGAGCGCAACGACGTGCGTGCCGGTCTCGATTACCTGTCGAGCAACTACCCGAACCTGAACATCACTCTCTGCGGATTCTCTTTTGGCGCCCGCGTCGGACTCGAGGTTGGAATCTCCGATCCGCGCGTTCGTTATTTGATCGGCATCGGCACGCCGCTCAATATGTACGACTTTGAGTTTCTTCAAGCGTGCCGAAAGCCTTTGCTGCTCGTTCATGGCGAGCATGACGAGTTTGGGGAAGTCGAGCGGGTGAGAAAGATGGCCGCCGAGCTTGAGAAACAGACGCAGGTGCGGCTCGTTGTAATTCCAGGTGCCGGGCATTTTTTCGAGAACCACCTTGACGAACTGAAACGCGCAATAACCGACTGGATCACCGAACAGCTCAGCGCGAAGTAAACGTTTCAGCCCAGCCTTTCTCTGTGTCTCTGCGCCTCCGTGGTTTTACTGCGAAGAAGAAACGACCACAGAGACACCGAGACACCTCGTGACGTTGTTTGTTCCGGCGCAGGCAGCTTAGGATACGCGACATGCAGGAATACACAGATCCCGCAATTCGCATCACGCTTTTGCCACGTGATACCAACTCGCGTGGCACCATCTTCGGTGGCGTTATCCTCAGTTACATCGACACGGCCGGCGCGATTCAGGCGCATCGACAGACGAGGATGGAACGCTTCGTCACCGTGGCGATGAAGGAAGTCATCTTTCACAAGCCTGTGTTCGTGGGCGATCTGGTGAGTTTCTACGCCGAGACGGTCCGCGTCGGCACGACGTCGATCACGGTCCGCGTGATTGTCGAGGTGGAGCGGCTGGGCAAGAGTGAACGCGTGCGCGTCACAGAAGCGGAAGTGACCTACGTCGCCGTGGACGAGAAGGGCGAGAAGATGAAGATCGTCGTCGGTTGATTCAGTTCAGCCGCGCCTGCATCCGTCTCAACGAGACCGCCGCCTCCGCGAAATCCGGTTTCTGTTCGAGCGCCAAGCCGTAATGCCGGGCCGCCTCAAGAAACCGCCGGCGAGTTTCATAAACGCGACCGAGATTAAAATGCGGAAACGCGTACGAGTCGTAACGCGGCGCCAGCAAGGCGCGTTTGAACCAACGCACCGAGCCGTACGGATCGCCTTTCGCCAGCAGATAACTGCCGATGTCGTTGTAAGGATTGCCCAGCGTGTCGTCCACCCGAATCGCTTCTAGACACTCCTGGATCGCGTCGTCGTAACGTTGCTGAAAGCTGTAAACCCAACCGAGAAACGTGTGGGCCTCGGCCGTCGGATAGGTCTCGATCGAGCGCTTGTAGAGTTCGATCGCGCGCTCGTAATCGTTGGCAAGCTGCGCCTCGTAAGCCTCATGGAAGAGTTGATTGGCTTCGTATCGCTTGCCTGCAGAACTGTCGTCGTGAATCTCCATCACTCACTTGCAATCTGGATCCGACTTCTTGACTGTATCCAACCGCTTAATCCGTCCCTCCACGGTCGGCGCAATAGACCCCGCCGAACTGATCGCACGTTGCAGCACTTCCGAATCCAGCGGCGCCTGCTCCGGCGACAGGATCACTCGCGAACCTTTCAGCATCGTATAACCGTCTCCGCCATCCAGCGCAACGAACGTCGTCGCCGTCAGCGTGTACTTCCTCGCCGCGTCAAGCAGCTGCCCATTGATTTTCAGATCGACAATCCGCGCGCCCGGTTTTCGGGACGCGTCGAATGAAAACTCAATGCCTGAAACCTGCGGAAAACCTCCGGGCTCCGCATCTTCCGCGCTGCGACTCACGCCATGTTCCAGTGCCGCCCGTAGTGTGGCGCCGGTTACTTCAATCTTAACCAGCTTGTTTTTGAACGGTAGCATCGACAAGACGTCCCTCACTGTCAACTGTCCCGGCGCGATCAGTTCATCAGCGCGGATTGAGCCGCCGTTAAGAAGCGCGACGTCGGCGTCCGTGGCCTGGCGAAACGCGTCGGCGATGAAGTTGCCGACGTTGGTTTCGCGCGTGCGATTCTCCGCGCTGCGTGCGTCAAGCGGCACCGTTGTCTGGCCCACGGGACGCGCCAGCTCGGTTAGCACGGAAGCATACTTCTGGTAAACAGCCGTGAACTCCGGTGCTTCTGCGGTGTCTTTCGTTACCGGAATGACTTTCCAGTCGATACTCTCGAGTTGTCCGGTGGATTTAGAGATGTTGAGATCGAAACGACCCATCTCACGCCCGTCAGCGGTCATCTTGAAGATCGGCGCGCCGCCTGCGTGCGACTCGAGCAACGTGTGTTCGTGGCCACCGATGATCAGATTCACGTTTGCACAGCGAGCGACCTCCTTGTCTTCGCGCATCGACAGATGAGTCAAAGCCACGACGACTTTCGCGCCGCGCTTATGAAGCTCGGAAACCATTTTCTTCGCAGTGTCACACGGATTGCGAAACTCAACGTCCGGACCCGGCCGCGAGGTGTTCTTCGTTTCGGGAAGCACGAGACCGAAGATGCCAATCTTCACGCCACCGAACTCGCGAATGACAAACGGAGCTGCGCCGCCGAACGGTTTGCCAGTCTTCGTGTCGATCACGTTTGCCGCGATCCACCCAAACTTCGACTCCTGCATTCTTTGCCGCAACACGTCCGGCCCAAAATCAAACTCGTGATTGCCGAACGTTGCGTAGTCGAGGCCGGCCGTGTTCCAGGCCTCGATCATCTGCGCGCCCTTGTAAGTGATCGATTCAACCGAAGGCGAGATCGTGTCGCCGGCCAGCAGGAAGAGAGTGTTTGGGTTCTCGGTTTTGATGGATTTTTGCAGGGTCAGGAGGCGAGCGAGTCCGCCTCGGGTGTCTTGATCGACCGGTGAGAACTGATAGACGTCGTTGACTTGCAGCAGTGTCACGCGAACATTGCACTCGGTTTTTTGTGGCGACGCGCTCGACAGAAACGCGACGACGATCAGTGCAAATGCCAGGGTGGCGCGGCGCACGAACAGCAAATGGGGGCTCATCCTGTTTACCTCAAGTTTTGGTTGTTGTAGCGTCATGAAGTCAGTACGGCCACGCGGTAGCGGGCGGGTACTCGTCAGTGATGACGCTCAGAGACTCACAGTAGACCCGCCCGCTACCGCGTGGCGGTACTGACTTCAACGCTGGAGTACTGACCGTGGCGAGGAGAGTGAATTATACTCAGATGGTTCAATGCCGGATAGAGAGACATTCTTCATCACCGGGTTTCCGGGCTTCATCGCCGATCGTTTACTCGAACGTCTGGCGAGGACACAGTGTCGCTTCATTCTGCTCGTCCAGCCTTCGTGGCTGGACCGCGCCAGAGTCGAGATTGATCGCATTGCGCGTTTGACCGGACGCGCGCCGTCTGACTTCCTGATCGTGCAGGGCGACATCACTCAGCCTCGTTTGGGATTGACGCCCGCAGACTTCGAGCTCACGCAGCAACAGACTACTCGAATCTTTCATCTCGCTGCACTCTACGATCTCGCCGTGCCGCGCGAACCCGCGATGCGCGTGAATGTGGGCGGAACCCGGAACGTAATCGAGTTTGCGCGTTCAATTCCTTCGCTCCGCCATTTTCATCACGTCTCGACTTGTTACGTCGCCGGAAAGCGCGAAGGCGTCATCCTCGAAACCGAGCTGCGACACGACGCCGGTTATCGCAATTTCTATGAGGAGTCGAAATACCTTTCCGAGCTCGAAGTGGAATCAGTGAAGGACGTGTTGCCGGTGACAATTCATCGCCCGGCCGTCGTCTGCGGCGATTCGCAAACAGGCGAAACCGTGAAATACGATGGCGTCTACTATCTGATTCTTTACCTGCTGCGCTGGCCAGCGCTCTCGCTCATAAACATCGGAAACTCTCGCGTCAGTCTCAACCTTGTACCGGTGGATTTCGTGGTGGACGCGATGGCGGCGCTGGCTTTTGAAGAGAAGGCAATCGGGAAGACATTGCAGCTTGCCGATCCGGCGCCGCTCACGACCAGCGAACTCTTCAACGCGATCGCGCAATCGATCAACGGCAAACGATCGCGAATCACGGCTCCGGCTACCTGGGTCCGTTTTTTTCTCATGTTGCCGCCGTCGCCAAAGATCACCGGCCTGCCGCATCACGCCGTGCCTTACTTCTTTGTGAAGCAACTCTACGACTCGAGCGAAGCACAATCGCTGCTCGCTCCTCACGGCATTCACTGCCCGGCATTCGCGAGCTACGTCGACAACATCGTCGACTTCGTCAAAGGCCATCCGCAACTCTCCATGGCCACGCTCCAGCCCGCTTGACATACACCGGATTTAGAATTAGTCTAAGTCCACTGTGAAAGTAACAAAGAAAGCCAGCGACCATAAGCTGACCCCGCAGAGGGAAGCGGTGTTTCAGGTGATTCGCGAACGCGAGGATCATCCGACCGCCAGCGACATCTTCGAAGCGGCGCGCAGGCGTTTGCCCGGCATCAGCTACGCAACCGTCTACAACTCGTTGCGCTACCTGAAAGAAGCCGGGCTGGTTCACGAAATCAGTTTTGGCGACAGCGCCAGCCGCTACGATCGTGAGACCGAACGTCACGATCACGCGATCTGCAACGATTGCGGCAAGCTCGTGGACTTCGACCTGCCCGACGCGGCGAAACTCATGCAGGCCGCCGCACGCAAATCACGTTTCAAAGCTGAGTCGGTTCACCTGACCTTGCGCGGCCTCTGTCCGGAGTGTCGTGAGTCGTAAGCTCGTTTGGTTTTTAACGGAATAATTCAACTTTTTTGGAGGATACATGACAGCAGCAACAGCAGTAGCAGCAGAAAAGGCGATGGTGGGCCAGCCCGCGCCGGATTTTGAAATGGCCTCGACGAAAAACATGGAGAAACTCAACGAGCCGGTGAAGCTTTCCGACTATCGCGGCAAGTGGCTCGTACTCGTTTTCTATCCGTTGGACTTCACGTTTGTTTGCCCGACCGAGCTAACCACGTTCAGCGATCGCTACCAGGACTTCGAAGACATCGGCGCCGACATCATCGGCATTTCGACCGACTCGGTTTACTCGCATCGCGCGTGGTTGAACACGTCGCGCGACAAGGGCGGCGTGGAAGGGTTGAAGTACCCGCTCGCGGCCGATGCGACCAAGCAGGTGGCGAAAGATTACGGCGTGTTGATTGAGGACCGCGGCATTGCGCTGCGTGGACTCTTCGTGATCGATCCCGAAGGCATTCTTCGTTACAAGGTCGTGCACGATCTGAACGTCGGCCGCTCGGCGGAAGAGACCTTGAGAGTGATCCAGGCGTTGCAGACCGGCGGACTCTGCCAGGCCGAATGGAAGCCCGGTCAGAAGACCCTCAACAGCTAACAGAACTGATCCACAGATTACACAGCCAGAAGGGTCTGTGTAATCTGTGGCTGATAGACGAGACAACAACAATGGCAATGAGAATTGGCACAGAGATGCCGCGGCTGGAAGGTGCTACTGAGTGGTTCGGAGGAACGCAGGCTCACGTTGAATCGGAGATTGCGGGCCATCCAACACTCGTTCACTTCTGGTCCGCGAGCTGCGGAATTTGTAAGGACAACCTCCCGCGCGTCGGGCAGTGGCGTGACGAAAAGCGAAGTCAGGGATTGCGCGTCGTCGGTATTCACATGCCGCGTTATGAAACTGATACTGACGTCGAAGCGGTGCGCGAGTTGATCGGCAAGTACGGCATTACGGAGCCGGTTGCGGTAGACAACGAACACAAGCTCAAAGACGCGTTTTACAACGACCACGGATACGTCCCTGCGTATTACCTGTTCGATGCGGAAGGTAAACTGAAGAGCTTTGCCGCGGGCGAGCGCGGCCTGGATATGCTGAAGTCAGCGCTTGAACGTTTGCTACCGGCTGAAGAAGTTGTTGTATCGTAGTTTGTTGGGGGTAGCCACGGAGTGCCGCCCCTACAGTAGCTGGCCGAGACGATATAAGACGTACAAACTGAGAAAAGCGCTCCCGACCGCCAGACCGATCAAGCCCAGAATAATTCCTCCCACAAACAACCAGTCGCTGATTCTTCCCGACCGTGCTTCTTCAGTTGGCACGGTCGCTCTTTTTTTCAGCAGCTCGATGTTCATGTGATTCGACTTCCACCACGCGTCGGCAACATCCCCGACGAGCGGCAATGAACCGACAACGTAATCGATGCCGATGTTCATGCCCATTCTTAGCAGCGTGATTTTCGGCACGCGATAGCGAACCGCGGCAGCGAGTATGTAGAAGGAGACGAGTGAGGTGGCGGTGTCGCCAAAACCCGGAATCAGGCCGATCAGAGCGTCGAGTCCGAAGCGCCAGCCAAGGACCGGCACGCGGAACAGATCGTCCATGAGCCAGCTCAGCCGCTCGAGACTCGTCTCAACGTTGACTGCTCGCCGGCTGCTGGTTCGTTCCAGCGGAAATGCGTCAAAGTTCAAAGCTCTCATCTCAATCCGACTGAGGACAGGATGAACAGAATTAACAGGATTCCGTTAGGTTTTCAGGCATCCTGCTAATTCTGTAATCCTGTCAACTACTCAACGAATACGTGTCATTTGCTGCCAAAAAAATCTTCCCACCTTCGCCAATGCTCCGAAAGCATTCTTGTCACCCGATCGCGGCGGAGCCTGTTTCGCCTGAATCCCCAGCGTTGCGGCCAATTCCTGATCCGGCGGTGCGATGTCTTCGTCCCCACGCTTGGCCGTTAACCAGCGGGTGAATGTACGACCGATCGTCCGCCTTTGTTCGACCGGCGCCTCCGCCACCAGCGCGATACGCAGATCTTCTAGTTGCGCGATCTCGTAAAGGTTCGCTTGATAATACTTGCGCAGCGCGGCGAACACCTTTTCTTCGCCGAGGGAGTTTTGCAGATCGACAAACATCAGCGCGCCCTTCGCAGTGACGATCGCCGCGTATTGAAACGTATTGCGGTAGTCGCGCGACGGGCGGTTGGCGTCCATATCGTCGCCGCCAAAGGTGCGATACAACCGGTACACGCCGCGCACCTGATCGTCCAGTACGGCAGACGCCTTTTCTGGCCCGTACATGTTTCTGTAGTAGAGCAGGGAAGACCAGCACGCCAAAGCTTCGTCGAGTATCGGCTCGCGTGCAGGATCATTTCCCACTGCGGCGCCCCACCACTGATGCGCGACGAGATGAGCGACGGTCCATTCGAGACTTTCTTCAACCGACGGCCGCTGCTCGCGAATGATCTCCGGCAGATTGCGCACCGCGGGTGAGTCGAAGTCAACGAAGAAGGCACTGGCGATAATGTTTAAGCCGGAAAACTCACAACTTCCAAGACCGGCAACGAGCGGCGCTTCCGCGATGCTGATCTGCTTGAAAGGCAACGGTCCAAACAGCGTCGTGAACGTTCGCAAGGCATTGGCAGCGACGACGAGCGCGCGTTTGCCGACGCGTTCATGCTCGGTAAAGTAAATCGACCGAACATTGATGCCATTCACTTCGGTGTGTTCGCTGTGCAAGCCACGGCCGGCGAGGATCGCGAAGTCGCGCATGGCGGTGGCAGTGAATGTTTGCGTGTTCTTTTCCGAGCGTGGCCCAGTTTCCGTGCCCGAAGTAAAGACCTCAACGCCCGACGGCGCCGTTACCGTGACTTCGTAATCTGCCGCTTCATTGAAGACAAAGTCGCCAACTGATGGTTCAACCTTGCGCCGCCACTCATCGCCATCGTGAACCGTCAGTGCCGGGTACGCACTGCCAAGCAGCATCACGCCGCGACAGAGAAAATTGATGTCGCGCGCGCGGCGCGTTTCGCGGTCACTGCGCAACGCCGCGCTCACCTGCTTCACGACGTGTGTAGTCAGGTTGGTCTCGTCACGATCGATCTCGGGCACTGAGCCTTTGAAAGAAATGATGATCTCAGCCGAACCTCCGGGTGCGACCTGCTCGCGCAGGTTCACGCGAAGTGTTGTGCCTTGATCGTCAAGTGCAGAAAGCAGCGGCGCTTTGTCACTCGCCACACGCACGTCGAGGATGTCCAGACGCGGCTCATCCGGTTCCGTGGTAGCGGCGTTGCCGAAAACGGTTTGGTCGGTAGCGCGGAGGTTTGGATAGAGATGAAAATAGACTACGGCAGTTGGCTTCTCGCCGCGGTTGATCCAGCGGACAGTTTCAGTGCCAGTGTACGAGAGGTGGTCGACATCAAGTTTGAGGTCGATCTTGTAACGATGGCGTTCGGCTGGCTCAGTTTCAGTTTGGGCTGTTACGGAGCCGCAAAAGAGGCACAAGAGGCACAGGGAAAAAAGTTTTGTGTGTGTCCTGGTCACTTGAGTCTTAGCGAACAACGATCGACTTCACCACGTCGCCGCGTGCAATCTTGTCGACTACATCCATCCCTGAGATCACGCGTCCGAAAACTGTGTAGCCGCCGTCGAGGTGCGGTTGCGGCGCATGGGTCACAAACCATTGTGAGCCGCCGGTGTCTTTGCCTGATAGCGCCATGCCTACTGCCGCGCGGTCGTAAGGCACCTGATTGATCTCGCAACGGATCTGATAGCCGGGGCCGCCGTTGCCATCGCCACGAGGATCGCCGTCCTGAATCACGAAATTCGGCACTACCCGATGAATCGTGATGCCGTTGAAGTAGTTCCGTCGGGCAAGCTGAACGAAGTTGTCTACCGTCAATGGGGCTTCACCGGGGAGTAGCTCCATAGTAAATGAACCTCTGCTGGTAGTCACTACGGCGCGGACCTTTTGTCCCATTCGCGCGAGTGCGCGGCGGTAGTCGGCGGTTGTATTTCGTGTTTGCACGGTGCCGACGCGCGCGGAGAAGTCGCCGGCGCCGCTGGCTTTCAATACTGCGGCGGTGCGGCTGCGAACGATGTAGTCGCTTGAGTTGAGTGAATTCTTAATGGCCTCGTCTGCGGCGGGACTTTTCTGTTTGGACAGTGAATCGAGTATCGAGAGTGCCGCATCGTTGAGCGAGTCTTTGGTGGTGCGGGGCCAGGCTGCGATCAGCGCCTGAGTGATCTCGGTGGACGGTGGCAGATCGCCAAGCAGGTCTGCGGCAGTGCCACGGACGATCACGTCAGGAGCCTGCAAATGTGCGATGAGAACTTGCTGAAGGTCTTTTGGTTTTAACGCTGCGAGTGCGCGCAGCACGTCGGGCATCGCAGAATCGGAATTGCGGTAGGCCAGCATCTTGCGCAGTCGCGCTTCGGCGTCAGTCATTAATTGTGGCTTTGTGTTAAGCGAAGGCGGCAGTGCTGCGATCTCTCCCAGCCCATTCGCGACGGCGACAGTCGCGCGCCAATCTGCGGACGGCTTCACTGATTCGAGATCGAGAAGATAGGCGACGGGTGCAACGCGAACGAAAGCAATCTCGACCTCGGGCGCCGCGTGATTGAGTTTTTCGTTTGCCTTCCGCAACCACGAGACGGCTGCCGAGTCATTCGTTTGTGGCAGCACACGACCGAGCATGGTGGCAATCTCGAGCACTTCATTTGTGTCAGTCACCGCGCGGTTAATCAATGACGCGACGGCGCGCGGATCCTTGAGCGCTGTCAGTGCTCTGATCGCGCTGACTCTGACGCGCGAGTCTGGATCGGTGGTCGCGCGTGCGACGAGTGCGTCAAACGAAGATTTGTCGTCCGTGGCGCCGAGGACGCGCGCAGCGTTGGCGCGAACGTTTGCATCCGGATCGGTGGCGAGCAGTTTTCGCAGTTGCTCGTTGCCGTCTTTCAAGCGTAGCCGTGCGAGAACGTTCCCGGCGTCGGACCGCACGCGTGAGTCCGGAGAGCTTAGAAACCTGGCGATGGTTGGGCCGGCATCGGCCGGTCGAGAGCGCAGAGCGGCAGTCAGACCAAGCAGCACGGTCAACTGATTCCCGGTTTGCTTTGATTCAACTTCGAGCGCGTCGCGAATCACCGCGCCGAGTTCACTCTGACGCGCTTTCTGCTCTGCCGGCAGCGCAGCCGCGATCTTGCCGAGCGCTTCCACCGCCCGGGCGCGCAGTTCGCCTCGCTCAGCATTGTTTTTGACAACCTCAACGAGTGCATCCGCGCCAGTGATCGACTCCGTTTCGCCGAGCGCAAACGCCGCCATCGCGCGAACGCCCGCATCCGCATCTTGCTGCAAGAGATTGGTCAACGCGGGAACCGACTCTTCGTTTCCGATTCGACCGACCGCGAGCGCTGCCCGCCGGCGAACTGCCGCATCACGATGCGCGAGCAGTTCCCGCAGCTCATTGTCCCAGCGTCGTTCGTCTTCTGCCTTGGTAATACGGATCAGGATTGGGAGCGGAACCTGCGCGTGAGTCAGACCAGCAGAAATCAGCATCAGCGCGATGCCGAGAAGAAGAGGGGCTTTTTTCATCACGCAGATTAAATCTGTGTGATCTGCGGATAGTCAATCTTTAATTCGCACAACGTTCTTCATAAAGGTCAGACGTGTTCTGATTTGGCTTTCTCTGTGAAGTCTCGGTGTGCTCTGTGCCTCTGTGGTTTCTTCTTCAGGAAGACTTACCACAGAGACACAGAGCACACAGAGTCGCCACAGAGAAAAGATTCACGATTGCAATGGTGAGGGGAAGGGCTGGTACGAAAACAGGGGTGACCATAAACGCAGGTCACCCCTGAAGGTTTTGGAATCGGAAGTTAGCTGACGACGTTCGAAACGTTCGCAACTTCCGTCGGTTTGGCGGCCGGAGAGTCGTTTCGAAGCGGCATCTTGGTGGTATCGAGCGGCTCGTCCTTCTTCTCTTTGCGCGCCTTTTCGGCGGCGGTCTGCATTTGAAGCATCTTGCAGCTTCCTTCGAAGATCGCGCCCTGCTCGATCACGAGCGACGGCGTCTGGATGTTGCCGTTGACTTTCGCTGCACGGCCGAGTTCGAGCCGTTGCGTCGCGATGATGTCGCCGTTGATGGTTCCGTGAATTGCGGCGACCGCAACTTCGATATTGGCGTCAACTACACCGTTATTGCCGACGATGAGCGTGCCGCTCGACGAAGTGATCCGGCCCGAGAAGTGGCCGTCGACTCTCATCATCGCCTTAAAGTTCGCTTCGCCGGTGACGTCGGTGCCGCCGCCAACGAATCCACTCAACGTGCCTTCCTTGATATCCCGCGCGAGGCTCTCGCTCTCGGTCATGGCGCGAGCAGGAGTTAGTGCGGCTTCAGTGGCCGGTTTTGCTTCAACACCCGTTCCCTGATAGGAGGAGTAGGGTTTGGCAGTGGAGTAATCAGGAATTTCCGCTTTGTGGCTGGAGTTGTCCGTATCTTCCTGATCCTTGGCATTCTTTCCGATCCTAAGCATTTGTTACCTCCGTAAATATGGGGGCGCGGAAGTTTAGTCACCGGCCGTCGGAACCTTGAAGCAACGAAACGTCGCGCTTTCCTTTTGTTTGTGGATTTCCTAGCTTTGATCGCTAGTACGAAAATGATTTACCGCTCGAAAGCGGGCTCATCATCATAGACAAACTCGGCTGACAATGTCTAGCTTTGTAACGAAATTATAACGCCGCTCCTCCTTGGAGTGCGGGGACTTGTCACCGCTTTGGCCAAAGCGCCGACGAGTCGGCGCACTCCAAGGAGTAGCGCAGCAGTCGCACAATTTGCCTGCGCGCGGCGCGACATGGCATCCTGACGAAGCTCAAGTATGTGTTGTGAGGACAAGACAAAGACTAAACTGCTGCGCCGTATGGGCGAAGCCATGGCCGACTTCGCCATGATCGAGGACGGCGACCGCGTGATGGTCTGCATTTCCGGCGGCAAGGACAGTCACACACTGCTCGATCTTCTGATCGACGTCCGGCGTCGTGCGCCGGTGAAATTCGACCTGCTGGCCGTCAATCTCGACCAGAAACAGCCGGGCTTTCCGGCGGAAGTGTTGCCGGCGTACCTCAGCAAGCTCGATGTTCCGTTCCGAATCGTTGAGCGCGACACCTATTCGATCGTCAAAAGACTGGTTCCGGAAGGTAAAACCTACTGCTCTGTCTGCTCGCGTCTGCGGCGGGGAATTCTTTACAACATCGCGGTCGAGGAAGGTTGCAACAAGATCGCGCTCGGTCATCACGCCGACGACATCATCACGACGCTGCTGCTGAATCTGTTCTACGTCGGATCACTAAAAGCGATGCCGCCCAAGCTGCGTTCCAACGACGGGCGCAACACAGTTATCCGTCCGCTTGCCTACTGCTCCGAACGCGATATCGCGGATTACGCGTCGCGCTGTGATTTTCCGATCATCCCGTGTGACCTCTGCGGTTCGCAATCAAACCTGAAGCGCGCGCGGATCAAGAAGCTGATCGCGGAACTGGAGCAGGAAATTCCACACATTCGCGCCTCAATGCTCAACGCGCTCAGCAACGTGGTGCCCACGCACCTGCTGGATCATCAATTGATCGACTTCAAACGACTCGGCACCGCGACCGCCAACCTGGAAACAGAACTGGATCTGGCCGTGGGTCACACGGATGAAGATCTCCAACCCGCGCTCGTCGAGCTCAGCGGCGCGCTCAGTGGTTAGCAATGAAGCTCGTGGAACTCGATTTCAGTGAGTTTCCCCCGGGAACGGTCACCGACTACACCACGCTCGTTTGTCTGGCTTGCATCTTCGATATCTTCACGCAGCAGATTGGCCTGGCGCCGCGCTCGGCTTACTCGGAGATCAAACGCTACAGCCCGACGGTTGAAGAGTTAACTTCGCGCCAGGCGGTACGGCCGTTTTTCGACAGCGAAGAGAAGCATCCACGCTGTCCTTACTGCAACGCCGCGAAACGCTGGCACGCCCGGCTCGATACTCATTGCATCGAAGGCGGTAAAACCACTGACACACCGCGGCGAAAGCTCGTCAAGATTCTGCAAAAGAAGACGGAGCAGTTTGCGATCATCGAGCAGAAGTCTGACAGGCGCACCGCGTTCTTCAACTGGCTCGATACACTGCGCATTTCGCTCGATCTCGATCAAGCGGGATGGCTCCTCGACGCGACGAAGGCTTTGTTGGAAAGGAACGCGCCGAAGCAGAATTGGACGAACGTGTTTGCAGAATTGCGCGCGGTGCGCCCGTCGTCGCGGCTGAGCGAAGGTTGGGAACGGGATGGCGCAAGGCTGTTTCTGGCGCCGCCGCTCTACAACGAGAGTTTGCTCGTGCAGTATTTGGTGAGCAGATCACACGAACACGGTGGGCGTACGCTGGAAGGGCGGCTAACGTTGCTGGAGCTGTTGCGCCGCATGCGCAAAGGTGGTTACCTGAGCGCACACGGCATTGAAGCAGCGGATCAGTTTGAGATGTTTGAGAAACTGATCGATGAAGTAGCGGGTTCGGGTCCGCTGAAGCTTTATTACATCGTGGACCGGCGCGAGTTCATCGACAAAGTTAAATCTGTCTACGCCGCCTACGCGTAACCGGCGCGGTCAGGAAGAGGGCGGGTTGAGTCCTTATTTGTAGGGGTGGCACTCCGTGGCCACCCCTTCCGCGCCTCAAACGGGGTGGCCACGGAGTGCCACCACTACAAAATCAGTTTCCTATTTACTGTTCTCGATGCTCGTCGCCAGAACGTCGTTCATAGCGCAGAGGGCAACTCGCTTGGGCACGGCCGGCAGCTTGATGTTTTTAAGCTCCACTGACCGGTTACCCACCATGGTGGCCGCTCCGAGTCTGGCCCAGCCTTTACCCATGTCGACATAGATCGGCACCAGCATCACGAAATTATCGGAAACGCCTGACTGCGTGATCTTGCCGTTCAGCATTCCATCCTGCCCGACACTGTATTCAAGTTTGTATGCAGGAACTTCAGTGCCGTAGACCCACTGGTCGAAGAACCAGTCCATCTTGCCGTTCTTGTCGATGTCCATCTCCTTCGTCATATGCTTCTCGACGATGGCCTTGAAATCCTCAGTCGAAACGTCCTGATTGAAGTGCGCCTGCACGAAGTCTCTCATCATCTCCTGGAACTTCGCGTCGCCGCCCTGTCCCTGTTTGTACATCATCATTCGCAGCATGTGCAGAACGTAGGCGCCTTTCGGATAGATCAGGAACCTTGCGACGCCGCCGGTCTTGCCGCTGTTCAGACGGTAGCCTTGCGTGATTGGTCCGACTGTATAAGGCTTGCGATCCCGTGTTCGCGGAGACGCCTGCGTAATAAGCTGGCGCTGGTTCTCCCAGAAGTCGATGAACTTGTCGTTGCCGCGAGTCAACTGCACGTAAAGCGAAGCGGAGAACTCCGCAAAACCTTCGCTCATCCATTGGTCGTGATAACTGTCCCAGCCGATGATGTGGCCCCACCACTGATGCGCGATCTCGTGCGGAGCTACATAACGCCAAAAAGTGTCTGTGCCACCTTGAGTGCCGAGTAGTTGTGCCCGCTGGGTCGTGTCGATGTAAGCCATATAAGGCATGTAGACCAACGTCGGCCACGCCTGTCCGAAGCCTGCCGCCGGCTGTTGCGACATCGCGAGGCGCGTGTAAGGAAGTTTTCCGAAGAACATGTTGTAGATACGCGTGGAGTTTTGTGCGTCGGCCAATGCTGGGTCAGCCATGCCCGTGGTGGAGATCGAGCCCAGCGTGGTCCCGGTTTTGATGCCCTGGCTCTCCATGCGTTCTATGTCCATCTGGATCTGTTTCAACTCATTCGGGACTTCGACGTTGGCATAAAACTCAACGGTGTATCCGGTTTCCTTGTCGACGATCTCTTTTCGCTTGAAGCGGCCGTAGTTGAAACCGGCGACTGCAAGTTCGGTTTTGCCGCTGGACCATTTCGCGACCGACGTATCCCCGTCACGTGAATCAGGTTCGACCGGCGCGCCGGTGCCGACAAACATGTACTGCTTTGGATAGCGGAAAGTCATATCAAAGATCGCGCGGTCGAGTGTGTTGGGAGTGCCGGGATACCAGGTCGAGCGCGGAATCAGGATGAAGTTGCCGCCGCCTGAATCACGCAACGCTTCGTCACCGTCGTACTGAACGACCAACTGAAGCGTTTGGCCCGCGTCGAGCGGCTTGTTGAGGATGACTCCAAAATCTGCGTCATCATCTTTGCCTTCCTGGATGAAATTGAGCTCATTGCCGTCGCCGTCCGTGACTCTGGTGACGCGCAGTGTCGGGTAAAGATCAAAAGGCAGGACGCGCGTGCCGGCTATCAAGTTACGAAGCGTGATGCGATCGGTTGCCGCGAGGTGAGAGCCTTTGATGGCGGCGTCGATCTCATGGTGCGTAGTATCGAAGACGCGGCGATCTTCAGCACTCGAAGCGGTGCGCTGTTTGTATTCGTCTTCGCGATGAAACGCCGTCCAAAGGCCACCATCTGTCTCGCCATAACTGAACAGCGCAACCTCTTCCGGACTCGCGCCGGGTGCGCCCAACGGCTCAAGCAGAAACACGAGTTTGTTAAAGCGCTTGCCATCGATGAACGCGTTGAAGAAACCTTCGTGGGCGGGATTGTAGAGATCGTAGAGCGTACGCAACTCGCGATTGTCGTGCAGCCGCTTGCGCACTAACTCTTGATTGCTTCGATAGAGGTCACGTGCCTGATTCGCAGCAGGACCTCCGGTCTTCATCGTTGCGTTGGGAGACGATTTGACCTCGTCAAACGTTTTGTCAGTAAACCGCAGCACGAGACGACTGAACTGCTCCAGGATGCCGTCTTCACCAGTGAAGATCTTGATACTGCTCTTCTCGATGGATGTTGGCGGCGTCAGTGCTAATTCACCGGTGCCGATGAACACAGCGGCCGTGACCCGATTCTCTACGGGAGTAATGAAATACAGTTCGCCGGTTTTTAAGGTGAACGTCGCGGCGTCGCGTTTCAAGGTGAGATTGTTGACGGTGGCGTAAGTACCACCGAAGTCTTGATCACTTTTGGCGAGTTGCCGCAGCGATTGATAGACGGAATCGACATTACCCTTTTGCGAACCGGTCTGAACTTTTACTTGTGCTTCGACGGGCGCGATATCCAGCCGCAGGTCCGTTTGCTTGACCGCATCGTCCTCGACCTTGATATCTGTTTGCTGCGTGTCTTTGAAACCCTTTGCGGAAACGCTCAGGTCGTAAGCGCCGGCCGGAAGGGCCTCGATCTTGTAACGGCCCTGTGCATCCGTCACCGCAGAGAAGTCCTGTTTCGTTGTTTGATTTGTGACTTTTACCGTGGCGCCGGGAATCGCTGCGCCTTTCGGATCGGTGACTTTTCCCTCGATGCGCCCGCCCGCGGCGTGAACGATGAGCAGCGGAATCGAGAGGAGAGCGGCCAGCAGGATAAACGCAACTCGTTTCGTGTATTTCATTGGTGAACCTCGCAAACTGAATGAGTGATGCAGGTGTAAATCTGTGTTAACAGCTCAACTGCTCGCGGCGATAGTGATGGGTTACTGGTCTACGCCGCCCAACGCCGATCGCGTTTCGGGAAATAATTAAGGTCGGTGGCAGTTGCCGGCGTTTGAATTCATTAGCCGGAGACTCGACGCGATTGAGTATATCTTGAACAAACGGCGGGTCAAATCCCATCGCCACGATCTCGCTCGGAGTTGCTTTCTGTTCGAAGTACAACTTCAGCACGCGGTCGAGCTGGTCGTATGGCGGCAAGGATTGATCGTCAAACTGGCCCGGCGCCAGCTCCGCCGACGGACGTTTAGCGATGATCGATTGCGGAATGAGCTCGCGATCGCGGTTGAGATAATTGGCGAGCGCATAGACTTCGGTTTTCAAGACGTCGCCGATCACCGCGAGTCCGCCATTCGTGTCGCCGTAGAGTGTGCAATAGCCGAGGGCGAGCTCCGACTTGTTGCCGGTTGAAAGCAACAGACGGTTTTCCGCGTTGGAGATCGTCATCAGAATGTTTCCCCGCAGACGCGATTGCAGGTTCTCCGAAGCGACGGATCTGTTTTCCAACGAAGGCGCGGGCAAATTTAATTCGGCGCGCAGAGTTTCGTAGGCAGTGGAAATCGGATGCTCAACAACAGGCATCCCCAAACGGCGGCCCAGTTCGACTGAGTCGTCGATGCTCGAGCGCGACGAGTAAGGCGAAGGCATCATCACGCTCAAAACATTTTCTGCACCGATGGCTTCGCACGCGAGCGCAGCCACCACGGCCGAATCGATGCCGCCCGACAAGCCGAGCACGACACGCGCGAATCTGTTTTTGCGCGCGTAGTCGCGGATGCCGAGCACGAGTGCATCGTGAATGGTTTCAATGTCGTCGCCGGGCAGGCAGAACTTATCGGCGGCCTCGGAATCAAGATCAACAGTACCGATGAACTCCTCGAACGGCGGGGCTTGCAGGATGATCTTGCCGTTGCGGTCGGCGACGATGCTGGCGCCGTCGAAAATGATGCCATCGTTTCCACCGACAAGATTCACAAACACGATTGGCAGGTTCGCGGCTTTGGCCCGATGAGAGACCATCGCGCAACGTTGGCCCATCTTGCCTTTGTTGAAAGGCGACGCGTTGATTGAGACGAGCACCTGCGCGCCCAGTTCGATCAGTTCGTCAGCGGGATCGTTTGTGTAGAGTCGTTCGCGCCAGAACGTCTTGTCGTTCCAGAAGTCTTCGCAGACTGCGACGCCGAGTTTGTGATCGGCGACCGAGAAGAGATGCCGTTCGAGTCCTGGTTGGAAGTAACGTGGATCGTCGAAGACGTCGTATTCGGGTAGCAGTGTTTTGTCTGCGAAGCCGAGGAGTTCCTGGTTGCGAATAATTGCGGCGGAGTTGAAGAGACGGCGGCCGGTGGTTAGTCCGGACGGTCTGACGGTGCCGACAACGGCGGTGATTCCCTGGGTCGCGGGCAGAATTCGGTTCAATGGTCCGAGGGCGCAGCGTTGCACGTCGCGATCGAGGAACCAGTCGAGGGAGGTATATCCCTGGATGCAGGTTTCAGGGAAGACGACGAGATCGGAGTTTTGTTGTTTTGCTTGTTCGATGCCGCGGATTACGCTGTTGGTGTTGGCTTCGAAGTCGCCGTTGGTGGTGTTGATCTGGCCGATGGTGACGCGCATGCTTGGACCTTTGTCAGATCGTGCACGATCCGGGTCATCCGCGCAATCCGCGGCTCGTTTGTACGGAAAACGCGCTTACGCTATATTCTGGGTGCCAACCTGCGGAGGGGTCGCATAATGGTAGTGCAGCGGTCTTGAAAACCGCCGGCCGAAAGGCTATGCAGGTTCGAGTCCTGTCCCCTCCGCCATTACTTTTCAAAGACTTACACTCAGTCATTCAATCAGTCTCCATCCGTTCCGGTAGCGAGTTGGCGCGATCTTGGCGCGCTTTTGGCGCTAGTCGGAACCAGACGCAGTCTGCTTAATGAGTTAACTGCCTCGCGTAGATTACTCGGCATTGCGTGAGTGTATCGAGAAGTCATCTGCAACGTGGTATGACCTAACAACGTCATGATGTCCATCTCGTGCACTCCCTTTGCTCGTAAACGCGTTGCAAACGTGTGGCGCAGATCGTGAAACCGAAAACCGGATATCTTCGCCTGCATACATGCTCCTTCCCACGCGTGCCTGAAGGTAGTCAGCTTCAAACCCGTGCGGGAATAACTAAAAACATGCTCATCTAACGAGGCATCCTGCTTCAACGATCTGAGTTCCACCTCCACAGGCTTGCTCATGGGAAGCTTCCGAGGTCGGCCTGTTTTTGTGTGAGCTACATAGATTGTTTTCTGGTCAAAATCTACCTTCTCCCACGTC
>DASXRE010000289.1:0-9074 GCA_036506775.1 Pyrinomonadaceae bacterium | reverse complement strand
GCAGCACGTCGAGCAGCTTGTGTACGTCGGCGAAATGCAATCCGGTAGTCGGTTCGTCGAGGATATAGATCGTTCGGCCCGTGGCGCGCTTGGACAGTTCCTTGGCCAGTTTGATTCGTTGCGCTTCGCCGCCTGAAAGCGTCGTCGCCGACTGGCCCAATTTTATGTACCCCAAACCCACGTCGAGCAGCGTCTGCAACTTCTGATTGATCTGCGGAATATTCTCGAGCAACGGCAGCGCTTCTTCGACCGTAGTATCGAGCAGGTCCGCGATCGACTTCCCCTTGTACTTGACTGCGAGCGTCTCGCGGTTGTAGCGCGCGCCGCGGCAGACGTCACAGAGCACGTACACATCAGGCAGGAAGTTCATCTCGATCCGCTTCATCCCGTCGCCTTCGCACGCCTCGCAACGTCCGCCCTTCACGTTGAACGAGAAGCGTCCCGGTTTGTAACCACGCTCACGCGACTCTGGCAGCATCGCGTAAAGCTCGCGCAGCGGCGTGAACAAACCCGTGTAGGTCGCCGGATTCGAACGTGGCGTGCGGCCGATCGGCGACTGATCGATCTCGATCACCTTGTCGACGTGCTCCAGGCCCTCGATCGCGCGGTGGGGACCAGGCTCGTTGAGCGAACCGTAAAGATGACGGGCCAGCGCGTAGTAAAGAATATCTTCCACCAGCGTCGATTTGCCGGAACCCGAAACACCCGTTACCACCGTCAAGACTCCGAGCGGAAACGAGACGTCGATCTCTTTCAAGTTGTTGGCATAGGCTCCGCGAATTGTCAGAAACTTTCCGTTCGGCGAGCGACGCTCGGCCGGAACTTCAATCTTGCGAGCACCACGAATGTACAAGCCCGTGATCGATTCCGGATTGTCCGCTATCTCCTCGGCCGTTCCCACGGCGACCACTTCGCCGCCGTGCGCGCCTGCTCGTGGTCCAAGGTCAACCACGTAGTCCGCGCGGCGAATTGTTTCCTCGTCATGTTCGACGACCAGCACGGTGTTGCCGAGATCGCGCAGAGCGGAAAGCGTTTCCAGCAATTTTTGATTGTCTCGCGGGTGCAGCCCGATCGAAGGTTCGTCGAGAACGTAGAGCACGCCGCGCAACTGCGAACCGATCTGGGTGGCAAGGCGAATACGTTGTCCTTCGCCGCCCGACAGCGACGACGAAGCGCGGTCGAGCGTTATATAACCAAGTCCAACAGTTCTCAGAAACCGCAAACGATTCTTGATCTCGCGCAATATTGGACCAGCGATTTGCTCTTCACGCGGAGTCAGGGAAACCTGTTCAAACGCTGCCACGGCATCTTCGATTGGCAGCGCCGTGTACTCTGCAATTCCGCGGCCACCGACACGAACTGACAACGAATCGGAACGCAATCTCTGACCATTGCACTCCTGACAAACAGCCGGCGAGACCAGTTCCTCCAGCGCAACTCTGACACGTTCGGAAGGCGCTTCATTCAAACGCTCGCGCAGCCAGTTGAGCGCCCCCTTCCACTCGCTTTGATACGAATAAAGGCCCTGCGTGAAGTGCAACTTGCCGCTGGCGCCGTTAAAGAAAGCGTCGTGCACTTCTTTGGGCAACTCCGCGAAAGTTGCTTTCGTGTTTGCACCGAAGTTTTTGATGACTGCCTGAAGCGCCGACTTGAGATACGCCGAGCCCTGTTTGTCTGCCGGCCCCATGAACGTGAACTTGTCGACGGAAACATTCGCGTCCGGAATCAGTTTCGCCGGATCGATCTCCAGCACAGTGCCGAGTCCGTGACAACGCTTGCACGCGCCGTAGGCAGAGTTGAACGAGAACGAGCGCGGTTCGAGCGGCGGCACGTTGATGCCACAGTTCACGCAGGCCATTCGTTCGGAGTAGAGCTTCTCTTCGCCGTCGATTATCGAGATGAGCACCGCGCCGCTGGTCAACTTCAACGCCGTTCTGATCGAATCGGTCAGGCGTTCGCGAATGCCGGTTTTGATCAGAAGCCGATCGACAACCGCTTCGATCGTGTGATTGCGCCGCTTGTCGAGCCGGATCTCTTCATCGAGTGACAGCAATTCACCGTCGACGCGCGCGCGCAGAAAACCTTCTTTCGCCAGCTTCTCCAGCTCCTTTTTGAACTCGCCTTTCCGCCCCCGAACGATTGGCGCCAGCACCATCACGCGTTCGCCTTCGGGCAGTCCGAGCACGTTTTGCACGATCTGTTCGACGCTCTGTCGCGTGATTGCCGCGCCGCAGACATGGCAATGGGGTATGCCGATCGACGAAAACAGCAGCCGCATGTAGTCGTAGATTTCCGTGACCGTGCCCACCGTTGAACGTGGACTGCGGGAAACCGTCTTCTGTTCGATTGAGATTGCCGGCGACAGGCCGTCGACGGAATCGACGTCCGGTTTCTCGAGTTGATCGAGAAACTGGCGTGCGTAGGCCGACAACGATTCGACGTAGCGACGCTGGCCTTCCGCGTAGATCGTGTCAAAAGCGAGCGAGGATTTGCCGGAGCCGGAGAGGCCGGTGATCACGGTAAAACGGTCGCGCGGAATATCAACATTGATATTTTTGAGGTTGTGTTGGCGCGCGCCCTTTACACTGATGCGATCAATAGCCATAGCGAAAACCAGCCATTCTAGCGGACGGATTTTCGCCCCGCAAGTTAGCCTCTGTGTCTCCGTGCCTCTGTGGTGATAAATCGGGAACCACAGAGACACAGAGCCACAGAGATACAGAGAAACCTTCAGGTTAGAAGTTGAAACGGGTGCCGACTTCAAAGCGTCGCGGCGGCTGTGCGGAGGTCGCCTCACCGAAGAACGGACAGGTCATTACGCCTGAAAACGCACCGAGATTGGCGTGGTTCAGCAGGTTGAACGCCTGCGCGTAAAACTCCAGCCGTTACTTCTTCGCCGCCATGCCAGGCAGCGACGGCGGTGCTGCGCCATCGCCCCCGCCGATACGAACCATTCGCAACTGCGGTCCGGCGGCCGTAGCCTGCTGAGCTGGTCCAAAATCAACGCCCCAGCTCAGACGCGATCCAATCTCCCAACGCGCGGCGCCGCGCGCGCTGTTGCGCCCCAGATTTCCTGGACGGTCGTTGATTACTGTATCGCCGTTGCTGTCGAAACCGGTGGTGATGTTGTACGGCAGGGCGGAAGTGGCTTGAAAGATGGTGGAAATTGAGAAACCCGCGGGCAAACGTTTGCTGATAAAACCGCTGATCAGATGGCGCAGGTCGTTTGCCGCCGGCCCACGCTCTGCGCGGAAGTTGAAGTTGTTCTCGGGCAGGCTAAACGGACCATCCGCCTCATTGGTGTTCTTCATCAGCAGGTAGTTAACGTTCCAAAAGAGTCCCTGGACAAACTTTGCGGGACCGATGCCGACCATCAACCGATGACTCGATTGATAAGCCGACGATTCGATGTTCGTGACGTTGCCGATGGCCGGATCGGGGCGGCCGAAACCGGGAATTGGCGCGTTGAGATTGCGTCCGTGTAGCAGATGGACGCCGCGTTGATACTGATAGTTGGTCGTCAAACGGAATAACTTCCACGGGTTCGTTTCCACGCCGAACGAGGCCTGGATGAGGTAAGGAATCTGTAGATCGGGATCTGTCTGAATGCGGCTCGGCGGCAGCGTCGTTTGCAACCCACCCGCGAACGGATCCGGATAGCCGGGATGCGTGACGACGAGATCCCGCTGGCGCTCGCCATCGACGCGTAACGTCTGTTCGTAAGTTTGGGCGTTGAACCAGTCGTAAAAAATGCCGGCGCCGCCGCGCAGAGTGATCGAGCCGTTCCTCTTCGGTGACCAGACGAAACCGAGTCGCGGCGCGAGATTGAATTTGCCGCCGACGTGGTTCTGCATTTCGTGACGGATGCCGTAGCTGAGCGTCAGGTTCTTGCGCACGCGATAATCGTCCTGCACGTACCAGCCAGACTGATACTGGCGATACTTCACGTTTGGATCGCCGATGCGTTGCGTGTACTGCGTCGGCAATCCGAGCTCGAACGCTGCCAAGTTCGGGAATTGAAAAGTCCCGAAGGCGTTCATTGATTCATCGCTGTGATAGCCACCCGCTTCGAGTTGCAGACCGAAACGAACGCCGTGATTTTCGAGTGCGTAATCAACGTTGTCAGCGAGTTCAAACTCGAGTTGACGGCGGCCGCCTGCTCTTTGCGCGCTCCCGTCGTTGAAAGCGCCGGGAACGAGGATCGTCTGACCCTCGCTGACGGATTGCGCTGCGGTATCCAGCCAGCGCGTCTGAAAGCGCGCTTCGTTGAAGAACTTCTTGCCAAACACACCCGAGTCAGCAAACCTGGCGATGTATTCAGTCTGCTCTTGTGAATAACCACGCGCCGGCAGATCGAAGTCGCCGACGCCGAGATTGTTTTGCAGGTTTGCGTTGCGCTGGAACTGGAAACGCGCCGTGTGGGTTTTCGTCAGGATGTGTTCGACGCGCGCGTCGAGATTCAGGCGGCGCGACGGACGATAAGCGAGATCGGAGAACGTTCCGGCCGGCAACGTTGAGTAGATCGGGCGCGCGTCGAAGAACAGCGAACCGTCGGCGTTCAGGAACAACGAAGTGTGATTCTTCCAGATTGGACCATCGCGCGAGAGACCAAAGCGGCGTTGTTGTTCGGGGCCACGAAACGGCGCGAAGATCTGGCGTCCGTTCAGTGATTCGTCGCGGAAGCCGAAATTAAAGGAACCGTGCCACGAATTGATTCCCGGTTTGGTGATGATATCGACCAGGCCAAAGCCGGCGTCATGGTTCTCGGCAGCGTAAGGATTGAGACGAAAACGGATCTCGCGAATCTGCGACTTCGGCGGAAGTTTGCCGCCACGAAAACCATTGACGCGGATCTGTGCACCGGGACCGGCGAGTTGATTGATCGCGTTTTCGAGTTCGTCAGGATCGTCGGGAAGTTGTGCAATCTGATCGGCCGTGAGGACGTTGGAGAACGTTGGACCGTTGGGGTTCGTGTTTCGAACCTGAGCGTCGTCAGCGACGTCGACGTCGACCTTGATGGCGTCGATCTCGAGAGATACTTCCTGGCGATTCAGTCCGGCTGAAAGATCGAGATCCTCGATCTCCTGCGTTTTGAAGCCCGCGGCTTCGATGTGAACCTGATAGCGACCGGGCGAAACTTTATTGAGACGTGCCTCGCCGCGTTGATTAGTTTGGGCGGATGATTGTGGCTTCCCGTTTCTGATCAGTTGCACCTGGGCTTTATTGATTAAGGCGCCCGTCGGATCCCTGACGATTACCTCCAGGCTTGCAGTCGTCTGCGCCAGACAAGTAAGCACACCTAGAATAAAGACTACGGTCCCAGCAAGAACTCGCATCTTTCAGACTCCTTCAGTGTTTCTCGAACTTGTCGGCCTTGAACTGCGGGTTCACCTGGTACTTCGAGATCTCAAACTCTTCCGAGGCCTCGCTTTCGGTGAGAAAGGTCAGCTTGAACGGCAGCATCAAGCCGTCGACCTTCTTGTGATCGCTGAGACGAATGTAGAAGTCGACCTCTTCGGGTGTTTGCGGAGCGTCGGAAAGTTTCTTCTCCGCGTCTTCGCGGGCTTTCTTTACGTCCTCGGCTTTCGGAGCGCCGCCCGCCTGCCGGGTCATGGTCACGATGCGCGGTTTTGGACCACGATAACTCAACAGCAGCGGCAGGCGCGTTTTCTTGTCGAAAAAAACGCGAACTGAAAACTTGTCCGGCCCGGTCATGTCGACGACCTCTGCCAGTTCGCCTTCCACGTCTGATTCGCCAACATAGGTGTAGTTGAGAGCGACCGAAGCCGGTGGCGCGAGCGTCAACGCCAACACGTAGCGTGTGAACTCAGCTTGATAGATGCGACGCAGCGCGGCTTCCATCTGTTCCGGCGTTGCTTGTTGTCCGCCGGGTCCGGCCATGCGGAAAATCATTCCGCCGCCTCCACTCGATCCGCTCCACGCGTGCTCGCCGCTCAGTCCGCGCGTATTGATCAGCGAGGTGCTGAGTCCGCCGGGATTCATCGAATCTTCGACGAGATACTTGTCCGGTAACGCGATGCTGATCTCGCGGTCGCCGCCCATCTGTCGCTCGCCGAAGACACGCCGGTATTGGCCATTGATGTGGAGTGCTTCGATCTTTTGCAGGCGCTGTTCGCCGCCGATCGCCTCGCGGGCTTGTTTCAGGATCTCCTGGGCGCGCTGGTCGTCGGCAAAGACGCTCGGTACGAAAACGATAGAGAGAAGCAGGAGGGTTAGAAGTTTCATACTCCGTATTCAACGGAGAGGTGAATAAAGTTCCACAAAGGAAGGAACAGATTGACACCCTTTTAAATGGAGACCTACACTGCGAGTACCGTGAACCTTCCCAATGCGCTAACGCTATTGCGGATCTTCATCGTCCCGCTGCTGGTCGTAGTCCTGCTGACGCCGTTTTCCGAGAACTGGTTCGGCGTGCCGCGGCACATTCTGGGCGTGTTGATATTTTTGAGCGCGGCTCTGACTGATTATCTCGATGGCCATATCGCACGCAGGCGGAAGCAGGTCACTCGGCTGGGCCAACTGCTCGATCCGATCGCCGACAAGTTGTTGATCTCGGCGGCGCTGATTTCGTTGGTCGAGAATCAACTCGCGCCCGCGTGGGCAGTGGTGATCATCATCGGCCGCGAGTTTGCGGTGACGGGCTTACGATCGATTGCGGCGGTTGAAGGCGTGGTGATCTCGGCGTCGAAGATGGGGAAGTTCAAGATGTTGGCCCAGGTCATCACCGTGGCGCTCTTGATCGGATCGAGCGTCGCGGGCAGACCGCCGGTAGCGAACTTCGGGCGCCCGTTTCCGGCGATCGAGTTCTGGTCGGTGCCGGAGTTACGCAGTGCCTGGCAACACCTGGTTTCTGGTGGACCAGTTACAGGCACCGACTGGCAGGTCCTGGTTTACACGGCGGGCAGGGCGATGTTGTGGCTGGTGGTCATCTCCGCGTGCACTTCGATGTACGGATACTTCAGCTCCTTTTACCGCGCGGTCGTTGCCGGCCGCGCGGAGGAGACTAGCCGCAAAAAGGCACAAGAGTCACAAAAAACCCAGACGGTGTGATCCGCTCCCTGGAGTGCGGGACTTGTCACCGCTTTGGTCTGTTATTGAATCTCGACCCAGTCGCCGGTGTGAACCTCGCCATTTGCTCTCGTAATGATCGCGGTCGCGGTTCTGGTCTGGACGTCAATAATCACCATCTCGCCCACAACCTTGCGTGGCATCGCCGGACGATGCTTTTTGACCTCGCGCGTAGTGATCGGGTCATAGTCATAATGTCCGTTTGGGTTTACAAACGCCGTTGAGTCTTTCGCGCGCGTGCCCATGTTGGAAAAACCGCCGCCGCGGTAACGATTGCTTTGAAATCCGCTCGAGCGTTTGCGACCCATCTCTTCGTTATCGACGCGCGTGATGTTGCCGGTGCCGAGTGGACGATAGATGGTGAGATAGTCGCCGGCCTTCACGTTGTCTTCGACTCCGAGATCGATGTAGACGACGTCGTTGCGCGTGACCATCTCGCGGGCGCCTTTCGCCATCATAAGACGGCCGTGCTGTTTGCCGGTCGTGGCGGCAAAGCGATCAACGTTCAATTCGAGTCGTTCCAGTGGTGAGTCGCGATCCGGAACCGCTGTCAGCAGATCGCCGAGGAGAACCACGTCGCCGCAGGAAGAAGTGACTTGCGCGGCTGAAACGTTTTCTCCGACGTTGAACACCTGCAACTGTCCGACTTCCTGAATGTAGGTACCGAGATTGCCTTTCTTTTCGCGATGAACGCCTTTGACGTCACCACGCGGGCGAATGATCTGGAAGTTTTGTCCTTCCTTGATGCCCTGGCGCGAACCAGCATTGATGTAGACGACCTGACCATTGGAAAACATTCGTTGCTCCTGTTCTTCCACGGCGCCGACGATCTGGGGCATGGGTGGAAGTTGCTGGAGCCGAATGTAACCGGCGCAATAGACGGTGCTTCTGGCCGCCACTTGCATGGGAGCTTTGGCTTCAGGAGCGAGAACTTGCGGGGCGGAACCGGGTGTTTGGGCGTTAGCGGAAACCGCCAGCGCGAACAGCAAAGACGCGAACAGTACTACTTTCGGGAATCGAAACCGTGCCATGTCTAGTCTCCTTTGGGTCTGGTGATGCGAGATTAGGGCAAAGGACGTGAGTGAGGCGGGAAAATTCTAGCACGAATCGGGCGGATTTTGGTTCGTTATCTGTAATTCTGACCGCGACTTGCGTTTTTGAAAGTCGCTTGGTAGTATCCGCATTTTGTCGGATTGCGCTATTTGTACTCTATAGCGGGCCGGCGTAGCTCAGTTGGTAGAGCATCTGATTTGTAATCAGAGGGTCGGGGGTTCAAGTCCCTTCGCCGGCTCCACGGCATACTAAAAGATGCAGGGGTGGTCGAGTGGTTAATGGCACCGGGCTGTAAACCCGGCGGGCTCACGCCCTACGTAGGTTCGAATCCTACCCCCTGCACCAGTTGAGGATCTGAGATCTGAGATCTCAGATTTGAGATCTCAAAAGGGCGGGTGTAGCTCAGTTGGTAGAGCATCAGCCTTCCAAGCTGAGGGTCGCGAGTTCGAATCTCGTCGCCCGCTCCAGGTTCTTGATGCTTTGGGATTTCGAGCCCGCGTAGCTCAGGGGTAGAGCGCCTCCTTGGTAAGGAGGAGGTCATGAGTTCAAATCTCATCGCGGGCTCCAGCGTCTCCCGGGCGCACGCTATGATCCTTATATAAAGAAGAGGAAGAGATGTCGAAGGAAAAATTTGACCGTTCGAAGCCGCACGTGAACATCGGGACGATCGGGCACGTGGATCACGGGAAGACGACGTTGACGGCAGCGATCACGAAGGTGCTGGCGAAAAACAATCCGAAGGTACAGTTTGTGGCCTTCGATCAGATTGACAAGGCGCCGGAAGAGAAGGCGCGGGGCATCACGATCGCAACGGCCCACGTGGAATATGAGACGGCCAAGCGGCACTACGCGCACGTTGACTGTCCCGGTCACGCCGACTACGTGAAGAACATGATCACGGGCGCGGCACAGATGGACGGGGCGATTCTGGT
>DASXRE010000288.1:0-24813 GCA_036506775.1 Pyrinomonadaceae bacterium | reverse complement strand
TTGTAAGTGTAGGGACCATTGCGAAAGGTGAGCTTGCCTGCCGCAGTGACGATCCGGCAGTCAGGCGCGACCTCCAGCGCCTGCGCCATCGGTGTAGTCAATTGTTTGGCCTCTTTCGTGTGACACTCGACACACGTTTTGCTGCCGACGTAGCGAATGCCGCGCGTTTCGGAGTTCGGCCGCCAGCTAGAGAAAAAGTCGTCCTGCTGAGCGTGGCAGATTACGACCAGCAAGCCAAAGATGAGACCGATGAAACAGATGACAGAAAGCTCAGCGACTCTGCCCCGCACCTTCCACCACCTTTATATATTTGTTGAGTGGTATGTTAACGAGCCGATCTGTGGTGCCGCTGGGCCAACGAATCTCGATCGAATCGATTTTGCTGGCTTGCCCGACGCCGAGAATCTCACGCGGATCGTGCGACGAGAGATAACTGCCACCGCCCGTGCGTAAACGCGTGCGTTTCGCAGCGCCCGCTTGCCACGTGATCACAGCCCCCACGGCAGCGGAATTACTCTTTGTCGCCACGAGCTGAAGGCCGACCCAGTTGTTCTTGTTGCCACCCTGATTCCGCAACAACAACGGCGGCTCGCCGTTGTTCGACGCAAGCACGTCCAAATCGCCATCGTTGTCGAAGTCGCCAACGGCCATGCCGCGACCGGAAAAGATCTTGCTGAACACGGTGCCGGATGTCGCGCTCACATCCTTAAAACCGCGGCCGGTGTTTTCGAAAAGCAGCAGCGGCTCTTTGTAACGCACGCGCGCAATGCGCGACTCAATCATGTCGTCGGGATGGCCGTTGACGAGAAACAGATCGGGGTCGCCGTCGTTGTCGTAATCAAAAAACTTCAGCCCCCAGCCGCTCAACAGATGCGTCGAAGGCGCGATCTCACCGGGCTGGTCGCTGAAGATCAGTTCCTTGTCGTTGTGGTAGAGACTGAAAAACTCGTGATCGATGTTGGCGACGAAAAGATCCTGCCAGCCATCACCATCGTAATCAGCCGCATCGACACCCATTCCCGAGCGTGGCCGTCCGGCTTCGCCGTACGCGACGCCCGCCGCCAAACCGCTCTCTTCAAACTTGCCGCCGCCTTTGTTGACGAAAAGAAAGTTGGGCATCGTGTCGTTCGCGACGAAGAGATCCATCAGCCCATCGTTGTTCACGTCGGTGGCCACAGCGCCAAACGACTTGCCGGGATGATCCGCGATGCCCGATTGGCGGCTCACGTCCGTGAACGTGCCGTTGCCGTTGTTGCGAAAAAGACGAGACGGCGTCGGTTTGAACAGGCGCGGTACGCAGTAATAGCGCCTTTGCAAAGTCGCGTCGGTGCAGAGCGGGTTCTGCGACTTGTCGTAAAACACAAAACTCGAAACAAACAGGTCGAGCTTGCCGTCGTTGTCGAAATCAAACCAGGTCGCACAGGTAGACCAGCCCGTAGTCGCGACACCGGCTTTGTCCGTCACGTCTGTGAAGGTGCCGTTGCCGTTATTGCGATAGAGGATGTTTGGTCCATAGTTGGTGACGTAAAGATCGACGTAACCGTCGCCATCGAAATCCGCCGCGGCCACTCCCATGCCGAACCTTCCACCGGCAACGCCCGCCTGATCCGTTACGTTTGTGAAAGTGCCGTCGTGATTGTTGCGGTAGAGCGCGTTTTTGAGTGGCGTAGCCGGTGTGAAGAAATCCGAAGGACCGCTGTTGACGAAGTAGATGTCCATCCAGCCGTCGTTGTCGTAGTCGAGAAAAGCGCAACCCGCGCCGACGGTCTCGGGCAACTGGCGATCTACTGACTGGGCGTTGTTGTGTGTCCAGGTGATCTTGCTTACCTGCGGTGGAACCTCTTCAAAGGTGACCGGCGCAAGAAGTGCAAGCAGTAAAAACAGTGACCTCATGATCAACGAGGGTTGGGGTTCGGTGGCAGGACCACGACGCCATCCGTGCTCGCGCCTTTCGCTTTCAGTTTCTCGACGATGCGCATCTCTTCCTGCGCGCGCGCCGGATCTTTCAAGCGTGCGTACAAGAGCGCGAGATTGTAGTGGGCTTTGGGTTCGTCCGGATCGAGTTTGACCGCAGTTTCCAGTTCTTCTTTAGCGCGCGGGTAGTTGCGCAACCTGATGTAACTCGAGCCGAGCGCGATGCGTGCGTGAGCGTAGTTGGGGAGTTTCTGAACGGCTTTCTCAAACAGTGCGATCGCCTTCAGGTCGTCGTTCTGCTCCTGGGCCACCAGCCCGAGGTAGTAAAAAACTTCCGGTATCGCCGTTGGCGCGCGCGCACTCTTCTCCAGCCACAGACGAGCCTCGTCGTACTTCTTTTGATTGAGCAGCACGTAACCGAGATGAATCTGCGCCGGTTCGTTGTTGGGCTGCAACTGGATCACATGGCGAAACGCTTTCTCGGCTTCGAAAAGATCGCCCTTTCGTATCCACGCGATGCCGAGTGTGAGCAGATAAGCAGGTTCGTTGGGCCGCAACTTGAGCGCGTTTTCCATCGCCGCTTTAGCGGCGTCGCTCATTCCAGCTTGCAGCGCGATCGTCGCAAACTTGTAAAGGAACTCAGGAGACTTCGAATCGGCGGAAAGCGTCGCCACGCGCGTCAGGTAAAGCGTGGTTTCCTTGAGCTCACCTTTTACTCGCGAGATCTGCGCGAGACCGAGCAGAGCACCGGCGTTATCGAGCCGGCCTTCGAGTGCATCGAGATACTGCCGCTCAGCTTCATCCGTCGCGCCGGTGGCAAGATATGCATCGCCCAACATAACCATCACTTCCGTATTGCCGGGTTCGAGATTGAGAACCTCTCTCAGTTGAACGACCGCTTTGGCTGGCTCGCGCTTTTCCAGATAAAGGTAAGCGAGATTCATGCGCGCGCCGGTGAAACGCGGATTGTTATCGACTGCACGCGCGAAGAGGGTCTCGGCTTCGTTGAGTCGGCCTTGTTTGGCTTTGATGGTTGCCAACAGGTTCAATGCGACGGGTTCGTTGGGCCTGGAGCGCAGGAAGATCCCCAACTGCCGCTCGGCTTCGCCAGTCTTGTTTTCGCGGATGAGAGTGGCGATCTGCTCAAGCTGGGCGACGAGTTTGTCGTCCTGCGCCCGCACGGTCTGGAGAACGACCATGGCGAGAGTCATTAACAGCAGGGCTTTAAACAAAAACCGCGGATGCACGAGCTTGATCTTCACGAGCCTTGTCTCGAAAACTCCTTCTCGTCGACTTTGCCTTGACCTTCCTTGATGGTTACGATCCGGTTCACGCCAACGCCGCTGATCTTGTCGACCGTGCCGCTGGGCCAACGTACTTCAATCAAATCAACTTTGGATCGCTTCTCGAGGCCGAAATACAATCGCAAATCACTCTGCGAAATGTAACTGTCGCCGCTGCGCACTTCATCAGTCTGCGTGAGATCGCCGGCCACGACCTTCACGCGCGCGCCGATGCCGCTGCGATTGCTTTTCACGCCGATCGTTTTTATGAGCAGCGAATTATTTGCGTTTCCACCATCGTTACGCAACAACTGCGGCGGGCCGTCGAGATCGGCCACTATCAGATCGACGTCGCCATCGTTGTCGATGTCACCAAACGCCACGCCGCGACTCGCACGATTCTCCGTCAATAATTTGCCAAACTCGGCCGACACCTCGGTAAACGTTCCGTCGCGATTATTGTGGTGCAGCAGCCGCGGTTGACGATAACTCGGAAGCTGCGGATAGACGTGGCCGTTGGCGACAAACAGGTCCACCCAACCGTCGTTGTCATAGTCGAAAAACTTCGTGCCCCAACCAACATACGGCAGACTCACAGCCGCGACCTTTGCAGCATACGAGACGTCGGTAAAGGAATTCGGGCCGTCGTTGTGGTAGAGCGTGTTGTATTCGTCGGCGAAGTTCGTAACGAAGAGATCAATTCTTCCATCGTGATCGTAGTCGCCGGCAGTCGCACCCATGCTACCCTGCTCGCTTCCGTTTTCATTCACCGCAGTGCCGGCGCTGAATCCGATCTCTTTAAAAGTCCCGTCGCCATTGTTTCGGTAGTGGAAGTTCGGGGTAGAGTCGTTCGCGACAAAGATGTCGATCAGGCCATCATTATCGAAGTCACTCGTGATCACGCCAAGCCCGTAAAAGCCATCGGGATCCGAAACACCCGCCTGTTTTGACACGTCGGTGAACGTGCCATCGCCGTTGTTGCGAAACAGTGAATCCCCCGCTCCTTTCAAACCGCGCGGTCCACACTGCACCGGGATGGATTTGTACTGGCAGGTCTGGCCCTGTCCGAACTCCGGCAGGTGGTTGATGTCGAAGTCGACGTAGTTCGCAACAAAGAGATCGAGATCGCCGTCGCGGTCGTAATCGAAGAACGATGCGCCGGTGGACCAGCGTGGATCGCTCACGCCGGCTTTGGCGGTCACGTCAGTGAAGGTGCCGTTGCCGTTGTTCTTGAAGAGATGATCCGGGCCCAGACAGGTAACGTAAAGATCTTCGAAGCCGTCGTTGTTGTAATCGCCGACGGCGACGCCCATGCCCCAACCGACGTCGCTCACGCCGGCCTTCACGGCAACTTCAGTAAACTTTCCGTTGCCATCGTTGCGATAAAGATCGCTCTTCGTTTTTCCTTTTGACTTCACGAGATCGACGGTGAGTGAGTTGACGAGAAAGATGTCGAGGTCGCCGTCGTTGTCGTAATCAAACAGCGCCACGCCGCCGCTCATCGATTCAACGATGTATTTCTTTTCGGGCGAGGCGACGTGCCTGAACGTGATGCCTGCCTCCGCCGTGATGTCGGTGAAGCTGACCTTCACAGGCGGCGCGACAACCAGGGTCACCAGCAAAAGAATCGATGTCAGTGGCATCTGTGTAATCTGTGGATGGCCTTAGTTGCCCTTCGCGCGCGCTTTCTCCTTCAGTTCACGCGAGAGCTCGAGCTGAGTCTCGCCTTCCTTCTTGCGTCCGGCGGCTATGTAAGCGCGTCCCAATTGATAATGCACGTGCGCCTGGTCGGGTTTGAGCTTTACGGCAGTCTCGAGATTCTGCACACTCCCACCAACGTCGCCCTGTTGCAACAGCGCTTTGCCGAGCTCGTAGTACGCATCCGCGAAATCGGGTCGCTCGCGAATGACTTCACGCATCAACTTCACCCCGCGTTCGGTCTGCTGTTGGGCCAGGAGCACGAAGGCCAAGTGATACTTCGCGGTGAGGTCGTTCGGGTTTAACGCCAGTTCGCTCCCGAACTCGTGCGCAGCCTCGTCCATCTTGCCGTCTTTCAGGTAGATCAAACCTGAATAGAAGTGAGCCAGTCGCACTTTGTCGTCAAGTGAAAGTGCAGTGCGAAGTTCCTCAAGCGCTTTCGCAGTTTCACCGCGTTCGTAATTTGCCTGACTCAGCAGAATGTGCAACTGCGGACTGTTGCCACCAACGAGCACCATCTGCTCAATCGCGCGATTTGCCGCTTCGATCTTGCCGTCCTTCAGCAGCGAAAGCGCGTACGGATAATAAAGCGCGGCATCCTGAGTCTTTACTCTAATGACCTCTTCCAGCAACGCTGCTGCCTTCGCGTGGTTCTCGGTCATGAAATAGCTGAGACCGAGCAACTGCTTGATCCCGATGTTTCCGGGATCGACTTTGAGTTCGTTTTCCAGCGCCGGGATCGCATCCTTGTACGCTTCGGATTTGTAGTAAGCGAGGCCAAGATTGTAATTGAGTCCCTGTTGACTCGGGTTCAACTTCGCGGCTTGAGCAAACTGAACCGCCGCCTCGCGAAAGTCTTCCTGTTGCGCGCGCAGCAGACCAATGCTGTTGTGTGCTGCCGCGGCGACCTTCTCGAACAGCGTTTCGTCGGCCTTCAGTTTTTCGATCGTCTTCGAATCGAGCGCGAGCGGCTCGGCAACAACGCCTTCAGCTTTTACCAGCTCAGTCTTGCTATCCTGGCCGGGCAAACGGGTGCCGCTCAAAAACGCGCCCACTTTCTTCTCGTCCATCTTGAAGCCTTTCGACTTCAGATCAGCGGACGTTTGCAGTTCCTTTTCTCCTTCAGCAGTGCGACCGACTTTGATCAATGATTGACCGAGACGATAGTGTGCGGTCGTCACCTGGTAGTCGTTGTGTTCGAGCGACGGATTCAACGCGATAGTCTTCTGCAATGCCTCGATCGCCTGCTCGTGCTTGCCGGCGCCCTGATACGCCTGGCCCAGGTGGAAATAAGGATCGGGGTTGTTTGGCTGCTTGCGAACCGCTCTTTCGAGCAACGCGATCGCCTCATCCCACTTGCGGTCCATGATGTAGAGAATGCCGAGATAGAAGTTGGCGAAGTACTCATCTGGATTCGCCGCCAGTTCGACCTTGAACTCTTCCATTGCCTCGGCAATACGCGCGGCTCCGTCTTTGTAAAGATACGTCAGGCCGAGATAGTAATGGACGCGAGGAAAACGAGGATCGAGCTCGATTGCGGCTTTGAACTCTTCGATCGACTCCGGCAGAAAACCCGTTTCGCGATAGGCGCGTCCGACGAGCACGCGCAGCGCGGGCCGGTTGCCGAGACGTTGGACCATGCGGTTGTACAACTGTTTCGCCTGGGCCACGTCGCGCTGTTTCAGATATGCCAGTCCCAGCGTGTATTCGGCATCGTAGTCATTTGGCGACAACTTCAGCGCAGTTTGCAGCTCGGTTGCGGCCTTCTGAAACTCGCCCATCATGAAGTAGCTCTTGCCCAGCATGTGATGTACGCCCGCGTTTTGCGGATCAGCCGCGACGGCACGCTCCAAGGGCTCGATGGCCTTATTGAACTCACCGATGTGGAAGTAAGCGATGGAGAGATCGACGAGTCCTTCCGTCGAGTCAGGACGAATCGAAGTCGCAGTTTTCAGTGCGTCAGCGGCAGGCTGGTATTTGGCTTCGGCGGAATAGATGCGGCCGAGGCGGAGGTACGACTCGGCGAGAATGATCTTGAACTCGGCTTCAGCGGCGGTGAAGTTGCCGGCACGTTGATAGTTTTGCGCCGCCTCGTAATGACGGCGAAACAGATCGCCCTGCGCTTGAAAAATGAAGATTGAAATTAGAAGAGGAAGACAGGCCGAGCGCAGGTACATCGTTACCCCTGATCCAAACGGACCGTGAAAAAAACTCGGACGAAGAGCCGAGGGGGATCGCTCAGCTCTTCGTCCTATTCAGTCTGCCGGCAGTATATCAGAAGGTAAACTTGATACCGAGTTGAATCTCGCGCGACGACTGGGCAACGTTGAGCTGTCCGAAAGTGCCGTTGCGAATATCAGTATCAAAACCAACGAAGTTCGGGTGATTGAAGAGATTGAAGAATTCCGTGCGGAACTGAATTCCGTAACGCTCCTGGAATCTCCAATTCTTCGCGACTGAAAAGTCGACTGTCGTGATCGGCGTGCCACGCACTGCGCCTTTGCCAAGCGTACCCAGTTGACCTGCCGCCGGCGTCGCAAAGGCTGCCGGGTTGAGGTGATGGGTCGGATCGTCGTGGAGATAAACCGGCGCGCCGGTGTAATTCGGGCGCTGGCCTACTGCCGAGGCGGTGCCAATCGTATTGACTCCGGTGGTCAGCTCGATCGGAGTCGCACCAAAGTAAGAGGCAATCGCATTCAACTGCCAATCACCGAGAACGAAATCCGCTGTCTTGCCCCAACGCTTAAACGAAGGCAGTACGTAGACGACGTTGCTCACAAACGTATGCCTGCGATCGAGATCCGCATCGCCCCTGTCGCTGAGGAAATTAAACGGATCGCTCGTTGAGTTGGTAAACGACGTCAGCGCTACGTCTGAGATCGCGTGACCCCAGGTGTACGCAACCTGAAATGCCAAACGATTGGTGAAGCGGCGATTAACCCACAACTGCATCGCCTCGTAAGTGGAGTTGCCGTTGGACTCGTCGGTCGTGACGTTGCCAATCCCTCTGAACAGGCGATTGTCAGCAATGAGCTGACCCTGATCCTGGCCGGTCAGGCCCAATCCGGCTCTCGCAATCTGTAGTCTCGCGTCCCTGCTGGTGCCGTCGCACGCCGTGCCGCGGCAAGCTACATTCGGCGCGATGTCATTGGCGTTTACATTGCGGCGCCAGATGTGCAGACCGTGGTTGCCGATGTAAGAAGCTTCAACGACCGTGTCTTTGAAAAGTTCGTGCGACACAGTCAGGTTCCACTGGTAGCTCTCGGGTGGCCTGAAATTGGGATCGATGGCATTGAAGCCAGCGTTGGGATTAACCCCCGCAACGTTGGTAGCCAGGCCCGGATTGATCGTGTCGAGACTGCGACAGGTGGGACAGTTCGCGAGCGTAGTGCCAGAGCCGTTCCAGCCGGAACCAGCGCTGACGGTGGTGGTCCATGGTGGATTGCTGGTCAAACGAAGCAAATCTTCGATCACGTTTGAACGGCTCATATAACGGCCAAACCCCATTCTCACGGAAGTCTTGCCGGTGCCGAAGACATCCCATGCGACACCCACGCGCGGCTGCCAGCCCTGCTTGTAAGTGTGAACAGTCGAGCGGCCCAAGCCGAGACCGATCGCTTCTTCAGAAGTTACCAAACCGGTGTTGAAATCGACGCCGTTGTAAAGACTCGGCAGGAAGTTAGAGATACGATTCTGTGCCTCCCAGGCCGGTGGAAAGACTGAATAGCGCAGACCGAGAGTAACCGTGACTCGCGGATGCACTTTCCACGTATCGTTTGCGTAGAACTCGTAATCGCGCCAACGACCGTTAGCAATTTCCGTGTTGGCGATCTCGGTGTAGTTCAGCAGCACCGTGTCTTTCAACAACAGGTCGGAAATACAGTTGCCGGTCTGCTCGCCGCAGCCCTGAATCGTCAACTGTTGATTACCGCCACCGGCGCCGGCGCCCGGCTCATCCTTGAAGTTGTGACTAAACAGGCCGCCGAACTTCAGGTCATGCGCACCCGCAATCAAAGAGAAGTCGTCTTTCCAGATGTAAAGGTCTTCGCGGTTTTGCCATGGCGCCTGATGCCAGATGTTTGCGTAACCACCCGCGCCCCAGAAGAGCGATGGCGACGTGCCGCCGATCGTGTCGTCGTGTGGAAACACCGTCGGGAACTTCGACGCGATTTCCTGTTGCAGCGCCTCGGTAGAAGGGGCGGTGGTGATGATGATGTCGTTGCCGGCGATCGAGAACTGGAATTCGTTCACCGCCTTCGACGATAACGTATTCGACAACTTGACGGCGAAGCTATGGCTCGGCTGACTCCAGTCAGAAGCAAGCGTGGGATACGGAGAGTCGCCCCAGAAGTTTCCTGACGCAGCCAGGTGGGTCCACGTCTCATTGATGTAGCGAACCATCAGGTTCATCTTGTCAGTGAGCGTGATGTCGCCGCGAATCAGATCCTGGCGAGTGTCGATCGGCTGAAGCTGCGTCGTTGCCCAATCGCCGATGCCCGGCCCAGTCGGATTCGGGTAAAGCTTCACAAACGAGAGGCCCGCGGGACTGAGCAGGTTCGTTGGGATTTTATTGCCCGGGAAGCAGCCCGGACTGACAGGATTCGGACCGACGTTTAATGGATTGGCCGCGTCGCAACTGCCGCCGAGAACATGCGGCAGGCTGTGAATCTTCGTGCCGTCAGACAGGGTAATCAACGGCGTGGTCAGATTGGGAACGGGCCGGCCGTTTTGAGTTATGAACGCACTGAAGTCGCCGGCCTTTTCCGCGGCGGTCGGCACGTTTGCGGAAAGCACCTGACCGCGACGCTCACGACGCCACTCTTCCGACCAGAAGAAGAAAACCCGGTTCTTGATGATCGGACCACTGAAGTTGCCGCCGTAGTTGTTGTAGTCCAACTGCCCCTTCTCACCACCCGCGCGGTTGATGAAGAAGTTGTTGGCGTTCAGTGCATCGTTGCGGAAGAACTCGAAGGCAGCACCGTGAAAATCATTTGAACCGCCCTTGGTGATCAGGTTGACCACGGCGCCCTGCGCCTGACCAAACTCGGCGCTGAAGCTGTTGCGCTCAACGCGAAACTCCTGAATCGAATCGACTGACGGAAACACGAGCAAAGTGCGGTTCGAGCCGACGTCCATGTTATTGACGCCGTCCACTGTCCAGAGGTTCGCGTTTGACTGGTTACCGTTGACGGACATGTCAACGCCGGCGTTAAGTCCGGTTCCCTTCGTAGCGAACGCGCCGCCCGCAAGTGACTGCGTCACTGGCGAAACACCAGGAACCATCAAGGCGAGCTGCGCATAGTTGCGACCATTCAACGGCAGCTCCGTGACTTGCTTCTCGGAGATCAGACTGCTGACTTCACCGCTGCGTATTTCAACCGGTGCGGCATCGCTGGTGATCGTAACGGTCTCCGTTACTTGTCCAACCTGGAGGTCGATGTTGACAGTCTTGTTTTCGTTGACGTGCAGTTCGACCGCAGTCATGACTGTTTTCTTGAAACCGCCGGGAGCAGTCGTGATCGTGTAGACGCCCGCCGGCAGGCTGGGCACGTTATAAAAGCCGTCTTCGTTGGTGGTAACGGTACGACTGGCGCCAGTCTTGTCTTCGGTGAGAGTGATCTCTGCTTTAGCGACTGCCGCGCCTTGCGGATCTCTCACCGTGCCGGTGATGTTGCCGGTCGTGCTCGACTGCGCGTGCACGCCGACAAACAGACCGACACCAAGCAGGAACAACACAACCTGCAATGCGAACCTTCTCGACATACCGCACCTCCTCAGAACTCTGTTTGCGTTTTGCGATGTGAACTTCTGAACCGGTACTGCCACTGCCGACGACTCCGGTCGTCGAATGATGCCGAAATAAAATCTACCTATTCAGTTCCAGCTTGCTGAGTGCTACTTTGTTGTAGAGGCTATAAAAAGCATTTAATACTTATCGAGAGCCTTGTCAAGCACTTTTTCGCCGCGCTTTCGCGATTTGTGAGTTTATTTTCAGGAGTGCGACTTTGTTCAATGAGCGGGCATAAGTCGGGTTAAGTAATTGGGACCGAAGCGAACTTACTCGCAAGCACCAAACTAAGTGCCCCCATCAGGGTTGGCTCGGGTCCAAGCGTCGAAGCAATGATGCGCGTCGACGGCAACCCCCGACAGATCGTGGCCTCAACACTGTTCCTGATCTCGTCAGCAATCACCGGCCACGAGCGCACTACCGGTCCACCGACGATCACTGCTTCCGGCGCGAGGCCGCGAATCAAATTCGCGATGCCGATCCCGAGATATCTCGCTGTCTCTTTCAATGCCTGGCGCGCCGGTCCTTCAGCGCGCAACGACTGATCGATCAGTTCGCTGAACGTGACGTCCGCGGCGCCATTCAAACCGCGCGATAGATTCTTGTAGCGCGCGAGGGCCGAACGCTCGGAAGCAAACGCCTCCCAACATTCATGGCTACCGGATGCACAAGCGACCGGCGCGCCCTGCCCGATTGTCATGTGACCAAACTCCCCGGCGGCGCCGTTCTCACCGCGATAAACCTGTCCGTCAAAGACGATTCCCGTGCCCACACCGCCTTCAACGAGCACGAGAATGAAATCGCGCACCTGACGAATTTCCGGCCGGCCAAACCACAGCTCCGCAAGGGCGGCAGCGTTCGCGTCGTTGTCCATCGTGACCGGCAATCCGGTCGCGGCGTTCAGATCTTTCGCCAGCGGCACGTCGCGCCAATCGAAGTTGGGAACGAACAGCCCCGACCCGTCAGGGTTGACCAGTCCGGGAAGACTCACGCCAATCCCTTCAATCGTTCCGTGATTTCTTCTGATTAGTTTCCTGGCGCGCTCGATGATGCGCTTGGTGGTTTCTTTAGCATCAGACTGGGTCTGGAATCTTTCTTCCTGCAGGACACGTCCCGCCAGATCGCTCGTTGCGACGATGGTTTGGTTGGTGCCCACGTCAACGCCGATCGCGACTGCGTCAGCAGTGCGCAGCGACAGCAAAATGGGAGGACGGCCGCCGGTTGACTCGCCGTCGATCTCCTCAATCAGCCCGTCAATACACAGCTCCTCCACAATCAGAGAGACTGTTGAACGTTGCAGTGCCGTTTCCTGGGCAATTTCGGATCGGGAGATTGGGCCTCGCTCGCGGACATAGTTCAAAACGATCTGCCGATTGATGTCGCGAATCGTGTTCGAGCGGGCTACGTTTGCCTTCGTTAGGTCTATTCGTCGCATTCTGCCAAACGCAAAGAATAATTCATCTGTCTGTCCCTGTCATCCCTTGGTTATCTAAGCTATACTACCCGGCACAAATCCGGGAGGTTTGCCATGAGTAACGCGAGCAAATACTCGTTCTTCGCGATTCCCCTCCTGATAATCCTGACGGCCCCTGTTTTTGCACAATCACCTGCGCCCGGCCCACCGCCGATGGATCGACGTGTCAACACGGATCGTATTCGCCAGCAGGAGATGAGCAGTCGCGAATGGCAACTGCGAAACTTTGGTTATGAAAAAGGTGCGCCGAAGGATCGGCGTCAGCTCGATGCGTTGATGGAGCAGACCGAAGAAGACTTCAACCGCATCCTGACGTTGCACAATGAATTTGCTCGCCTGCTCACGGCCTCCAAACCAATCGACTACAGCTTCATCTCGGAAGCGAGTGCCGAGATCAAAAAGCGCGCGAGCCGTTTGCAATCAACTCTCGCGCTGCATCAACTGCTGGCCGAAACTCCGGTCGTCGAAAACTCAGACGAACTCAACGACTCGCAGATGAAAGACACGCTGATCCGGATGTGCAAACAGATCAGAAGTTTTGTTACCAATCCCGTGATCGAGAATCCGAACACGGTCGACGCTAAACAACTGAGCAACGCGAGGCGCGATCTGGAAAGTGTGATTCAACTAAGCGGACATCTGAAGAAAGAAGCAACCAGAAAGCACAAGACGACGGCGTTGAACGTCAACTGACTTTCTGCTGCTGGGGCTGCTGCTGTGGCTGCTGCTGTGGCTGCTGCTTTTGCGGCACAAACACGATCGGTTCAGCGGAAACAACCCCCTTGCCTTCCTGCACAGTAACAGTCTGATTGGGCTTCACGTCGGTGATACGATCCTTCTGACCTCCCGGCCAGGTGATCTCCAGCGTGAGTGTTGTTCCTTCCTCGGGCTTGCCCAAACCAAACGTCAGCGGCAGTTCCGCCTGCGAACAGTAGCTCGAACCGGTGCGCACCATCGCGAAGATGCTTCGGCCCTTTGCAGTCTTTACGACAACCTTCGCGCCGATGCCGTCACGATTCGATCTCGCGCCGACGGTTCGCACGCGCAGCAGATCGTTCTGGTTCGCATTCTCGTTGCGCAACAGGCGCGCCGGACCATTGTTAGTCGTGATCAGCAGATCGAGATCGCCGTCGTTGTCGAAGTCGCCGTAGGCTGCGCCGCGACCAACAATCGCGCGATTCAAAGCACGGCCTAGTTTCGCTGTGACTTCTTCAAACTTCTTTTTGCCCTTGTTGTGAAAAAGGTGCGGCGGTTGGGCGTACTTCACCGTCGGCTGCACCACGCTGATATCGTCAGACACGTGACCATTAGCCGCGAAGATGTCGACGAGACCGTCAAGATCGTAATCAAAGAAGAAGCAGGCGAAGGTCAACGACTGCGCCGACATCTTGCCGATACCTGACGAAGGCGCATCGTCAGTGAAGAGTCCCGAACCGTCGTTGTGATAGAGCGCGATGCTCTCGTTGGTGAAGTTTCCGATCACGACACTTTGCCGGCCGGAGCCGTCGTAGTCCGCGGCATCGACGCCCATGCCCGCGCGCGCCGTTCCCGATTCGCTGAAAGCAACCCCGGCGATGACTGCGTTGTCGGTGAACGTGCCGTTGTGGTTATTGCGGTAGAGCTTGTTTGGTTCCGTGTCGTTGGCGACGAAGAGATCCAGCCAGCCGTCGTCGTCATAATCGAGCAACGCCACGCCGAGGGTCTTGCCGGCGGGATCGTTGAGACCCGCGCGTGCGGTGACGTTTTCAAAACTTCCGTTGCCGCGGTTGTGATAGAGCGTCGCGCTCTGGCCTTTGTAACTCTGCGGCGTGCAATAGGACTTGTTCTTGCCGTCGAGACTACAGTACTGATCTGTTTGCGTGGACCACTCGACGTAATTACCGACGAAGAGATCGAGTTTGCCGTCGTTGTCGTAATCGAACCACGCCGCGCTGGTTGAGAATCCGGGATCACCGACGCCGGCGGACCGAGTAACATCCTGAAACTTGGCGCCGCCCACATTGCGGAAGAGATGATTTGGGCCAACAGCGGTAATGTAGATATCGACGTTGCCGTCGTTGTCATAATCTGCGACGGCCACGCCGATGCCATACATTTCAACGGCGAGTCCGGCTTGCGCGGTTACGTCAGTAAAGGTGCCGTCCTTGTTGTTGTGATAAAGCGCGGGAAAAGAACGGCGCTTCTTGTTTTCCGGCCAGTCCATTGAATTGACGAGCAGGATGTCTTGCCAGCCGTCGTTGTCGTAATCGAGAAAGGCGCAGCCGGAGCCGATCGTTTCGGGGAGGTACTTTTTGCCGAAGGCGCCGCTGTTGTGTTTGAAACGGATGCCGGCTTCGGCGGTGACGTCAGTGAATTCGATCGCTCCCGAGGGGCGTGGTGGAGTTGGGCTTGGAGATGGCGAAGCGGTGGCTGTTTGCGGGGCTTCCTGAGTCGTAGGGGCTACTGTTGCCGGCTGTTTGCAGCCACAGATTAAGATTAGAAAAAAAGCCAGGATAAAAACGAGTAGCAGTTTCATGCGGCCTGAGACTCTTGAGCAGTAATCGGACGACGTGACTCAAGCCACGTTTCAATGAGCATCGCTGTTGGTCCAACGATGAACAGCGCGTAGAGCGGAGCGTAAATTACCTGGTTCAGCCGCAGCAGCATCTCTACAAAAGCGACGAAGAACACAACCACGCATCGCCAGGTTTTGGATCGAACCGTGGTCTTTGGATCAGTGACCATGAAGAACACAAACAGTTGATACATCGGCCCCGTGATCGGCGCCACCTCGGCGCGCCACGGGTGCCCCGTGATCCAGCTACGCAAAAACGCAAACAGGAAAAATGAGACGACGTAAGTGAAGCTGATGTGAAACCGCTTCGCGCGCCAGATGATGATCGAACCGAGAATCCAGATAACCAGCATCGGCAGAATGAAGTTGCCCCACTGCACACTCAGCACCGCTACGGTATCCGGCGCGAGCAATAACAACGCGCAGATGCCGAAGTTCGACGGATTCCAGAGATGCCGATCCTTCACGCGCAGAACGTACTTCGACATGACCGACACCACGCTGCACAACGCGTACGGCCAGAACGCCGGTGAACGAAGCAGAATGCCGACGCTGATGCCCGTGATGTAGGCACTTGCCAGATTCAACCACTTCCCGAAAAAGATCCGGCCCAGCACCAGTTCCGTAACGATCGCGGCCACAATCGCGAGCGCGGTTCTCTCATAACTCTCGAGAAAGCCGTAAAAGATGTGGCCCACCAGCAGAATGCAGGTGATGAAAAGCGGCGCGACGTAACGGTTGTCGAGTCGTAACTTCATGCGTTGCCAATCTCAGACTCTTCTCTGTGTCCTCTGTGCCTCTGTGGTTCATCGGTCATCGGTCAACGACACAGAGACACAGAGGACACAGAGATGGCACAGAGAAGAACCTCATGCCGATTCTTTGATCCGGTAGGTTTGTCCGGTTTCAGCTTTGTCGAATGTTTGGACTTTTCCCGATGGCCAGCGAATCTCCACCTTCTCGATGTGTGGGTTTTTCCCGAGTCCAAAGTGGAGCCGTCGCTGGTTCTGCGCGCAAAAACCACTGCCACCGGTGACCTGTTGCACTTGTTCCCGGCCATCCCAAAACACGCGGACCTCCGCGCCGATCGCGCTGCGATTACTCGCGGTGCCTTCCAGTTCAAAACTGATCCACTTGTTTTCCGGCGCCACCGTGTTCTTGTAGACCAGCAGCGGTCCTTTCTGGTTAGCCACAACAACGTCGAGCACGCCGCGATTCCACAAATCAACCAGCGCCACCGAGCGGCCGTCGTAAACGTCACTCACGCCCACAGCCTGGGCCACGTTTACAAACTTGCCGGCGCCGTCGTTGAGCCAAACTCGTTTCGGTTGATAACCAGACAAACTACGGCCATCCATTGGCGGCCAGTCAGCCGCATCGGAGATGATGGTCGAGTTGCCGCCGGCGATCTTCGAGAAGTCGTACCAGTAGTTCGTGTTTCGATTGGCGGAGATGTAGCCGTTGACGAGATAGAGATCGAGCGTGCCATCGTTGTTGAGATCGCCAAACTGCGCGCCAAAGCTCCAGCCGCCCATCTCCACGTCCATCGCGCGCGCGAGATTTTCGTACTTCACCCCGTCGCCCGCTGTTCCTTCGCGCGGCACCCAAAGATTGTTGCCCTGAATCAGCACACCCTCTTCAGAGATATTCGAAACGTAGATCGCGTATCTGCCCTGATTCAGCACGTCGGCCATTGACGCATTCATGCCGCTCTTCGGCGAAAAGCCGACGCCGGTCTGTTTGCCGACTTCGCGAAAGCGTTTGCCGTCATTGAAGAAGAGTTCGGAGATCCCGTAATCGTTGGCGATGAAGAGATCGGGATAACCAGTGCCGCGCAAATCTGCGGCCGCCGCGGCCAGCGCCCAGCGCCGGCTGTCGATGCCGAGTTTCTCGCTCACCTCTTCAAACTGTCCGTCACCAAGGTTGTGGAAGAGATACTTGCGGCCGCCGTTGCGCGCGTACTCAAAACTCTCCGGCATCATCTTCGTGTTCTTCAAGTGCCAGAGGTCCACGTCTTCCGAATAATAGCCGCCCAGAAATAGATCCAAACGCCCGTCGCGATCGTAGTCAAACCACACGGCAGTGTTGGCATTGACCCATGCAGGCAGTTTTGCTTTGTCAGTTACGCGCGTGAAGTGTTGGCCCGCGTCGTTATGAAAGAGTTCCGGCCGGCCCCACTTGTACAGGAACAGATCTTCGTAACCGTCATTGTCGTAGTCGCCCCAGACGGCACCCATCGAAACGCCGGTACCCGGCTGATTCACATCCGCAATCCCAAGATCCGGAGCCACGTCTTTGAAGGATCCATCTTTCGAGTTGTGATACAGCGCGTTCTTGCTTCCCTCCCCACTGTTGGTGACGTAGATGTCTGCCCAGCCGTCGCGATCGTAATCGACAATCGAAACGGCCGCGCCCATCGACGCGACTTGCGGCATGATGTGGTCCAAACGGTGATCGAGGGTGGGGGCGGTATGAACGAAATTAATGCCCGCAGATTTGGTGACCTCAGCGAGGTGAAAACCGTAACGACTGACTGCGGCCGTCGCGTCCAGCGATGCGTTTGCAGTTTCGCCGCGCGTGCGGAAATGTTTGAGCACGAGCGGCAGGGCGAGCAGCACCACGAAAACCACGGTGAGCACTATTCGAGCAGTACCGCGACCCTTCATCTGTTCTTTGTCGACCTCATTGCGTTTTGAAAAGTCTCAGCGGTCACGTAACGCGTGTGGTAGTTTTGCCAGTCTTCCGGATAACGACGATAAACCCATTCGTCTTCCAGCCGGCCGGGCGCTGTGTCGTACAGGTTCTTGGCGTGGTACGGCAACGGCAAAACAGTCTTCGAAAACGTGGAATTGTAGTCTCCGTCTTTAATCCAACCATCGCCGACGATGACGTAGTCGCGCACCCAACCCGCAGGCGGCGGCGCGGGCGCAGCAAAGCGAAACGACATCTCGTCACCAGCATTCATGATCACGTAACGGTCGTCGGCGCGCAGCAACAACTCGCGCACGTCACCAAATCGCGTGTAATAGCCAATCAAGTCACGCCAGATCTGTTTCGAACTCGAAAGACGATTGTAGTCTGGTGTTTCAGGAGACGAAGCGTTCGCCTGATTGATTACAGAATAACCGCGATAGTGTAGATCCGCCACCTCGGGATTCAAATTCGTAATCTTCGGAGAGGCGTTAGAAAGGGCGAACGCCCACTCAAAAGCGTCCCAGTAAATCTCGAGGTTGGTGCGTAACCGTAGCCGACGAGGTGTCCCTGGCTTGAATACGTTCGACAAATCAAACAAACAGATTTTCTTTCGCCCGGCCGGGAACCCAAGATTCGGTTGCGCCACTTCCCAACCGCCCTTTCCGTCGGGAACTTCCAGACTTAAGGCCTTGGCGTGCTCCTGCTGTCCCTGACTGATCGCGACGTTGATTGAAGAATCCGTCGGGTGCATCCACCCATGCGCGATTAACCAAAGCGGACCGGTGGCAAGGGCATTGTCACCGAGATCGATCTCCACGTAGTGCTCTCGCGTCACGCCCTGATACTTTCCGCGTCCAAACGTGTCGAGATAGTTTCCGTCAAGCTTGTTTACGATATTGGTAACGTCCTGGCCGTTATCGTCGCTGGCGGAGACGATTGGATGCGGGGTCGAAACCGTGGTGATCGCGGGTTTCGGCTGCGGAATGACAAACCGCTCGTCGACGAAGATCTCCGTGCCCACGGGATGATCGACGACCTTCAGGCTGAGCTGATCGTAATAATACGTCTCCCAGAGTTCCGCGGTGATCCGCAGATCGTAATACCCGTCGCGCGGCACGAGTTGATCGCGACTGATCTTGTACCATTCTTCGGTTGCTTCGACGCGCGCGGTGCCGAGCGTGTTAATACGAAGACCGATCGCTGAGCTCCACGGCACAGTGTCTTTAACGAATTCCATCTGCTTGCCGTTGTAGGCAAATAGAAACGGGCAGGAACCTTTCAAACGTTGTTCGGTGACGATGGTTTGATCTGCCTTGACTTCAAAATCCGCGCGCACCGAGCCGTTGGGCCAAGTGACACGAATCACGTCGGCGCTGGTCTGTTCACCCAAACCAAAATGAAGGACCGGTCCGGTGATCGGTTGCTTCTGCACCAGCAAGCCGGCGCGAATCTCCATCTCGCCACCGACGCCAAACGAGTTGATGCGCTGATCGCCGGTCGCTTGCACCGCACGCGGGCGCACCACTTGCCAGTGATAGTTTTTTGATCCGTGGTTGATCGCCTGAACCGGCTTGCCTTCCTGGTCCAACCCGAGCATGTCCAAACGGCCGTCCCCATTCACATCCGCAACGTCGTAGATTCTTTCCGCCAGATCCTTCCCCGCAACAAACTTCCCGTTTTCATCACTGAACCAGATCTTTGAACCCAGCGCCAGATCGGGTCCGCCGTTATTGTCGAGATCGGCCAGGCGGAGGGTCGCTCCATCCTCGACGTTTCCTGTTCGCGCAAGTTCCGCGTGGTCCCAACCTGCTCCGTTGTCTTTGTCAGACAGTCGCGTAATCGCTCCGTCACTCTGCGCGATTACCAAATCCAGCACGCTGTCATTGTTGATCTCGCCCACGGCAAGCGCGCGGGCGGCGGGAAAGTTCGCGGGTATGGCGCGTTCAGTGAACAGCCCCTGTCGTTCGTTGGTGAAAACGTGCAGCACGCCGGAACCATCGATCATCGCCGCATCGGGATCTCCATCCCCATCGAGATCGCCCCACCCAAAGTCGACCAGACCCGTAACTCCCGAAAAGACATTCATCTCCTGAAACGTCCCGTCGCCGTTGTTGCGTAAAACCGCGGGCTTGAGCTGAGGTGAACCGAGAATGACGTCAAGATCGCCGTCTGCTTCGATGTCGGCCGCCCACGCGCCGGTGTAGTTTCGATTTACGACTTCGGCCGGCAACTTCGTCGCGGCGGTTACGTCAGTGAACTTTGAAGGACTTTCCTGCCGGAAGATCCTTAGCCCAGAGGCACCAGCTAACACGAGATCCGTTTTGAAGTCGTAATTAAGATCCGCGGCTAAAACCGATTTAGCGGCAAACGGAAGCTTCGCGCCAGTGGCCAACGAAACCTCGCGTTCATTCGCCGTCACAACCACCGGCGTGCCTTCGCCATTCAACGAGATCGCACCCACCCAATCCGTTTTATCCGTGGTCTTCAGTGGCTCACTCTGGAACTCGATCGCAGTATCGGGCGCCGCCGCTTTGAAAATCGGTGTCTCCATTCGCAGAAAGTGAGTGAACGGCACTGCCTCCTCGCCCGGCGGCGGCTTGATCGCCGCGAGACCGCGCTGATAATCCGCCACCCGCACCAGTACGTTTCGCAAAAACGTCGTGCGCGTCGCCGCACTGCGCAAGTCACCGCTGTTCGTGGCCTGCTCGAGTGCAGTCACCTGCTGTTGCACTTCCGGCGGCCAGGCGGAAGCGCTCGCCGTGATTTTCGCCACCGTCGACTTCAGTGTCTCAGCGTCGCCTCTCTTCGCCGCAATTCGACTTAATTCAATTTGGGCTGCGAGATTATCGGGCTGTGCATTGAGAATCTGTTGGATGAGCCGCTGAAACTCTTCGTCGTTTCCTTCTCGCTCGACCTCTTCAGCGAGCTTGTATGTCGCCAGCAGGTTTTTCTGATCCAGTTCGACTGACTTTCGCAACGCACTGATCGCTTCTGCTGTTTTTCCACGACTACTCTCAAGCAGGCCGACAAGGTAGTAGATGTCGCTGTTGTCATCTGCGAGCGAGCGGGCGCGTTCAAGTCGTTCTGCTGCGGGGTCGAAGTTCTTCTGCCGCAAGGCTAGCAAGCCCCAGTTGGCCCAACCAGCGGGTTCACCGGGCGCGAGCTGCGTAAACTGCGCGAGCTTCGCATCCGCTTGCACGTCGTGACCGACCTGAAGTGCCGCCAGTCCGATGTAGAACGTGCGCACCAGCTCGTTGTATTCCGGCGACGACCTGTCAGGCAGCTTCGCGGCCGGACGGCACCCGCTGAGAACAACAAGCAACAAAACAAGAATCTGTGTAATCTGTGGTTGACAACGGAATCTTCGCATTTATATTCGAGGCACTTATGCGGAATCTTAAGACTGGCGTTCTACTGCTGTCGTTCCTGATCTGCTTTCTTGCCGCGTCATTAATAAAGCCAACCGCTGCTCATCGTCAAAACGCCCCGGCAAAAACTGACGCGCGCGAAGACGCTTATCGGGCGAACAATCTGGGCGTCGCACTACTCGAGCAGTACAAGTATAAGGAAGCGTCCGATGCGTTCAAACGCGCGTTGCAACTCAATTCCGAGTTGGTTATAGCGCGCATAAATCTGGGCATCGCGCTCTTCAACGCGCCCGATCTCGCGGCTGCACAACGCGAGTTGCAGGCTGCCGGCACCGCTGCGCCATCAGCGCCACAGCCGCCTTACCTGCTTGGCCTCGCAGCCAAAACGCAAAACAAACCCGAAGAAGCTATCACTTATTTCCAGAAAGTCTTGCGCATCGATCCGAATGATGTCGGCGCGAATGTAAACCTGGGCCAACTCTACGCGCAACAACGAAAGTATCCGGAAGCCATCGCAGCGCTGCGGCTCGCGATCGCGGCCGAACCGTATAACGCAACCGCACTCTACAACCTCGGCACGTCTTTGATTCGCAGCGGCCAACGCGAAGAAGGGCAGAAAGTCATCGCACAATTTCAGGAGTTACGTCAACGCGGCAGCGGCATCACGCTCGGCACGGCATACCTCGAGCAGGGCCGCTACGCTGAAGCGATCTCCTCGACGGGCGCAGAACCGGAGCTCGTCGACAAGCGCCCGCCGGAGGTTGTCTTCACTGACGTGACAGCAAATGCACTGCCTGCGCCTGGCGAGTGGCCGGTTGGTGACGCGGCGCTGGAACAGAACAGCAGCGCTGTTTTGCTTTTCGATTATGACCTCGACGGCGATCTCGATCTGCTGGAAGTCGCCGGCGGCAAGCAACGCCTCGCGCGCAATGATGGTGGCAAATTTGTTGATGTCACAGCACAGTCGGGTGCGTTGGCAAAGGCGTCAACGGGTGTTGCCACAGCGGCGGTGGCTGGTGATTACGACAACGACGGCAAACCAGATCTTCTGATCGTTCGCACCAGCGGGATCATGCTCTATCGCAACGACGGCAACGGCAGCTTCTCGGATGTAACTGCTGCGGCAAAGGTGATGGGAAACCCGTCCGGTTCACGATCTGCTGCCTTTGTTGATGTGGACCACGACGGCGACCTGGACATCTTCATTCCCGGCAACGTGCTGCTGCGCAATAACGGCGACGGCACGTTCAGCGATCAAACCGTCGCGGCAAAACTCGCCGAGAAGATCTCCGCGCGTGGCGTCGTGCCAACAGATTTTGACAACCGGCGCGACATCGATCTGCTGGTTGCGGCAACTGAGAAAGTTTCACTCTGGCGCAATCTGCGCGACGGCACGTTTCGCGACGTGGCGCAGGAAACCGGACTAAACGAGATCAAGAGCGCGACCGTCGTGGCCGCAGGCGATGTAAACAAGGATTCGTTTACCGATTTTTATTTCGCGAACGGCGCCAACGGCTACTTTGCGATCAGCAACGGTAAGGAACGTTTTCAAATTACCCAAGCGCCCGGCGGAAGCGACGCGGCCCAGTTTATCGACTACGACAACGATGGGCTTTTAGATCTCGTGTCCGTTGTCGGTTCCAGGCTGCACGTGTTGCGCAACACCGGCGATTCGTGGGTTGACGTAACCAGCAAAGCCGCTCCCGAAATCACCGCCGCTGCTGGTCCACGTGCACGCGTACTCGCCTCCGGCGACATCGATGGCGACGGCGACATCGATCTCATCTTCGGTGTGCCGGGTGGCGGCCTGCGTCTCGCACGTAACGACGGTGGCAACGCGAACCATTCGCTGCGCGTCAGTCTCGCCGCGAAAGTGAGCAATCGCAGTGGCGTGGGAGCGAAGATCGAGATCCGCGCCGGCAGTCTCGCCCAGAAACTCGAAACGTACTCCGCCTTCCCTGCGCCTGCGCCGGCTGACATCGTTTTTGGTCTCGGCAAGCGCACGGCGGTCGACGCGGTGCGCGTGCTTTGGCCCGCGGGCATCGTTCAGGCGGAGACCGAAATCGCCTCCGGCAAAACGCTCGCGCTCACCGAACTCGATCGCAAACCATCGTCGTGTCCGTATCTCTACGTCTGGAATGGAGAACATTTTGAGTTCGTCACTGACTTCATGGGCGGCGGCGAGATGGGCCACCTCGACGCACCCGGCACTTACAACACGCCTGATCCGGATGAGTACGTTCGCATTCGCGGCGACCTGTTGAAAGAGCGCAACGGTCGTTATGACCTGCGCGTGACCAACGAACTGGAAGAGGCGTTGTTTGTCGATCGTCTGCAACTAATTGCGGTGGCGCATCCTGCAGACGTCGAGGTTTATCCAAATGAGGGACTCAATTTTCCGCCGCCAAAGTTCAAGCTCTACACGACGCGGGGCGCGCGCCCGCCACTCGCGGCGATCGACGACCAGGGCCACGACGTTCTGCCAAGGATTACACGGATCGATCGTGAGTATCCGGACGACTTTCGCTTGCAACGGATCCGCGGCTTCGCCGATGAGCATACTCTGACGTTGACGCTGCCGGCGGGGAATCGATTGAAGCTGTTGTTAACCGGCTGGACTGACTACGCATGGTCCAGCGATAACCTTGCCGCGTCACAAAGCGGCAAAGCACTCTCGCTGCCCGCGCTACAGGTGAAGGACAACCAAGGCCGGTGGCGAACCGTCATTGAAAACATCGGCATTCCCGTCGGCCGGCCGCAAACCGTGATCGCGGATCTCGCCGGCAAGTTTTTGAGTGCGAGCCGCGAAGTGCGTATCGTCACCAACATGCGCATCTACTGGGATCAGATCCTCGTGGATACGTCTGCCGGCGATGCGCCCCTGCAGTTGACGAAACTGAACCCAACCCTCGCCAATCTGCGCTGGCGCGGTTTCTCGCGCGAGTACTCACCCGATGGTCGACAACCTTTAGGTTACGACTACAACGAGATCTCATTCACTTCGCCGTGGAAGGTTATGACTGGCCGCTACACACGCGAAGGTGACGTGCGCGAACTTTTGGCAGCGTCGGACGACATGTTTGTGATCTCGCGTCCGGGCGACGAATTGAGCCTGTCGTTCCCGGCCGATAAACTGCCGCCGTTGCCGCGCGGCTGGACACGGACGTTTCTGCTCTACGCCGACGGTTTCAGCAAAGAGATGGATATCAACTCAGCTAGCCCGGATCAGATTGGCCCATTACCCTTTCACGGCATGAGCAAGTATCCGTACGCGTGGCCCGAACGCTATCCGTTAACCCCGCAGCGGCAGCGATACCTGGAAACCTACAACACCCGACTTGTTACGTCTCAAGTAGACAGGATTGCAGGAATAACAAGACTCAGACAGCAGAAGTGACAGCCGCTCTTCTTCAAGTTCTCTGACATCATGTAAATTCTGTCATCCTGTCGAGGTTTTTATGGAACACATCAGATACTCAGTCGCCGCCTGTCAGACGGATCATCCGAACCCAATCGATCGCCGTGGCATGCGCGCCAACACGGATCGGATGCTTTCAATGATCGATTCGGCGGTGGCAGGAGCAGAGCCGTTTTTGCCGGTGCGGCTCGTAGTCTTTCCGGAGTTTGCGCACGCGGCGCCGGTCTTTGTCACGGCCGCTGAATTGCTCGACAAGCTCGCCATTTCAATCCCCAACGAGCACACCGAGCGGCTGCAACAAAAAGCCAAAGAGCACAACATCTACATTCAGAGCGGCTCGATGCTCGAAGTCGATGCGAAGTGGCCCGGCCACGTCTTCAACACCACCTGCCTGATTGGACCAGAAGGCGTGCTCTACAAGTATCGCAAGGTCAATCCGTGGCTACCCTTCGAAGCTCATACGAGCCCACACGACTTGCCGGATTACGACGAGCCGCTCTTTCCGGTGGCTGACACGCCGATCGGCAAGCTCGGCTGCGCGATCTGTTACGACTGGTTGTTTCCCGAAGCGATGAGGCAGTTGACCGCAAACGGCGCGGAGGTTTTGATTCGCGTTTCCGCT
>DASXRE010000287.1:0-65128 GCA_036506775.1 Pyrinomonadaceae bacterium | reverse complement strand
AACGCCGGGATTGAGGTTTGCGTTTACATAACGAGTCGCTTTAGCGACGTTTCCGGCGTCGCTAAAGCGACTCGAAATGTTTGGTGCGCATGTTTTCCCGGCGTTGAAACGCCGGGCTAAACTCAACCGGCGCTACGCGCCGACTGAATCAGCAGGTTGCCCGCAATAAAACGCGGGTTCCGCCGTTTGTTGAGACACACAGGTTCTTGGTTCAATAGGGCCATGAAACCGATTCGAATCTTCTCCATCGCGATCATCCTGTTTCTCGCCAGCGTTTCTTCTGTCCTCCCCCAGACAGCAATGACGCTCAACGTCGATGCTACCGACGCCGCGCGGAACATCATTCACAGCAAACTCGCCGTTCCCGTCAAACCAGGACCACTGACACTGTTCTACCCAAAGTGGATTCCCGGCGAACACAGTCCTACCGGCCCAATCAACGATCTCGTTGGACTGAAGCTAAGTGCGAGCGGTAAAACGATCGCGTGGCAGCGTGATGACGTGGAAATGTTTGCCTTTCATTGCGACATCCCGCAAGGAGTATCTGTTCTCGACGTCGCCTTCGATGACGTTTCGCAACCGGAAACAACTGCGAGTGCGAAGCTCGCACGCATCAAGTGGAATCGTTTGCTCGTTTACCCGGAAGGGATGAACAGCGATGCGATCAACGTCACAGCGTCTCTGAAGCTACCGGCGGGATGGAAATTTGCATCGGTCTTGTCCGTCATGAATCAGAACAAGGATGAGCTGCAATTCAAAGAAGTCTCTCTTACAGAACTGGTGGACTCTCCTGCAATTATCGGCGCGAACTTCCAGCAGTTTGCGCTGAACGTCTCAAGCGTCAAGCACGAGCTCGACGTCATGGCCGACACCACTTCAGCGCTCGAAATCAAGTCAGAGACGTTGACAGGCCTGAAAGCACTCGTCCAGCAAGCCTACGCGTTGTTCGGCGCACGCCATTACAGCAAGTACAAGTTTCTCGTGACGCTGAGCGATCACGGCGGGGGCGAAGGACTGGAGCATCACGAATCGAGCGAAGATGGTGTCGGCGAAAAAGCGTTCAGCGATGAGCTCGAACTGCTCGACTTCGCTGAGTTAATGGGCCATGAATACGCGCATTCGTGGAATGGCAAGTATCGCCGTTCGGTTGGTCTGGCGACACCTGATTTTGAACAGCCGATGCGCGGCGAATTGTTGTGGGTTTATGAAGGACTGACACAGTATCTTGGCAAAGTCTTGCCGGCGCGCAGCGGTCTTTGGTCTCCGGAAAACTTTCGCGAAGCAATGGCCGCCGTTGCGGCGGAGATGGAAAACCAGTCGGGCCGCCAATGGCGTCCGCTCGTTGACACAGCAACAGCGGTCCAATTTACGTACCCCTCTCCGCGCGCCTGGATGAACTATCGTCGTCGGGTTGATTACTACGACGAAGGTTCACTGATTTGGCTGGAAGCTGATGTGCTAATCAGAACGCGAAGCAACGGGAAGCTCTCGCTCGACGATTTCTGCCGGCGATTTCATGGCGGCCAGGAGACGGGCCCTGCGGTCAAGCCTTACACGTTCGACGACATAGTAAACGCACTCAACGAAGTCATGCCTTACGATTGGCGCAGTTTCCTGAATGCGCGAATAAACGCGATCAATCCGCACGCGCCTGTCGCCGGCATCACCGATGGCGGTTGGAAGCTTGTTTATACAGATAAACCGAACACGGAAATTCGAATAGCCGATCACGCGCGCAAGAGCGTGGACCTGTCGTATTCGCTCGGCGCGTTACTGAAAGAAGACGGGACGGTGATGGACGTCAATCCGAACCTCGCGGCGTTCAAGGCGGGGATGGCGCCGGGAATGAAAATAGTTTCCGTAAATGGCCGCGCGTGGTCCACTGACGTGCTCCACGAAGCTATTGCTTCAGCGAAAAACAGCGCCGCGCCGATTGAGTTGGTCGTTGAAAACGGTAGTTTCAACGAGACGTACAAGGTGAACTACCACGAAGGAGAGCGATACCCGCATCTCGAGCGCGACAGCACCAAACCGGATGTAATCGGAGATGTGATCAGGCCGCTCGTTCGCTAGATTGTTGTCTTTGGACGAAGTGAAGGGCCGCTCCGATTCCGGCTCCGAAAAACAGACCGTATACGACTCCGAACAAGAGCATCCCTCGCGGAGCGGTCAAGTAAAAGAACAGCGTAGATCCCAGGAAGTAGCCGAGAAAGTTTGCTACGAAGAGCACTGCGGAAATTTTTACTGCAGATCTTAGCGCCCCAAATCCCGCAGCAAACACGATCGCCATCAAGACCGATCCCGCAAGCGAGCCAACCAATTCGCCTGTGGTTCGACCCAGGTTGAAATAAGCGAGCATCCAGGCCACGGCATACGCGAAGAATGCGAGACCAAACAGCAGATAAAATCGAGGCAAGCGCCAGCGAACGACAACGAGCGAGCCAAACACCGCACCGCTCAGCAATATGAACAGCACAGTCCACGTGAGGTATGCGCCAGTTATACCGAGCGTTCCATACATCCATCTTTCGGCGAAAGCGACGGTGGCAAACACGCAGAGACTTACGGCGGCGAAACCAATCGCGCCGATGGTAATCGATCGAGCAAGGGAAGGAACGGTTGTAGAAAGATTTTCGTCCCGGTCAACCATGTCATCCGTGGCTAAACAGTTGGAAGAGTATCACCCTTGTCGGTTGTTAATAAATGCGTTGGGCGCGTCTGGTAGGATCAGTTTCAATTGGGCGCCTCCTTGGAGTGCGCCGCCTTGTCGGCGCTTTGGCCAAAGCGGTGACAAGTCCCCGCACTCCAAGGAGGCAAACTGACCCTCTAAACGCCGCGAAGCGCTGGGATTCATCGTTACCTTCCTGGTTATTGGCTCAGTGTTTGGGTTAGGCTTCACCCTGGCGCAAAACTGAAATTTTTTTCTGCAAAATTGTCGATTTCGCCAGTTGCGGTTCGACTTATTATTAATGAGGAGTCGAAATCTGCTAGCAAGTCACTAAAGAAGGAACGAAAAGATGAGCAATGTACGAGTACTCGTTGGCACCCGGAAGGGTGCATTCATTCTGACTTCAGATGGAAAACGTGAAAAATGGGACGTTAGCGGCCCCCACTTCCCCGGCTGGGAGATCTATCACGTGAAAGGTTCGGCCGTGGATCCGAACCGCATTTACGCGTCGCAAACCAGCGGCTGGTTTGGACAGATCGTTCAACGCTCCGACGACGGCGGCAAGACCTGGTTCCAACCCGGAACGCCGTCCGGCGAACCGACCACCACGCCCGACGGAATGCCAAAAGGCGAGAGCAACAAGTTCGTTTACGACACTTCGTCTGAAACCGGCAAACCGCTCACGACGCATCAGTTCTATGACGGCACTCCACATCCGTGGGAGTTCAAACGAGTCTGGCACCTTGAACCCTCGCTCGACGATCCGGAAACGGTCTACGCGGGCGTTGAAGATGCCGCCTTGTTCCGTTCGGCCGACGGCGGTCAGAGTTGGCAGGAACTTTCTGGTTTACGCGGGCACGGCACGGGATCTCAGTGGCAACCCGGCGCCGGTGGCATGTGCCTCCACACAGTTATCCTTGACGCCGCTAATCGCGACCGAATCTTTGTGGCAATCTCCGCCGCAGGTGCGTTTCGCAGTGATGATGCCGGCGCGACGTGGAAGCCGATCAATAAAGGACTGCACTCGCAATACATTCCGGATCCGACCGCGGAGGTGGGCCACTGTGTTCATCACATTGCGAAGCATCCTGCGAATGCAAACGTGCTGTTCATGCAGAAGCACTGGGACGTGCTGCGCAGCGACGACGCCGGCGATTCGTGGCGCGAGGTCAGTGGAAATTTGCCGACTGACTTTGGGTTCGTGATCGACGTTCACGCGCATGAACCGGAGACGATCTACGTCGTGCCCATCAAGAGCGACGGTGAACACTATCCGCCGGACGGCAAACTGCGCGTCTATCGTAGTCGCACCGGTGGTAACGAATGGGAGGCGCTGACCAAAGGTTTGCCGCAAAGTGACTGTTACGTAAACGTGTTGCGCGACGCGATGGCCGTTGACTCGCTTGATTCGTGTGGCGTGTATTTCGGCACGACCGGCGGGCAGGTGTACGCATCGCCTGACGGTGGAGACACGTGGGCGCCGATAGTCAGAGACCTTCCGGCAGTGTTATCAGTGGAGGTCCAGACACTGACATGATTGTGGTTGTGCTGCCGGCACATTTGCGTGCGCTCGCGGGCGTCAGTGGAGTTGTGCAACTTGTGATTGACGGTGAAGTGACACGTCACTCGATCCTCGATGCGATTGAGGCTCGGTATCCAATGCTGCGTGGGACCATTCGCGACCACGTCGCCGGAGAGCGCCGCCCGTTATTGCGATTCTTTGCCTGTGGCGAGGACGTGACCCACGAACCCGCGGACGCTCCGCTGCCACAGGCAATCGCCTCCGGCGCAGAGCCGTTCTACATCATCGGAGCAATCGCGGGCGGTTAACCTTGACAGGGTAGTCAGTGGAGAATAGGTTAACCGCGCTCTGTCCAGCTCACGCGATAAGGTTGCTCAGAAAATGTCGAGTCATCTCCTTTTTGATCTTCGTGTAATCACACTCGTCTTTTTGCTGTTTCTGCTTTCGCTCGCAACTGCCTGTCAGACGCAAGCGACGTCTGACACGCGTGCCGCCGAAGAGACTGCCTTAAAGAAATTGGACGATGAATGGTCCAAGGCTGCAGCATCCAGGGATGTTGAAAAGACGATCTCCTACTATTCGGATGATGCGGTTTTGATGCTGCCGAATATCCCGACATTGACAGGTAAAGAACCCATCCGAACGCTTTGGAAAAGCATGCTTGATTCTCCGGCGTTTTCTGGTGGCTGGAAGGCAACAAAGGTAGAAGTTGCGCGATCGGGAGATCTGGCCTACGTCAGCGGAACCTATCAATTGAATGAGCAGGATGATAGCGGCAAACCAATAATGGATAAAGGCAAGTATGTGGAGGTTTGGCGGAAGCAGGCGGATGGTAGCTGGAAGTGCATGGCGGATATGTTCAGCTCCGATCTGCCGGCCGGTGGACCTGCGGACAATAAACCCACCCGTTGAGATTTTTTGTGCCTCTTTGCGGTTATTCCCCCAAAACAATTTGCAAGTGTCGATTTCGCCAGTCGCCATTCGACTTACTGTTGAAGGAGGCGAACTTAAGTAATCATACGAGGAAAAATCATGACAACAGGTAACACAAACACGATCAAACTACACCGAGTGCTCCGCGCACCGGCGGAGAGAGTTTACCGAGCATTCCTTGATGCAAGTGCGATGGCCAAGTGGCTTCCGCCAAATGGTTTTACGGGCCAGGTTCATCACCTCGAGGCGAAAGTCGGAGGTACTTACAAGATGTCGTTCACTAATTTCACCACCGGCAGCAGTCACTCATTCGGGGGAGAGTATGTTGAGCTGACGCCAAACGAACGCATCCGCTACACGGACAGATTCGACGACCCTAATCTGCCCGGAGAAATACAAACAACGATCACGTTGAAGAAAGTATCTGTCGGAACTGAATTGAACATCGTGCAAGAGGGCGTGCCGGCCGTTATTCCTGCCGAGGCTTGCTATCTCGGTTGGCAGGAGTCGCTAACGCTGTTGGCGAAACTCGTCGAAGCTGAGATTCCGGATCAGATGTAACGTTCAGAAGAACGGCCACGGATGAACGCAGATGAAGACGGATTCTTGTCCGTATTATCTCGATGAAGTTTTTGCTGAGGTCCGTCTTGACCGCGACTTTTTGGTAGCTGGTTGGTCCTTTGTGAGGTCCACGATCTTGTTGTTTCTGATCACATAGACTGGAGTTCCAGTTTTGAGTCCGAGTTCCAGGGCTTTACGTCCGGCGCGACGTAAGGCGCGCAGCGTATCTTGTGCTTCGGGTGAAGGTGAATTGACTCGACGGCTCATTGAACTACCTCCAATTGCCTGCCTCTGAAATCAGCTGCGGTGTATTGCCTGAATTATCGTACCACTCCGACTTATCAACCAGGTCCTTATAAATGTTTTGAAAGTTGCGCAGACCAGAATCAAAGCGGCGACGAACGACAGCGCTTGTTACATGATGACCACCCTGGGCGACTCGCGCGGCGACACGCGCGATCGCAATCTCAGAATTTGGCAAGCTCAGAAATATGAGTCTCACGCGGTAATCGACGCTTCGCCAACCTGGAATCAGCCGCGCATAAACGTGCCCGCTCAAGGTAGTTTCAAATGCAAAGCTTTCACCCGTGCGAACGCGGCGCTGAATTTCAGAGAGCATAATCCGGCCGGCTCTAATCGCCGCGCGATCCGGATCGAAAGGCGATAATCCGGCGGCGATGAGATCTACGTTAACAAAGTCGGGGCAGTGCGCTTCTTTCAGCAAATACTCGCGAGCAAAAGTTGTCTTGCCGGCGCCGTTAGGTCCGGCGACGATTATGATCCGCCGTTGCTTGGGCATGGTCTAAGCGGAACGCTCCTTTTAATCAAGTCACAGCCTGTGCTTTAGCAGCGTCCAGATCCAACCAACGAACGTCAGGACCAAAAACGGATAAGCGAAAAAGGGAAGTGGTGAAGACGTGGGTAACAACTGTTCACCCAGGAATATTCTCGCCGCCACTAAACTGAAAAGGACTGCCGCCAGTACTCCCACGATACGTACCCAGATGTGGAATAACCGCGGGACGCTGATCAGCAAGAGTCCCGCCGCCCAGAGCGCAACGCCGCCCGCGAATGAGGGAACGCTTCCCGCGAGGCCTGCCGCGATGCCGGAAACGAGGTGGCTCTCGCCAATTGCAAAAACAAGAAAACCAGCCGACACAAACTCATTGCCTGATCGCGCGAGCTTCACCGTCAACAAGGCGCAAGCGACAATCAGTCCAACACCATCGATGGCCCAGAAGATTTGCCTGAGAGAGTCTTGCGAGACCACGGTACCGGCCAGGCCAAACACCGCGCCGAGTCCGATTCCAATGGCCGCCAAGATGTCGAGATTTTTATTGTTGATTGCGATCATCTTCTTGTTCGCGTTTTCGTGAATGCCAGAGAACTTCGTGAACGCATTATCCTCCTCTGTGGCAGAAAAGAAGCTGCCAACTCACAACTTCGGTTCACTCTACTTCATTAGGAACAATCGTTTTCCTTCGGCGAACTGATCGTCCTTTTCTTTTTGCTTCTGTTGAATAAGCGTCGTGAGGTAAGCAAACTTTTCGGTGAATGTCTTTTGGTCATTAATCGTTTCATCTGAAGCAAGTTGGGCTTGCGCTTTGAACAACTGCTCGATTTCTACACTTTTTCTGAATGATGCAGCAATGATGGCCAATCCCCTTCTTTCTTGATCCTTACTCATCAGACGACTTGCCTCTTCATATTTCTCTACCGCCTCGCTGCCTAGTTGCGAGCTTTCGTCGATGAGCAGTATTATTTTTGTGCACGACTGTTCAACCAATCTCGGTTAGAAGGGAACTGTGCTCGGTTCTGCTCTGTGAATATCTGACTAAACTCCCGAGCCCACTCGTTCAGGACTTTTATTTGTTGGTCACTGATTTTATTGGCCTCGCTGAACAGAGTCTTAGACCGTTGCTTTGCACTTGAACGACAGCCAGGCAAGCTGAACAACAGCAGGAAGAGTATTAAGAGTCGAAGATTTGATAGGTTCAAGATTTGGACCGCATTTGACTTTCGATTTCTTTTGTTGTTTCGCGTGAATGTGAACTTACTCGACAATCCATTGTTACCTCGAATGATATTACGAGATTTCTTCACCTGATCCAATGTAGTTTTCTCTGCAGAGCTTGAGGGGATCTGCCAGCAACTCAACTTGTTTACGAGCAACTTCTAGAAAACTCGGAACCGCCGGAGTATGGTGAGGAGCATGTCGCTCAAATTCACACCTGTAGTGGCTCTCCTCATTTTTTTATCGCCTCCACTGCTTCATTCGATGGCCGCCGCTCAAGTCGAAGAACACCCACAACAGAGCCAACATTCGCAACTTAAAGATTCCCCAAAAGCTGCCACTCCGGTCATCGACGATTTCGGACCAGAAAAGATATCCATCAACTCCGTTCTGGAGTTAAGAGGCTACCGCTTGAAACCATCATCGATAAATACGAGGGTGTTCTTCCTTCAGAATGGCAACACGTACCTGGCCCGAACCGGAGGTGGATCATGGGCCACGAATGATGAAAACAACGGGCGTCAGACTCTCGAAGTGATAGTGCCCGAAGAAGTAGTACTTGGTCCAAGTCAGGTGGTGGTTGAAATTAATGGTCTTCGTAGTGTGCCGGCGACTGTGACCATCGTCGACTGGATTTTGCCTGAGGTCCAGCGAATTGTCCCCGCGAGCGGCTCACCCGGCACGGATGTTTTGCTAACCTGTTACGGATTTCATATCTACGATCTGATTGAGCTCACTGATGCTGCCGGCAAAGTTACGAGCTTCGAATCCGGAGGCTCCAGCAGCGACAGCAGCTTTAAAGTCCCAAACGACGCCCCGGAAGGACCTCTGAAGATCCGCATCGGAAATCGTAAATACGGCAACAACCAATTTACCGAGCCTGTCATATTTCAGGTTACAAACGATCCGCTGCCTTTAGATCTCGCACTCAGCTGGATGACGCCAGTCGCGCCTGGCCAATTGCTGGAGTTGTCCGTCTGGAGCACCGATCCACTCAAGCGCTCCGAATTAACCGAAATCGCTTTCAAACAAGCTGATCGAGCTATCGTAGTGTCCACGACTTATCCGAAACACCTTCGGGTTGTTGTTCCCAAGGCTCTGGCTCCAGGAAACGTTCAACTGCAAACGCGCACTTGGCGCAACGGCCTCCCGTCTGTCTGGTCGGCTGAAGGTCCATTTCAACTATCCGAAAAACTAGTGCCTCCGTCGATCCAGGCAATCAGGCTTGAGAAGGGTCGTTGGGTGCAGCTCTCGCCCGGTCCTGAAAAGCCGGAGAGTTTCAGCGCAACCGCCGGAGATGTGCTGGTGATCAATGGAGACTTTCGCGTAGCCGACGCAAAGAAGATAAAGGTGACGCTTTTCCGATCCGGAGAATCGATCGATTTAGACGTCATTGAACCAGATCTCAAAACAGAATGGACCGGTGAAATCGTCGTAAGACTGCCCGAGACACTCGAGAAGGGCGACTGGCGTATGTTAATGGCGAACCTCGATGATGGGACTCAGGCTGATTTGCCAGTTGTGATTCGGATTAAGTGATTTTTGCAACGGCGCATCAAGGCGATTTCAGAAAAGACAACAGCGTACCGCTTCATTCTCCGCTTAGACCATTTGAGATATCTTGTTAGGATCTTGGGCGCGTGTAATAATCCCGGTATGAAGCTTTCCCCTTACGACAGCGCAGCGCGTACCTTGCCGGCATCCCTCAGCAGCGATGACCAGGGGCATATACGATTAGCTGCCAGGTTTCTGAGAGAACAAGGAGCGAGGAGGGTGTGGCTATTTGGCTCATTAGCTAAGGGCCGTCAACCTACCGTTCATTCAGACTTCGATTTTGCTGTTGAGGGACTCCCGGCAGATCGATTCTTCGGAAGCGTGGGTCATCTACTACAGATCTTGCCTCGCCCAGTTGATGTCGTCGAGCTCGAAGCCTGTAACTCACTTCTGCGTGAGCAAATTCTTGAGCACGGAATTATTCTTGATGATGAGAATTGACGCTAAGGCTGCTCTCACTTTGGCTGCCTTCATTCGTAACGATCTTGGCGCGATCGCTCGCATTGAAAGTCATGTTTCTCAATTTGACGTCAATAACTTGAGTCTCGCCGAGTTGGACTCACTCGGATATTCGATGCACAACATTTACAACGCCTTAGAGAACTGCTTTACACAAATTTCTCTGAGCTTTGAGAATCATGTGCGCGATCACACTCGTTGGCAACGCGAGTTGCTTGACAAGATGTTTCTGGATATCAAATCTTTGCGGCCCGCCGTACTGCCGGAACAAGTGCGCTCAGTGCTTGGAGATCTCCTTGGCTTTCGTCACCTTTTTCGACATGCATACGACTTCAAACTCGACAAAGCCAAAACAGTCGAACTTTGGAATCGCTGGTCGCTTGAGAATGCCTCCGTAAAGCAAGCGCTGACTCACTTCGCTAATGAGCTGGAACAGCGCGGCAGCGAACTGTAATAACACTCGTCACCTCGCGAAAAACTTCCGGACTTTTCTGCCGGCTTGCCTGCGTTCCGTTTCATACTTTCGAGCCCACGCCTTATGCCCTCAATCGCTTCCATCCGATCCTGCATCTCCAGGAATTTCTGATCGGTCGTAGCGTCTGGCTCAGCGTTGTCGTTTTGCATATCGGGCGCAAGTTTCATTTACTCGACTCCATTTCAAATCCTTGAACTCGCTTCCAGCATAACTCGGAATAGTTTGCATTGACATGCGAAAATCGCGGCGCTACAGTGCTGGTCCACCCACTCTAAAAACGAAGCGGGCCGACTTGTGCGGTAACACAAAGCCGACCCTGGGACCCTCAACCTTCTAGTGAAAGGATGAAAGTCATGCTTAATCTTAGCAGTGCAAGACTGCGGGAAGAAACATCTCACATCAGCGACGCTCTTAAACGACGCGCTCAATCAGTCATCAACGACAAATCGATCGACGCACAAACCCGTGCGGTAATCCGTTACGCCTTGGAAATAAACGACCCGGAGCTGCCCGAACTCGTGCGCTGTGTCGACGCCGGTGAAAGCATCATCGATAACCTGTATGTTCATTCAAGCGAAGAAAAGATCGAAGCATTAACAGATCTGATCTGCCGGGCCGGTGACGAGCCCTCGGCAGCGCTGCTCGTCCTGCTGTCGACGCTCGAAAACTCCACCCAACCGAAAGCACTTGCGAACACAGCGAAGCACCTTGCCTTCACTCGCTGCGGCGAGTTGAACCTCAACGGCATGGTCGACGCACAGATTGCAGCACTTGAGGGCGAGTTGTGGCGTGCCACACACTAATGTCCTGATCAATTGTCACTAAACCGGTTCCCACCACCGGTTATCGCACGAACTTCAAGTATGCTACTGCGAGTAGTGCCTGTTCAATGGATTTTCCAAGAGGTTGTAGAACAAAAGCGTTTCGATTAGATTGAGTGGTCGAAAGGAACCTCAACTATGGACAACCTATCTCACGCAATTAACGACGAAGTCATTCCGCTACCCGATACAATTGGTCACTCATCAGGGCAAAAGATCTCGGTAGAACTGGGAACCAGATTCCTAGAACACTTCAGCGAGCAATTATATTCATCACCACAAAAGGCATTCGAAGAATTGATTTCGAATGGTTGGGACGCTGGTGCAGATTGCGTTGACGTTCGCATCTCCACGGACCTCAAAGCCATGACTGCCACGATGTGCGTTTTGGATAACGGGGCGTCTATGGATGCAGAAGGTCTCCGGTTGCTGTGGCGGATAGCGTTCTCTCCGAAAAAGAACACGCCGACTCAATACGGTAGGCCGGTTATTGGTCAATTCGGCATTGGCAAATTGGCAACGTACGTATTGGCAAACAAACTAACGTACATTTGTAAGGCTTCTGATGGTCTAATTCGACGCGTGACGATGAATTACGATATTGAGCAATTCAAGGATGACGCAGAGGATAAACTTATCAGTGACATTGAATTGGATATTTACGAGGTAGAGGAGCAGGAGCTTGAAGAAGCGTTGAAAAATGTATTCGATGGTGATGTTTTGCTAAATCTCATCCGAAAGGGCATTCCCCACCCCAGTGAAACAGACTTGGGAGATGACGAGTTTGGCGCGCCGAAAACTTCGCTCAAGGCACCAGCTCAAGGAACTTGGACTCTCGCTGTTTTGTCAGACCTGAAACCTACCGGACGCGAACTAAAAATTGGAGTGCTGCGACGGATGCTTCAGGCCGCGCTACCGTTTGGAAGCGAAATGGCGATACGCCTTAATGGCGAACTGCTCCTTTCATCAAAATTGGCGCTTCCGACGTTGAAAGAATGGACAATAGGCCCGGATCTCGAGATTTCTACTGTCGAGGTGGATGAATCAGATCGATTGAACCAGACCGACAACGAAACCAGTGCTGAAGATGAGAATGATTCTTCTTTTGTGACAGTGATACCTATCGAATCAGGTACATCCCCCGTGCCCCATGTCAAGATCCCAAACGTTGGAATGATCACCGGCAACGTTAAGCTCTTTGTCGATAAGATTAGCGGCGGAAGAAGCGATGAGCGTGGCGCTTCAAACGGGTTCCACATCAATGTTCTCGGCCGTGTTGTTAATCAGGATGATCCCAGCTTCGGCGAGAAAAACTTGAGTCATGCGGCGTGGGCCAGATTCAGGATGACGGTACGTGCCGATGGGCTAAATCCGCTACTTACTATTAATCGAGAACAGTTTCAAGACCGCAGAGAATTAAAAGTCTTTCGAGCCTTTTTAAGGAAGGTCTTCAATCGAGCAAGAACCTACTACGATAGCGACCAAAATGCCGAACTCCCTGACAGTGGTGATCTTCTTGTTAAATCTCTCGGCGTGCTCTCACTCTCGCCACTACGGAACGTTGTCTCCGAAGCTCTAACAAAACAGCCATCTGTTCGCTTTTTGTTTGATGACAGCGGAATTGATGATCGCGAGGCAAGTTGGAAGTCCTGGCGCGAAAACACGGCTGATAATATCAAAAATGCTCTTACGCAGGTACGGTATGAAAAACTCGACGATGACAGCTTTGTTAAGTTTCGGATCGCCGACAATACGATCGTTATAAATAAAGACCACCCTTTTGTCGCGGAACACTCTCGTAGTAAGGCAGAGAAGGAGCTGATGCGGACGATCGCAATGGTTGATCTGCTAGCTGATGTTTATGCGCTGGACATCGGAGTCGAGCCGTCTACGCTAGAAAACATTCGAGAGTATCGCGACAAGTTAATGCGCTTTCGCGCAATGCAGCGACGTCAGTCGGGAACCTACATCGCAAAGCTCCTTCTTCAGACGCAGCACGACAGCACCAACAGCAAACGCATGGAGGCCGTGCTATCGGATGCTTTGCGATATATTGGATTTCAAGTTCGCGATCTCGCAAAGCCTGGGGAACCTGAGGGTATAGCCTCGGCGTACGCGTATCCTACTCTAACGAATCCTACTAAGGATGACCCTTCACCCCCACTTTATAGCTTTTCTTTCGACGCAAAGTCTTCCAAAAATGAAGTTTCCAAGACGGGTAATATCAAACTAGATGGCGTGGTTGAGCATCGCAATCGCTATAAAGCGGATCATGCATTGGTTGTTGCGCCAGGTTTTGAGGAAGGGGCTATTACAACTCGTTGCGAGGAGCAGGATGTCACCCCCATGACAGCCCGCGATCTCGGAAGGCTGCTCGAATACACGGTCGAACACGGAGCGATACCGCTGACGAAATTACGGGAAGTTTTCCAATTACATAACCCAACTGAGGTCACAACTTGGGTTGATGATCTGGAGAAATGGGTCAAGAACCAACGGCATTTGACGATCGACATTTTTTTGAAAGCTCTCGAAAAGCTCAAAGGAGATGTTCCCGATGTCTTAGCGGCGTCGTTGATAGCATACCAGTGTAGGACTGTATTCAACGCTGTCACGGTAAGGGATGACGAGGTCATTGCAGTAGCTAAGGGACTTTCCATTCTTGTGCCAGACCTCGTCGGCGTAGACAGCGATAAGATTGTGGTCAATGCTAGCCCCGAGCGGGTGGCAGCGGCAGTGAAAGCTCAGTTAGAGAATCTTCACAATGATCCCGACAAAAGCACACTTGGTTAGCTTGGACTCATGATTAAACCTATACATCCCTTCCCCGCACGAATGGCACCAGGTATTGTCCTTAAGTCGCTTCATGGCTTGGAGGGCTCTGCCCGGTTGCTGGATCCGATGATGGGTTCGGGTACTGTTCTTGCCATCGCACGCGCTGAAGGTCATAGAGCGATTGGAGTCGATTCCGATCCATTAGCTGTATTACTTGCGCGCGTCTGGACAACAACCATTGATCGTCAGGCGGTTCTTCTAAAGGCTGATGAGGTACTACAACGTGCGAAGACTCTGTTTCGAACGCTCACCATCGCCGCTGCATATCCGAAGAATGCTGACGCTGATACTCGAAAGTTCATTCGGTATTGGTTCGATGATTATGCGCGTCGGCAATTGGCCTCTCTTGCAACCGCGATTAGCCGTGTTCGCGACGAACGTATACGCGAGGTTCTTTGGTGCGGTTTCTCCCGTCTTATCATTACTAAGCAGGCTGGAGCCTCCCTTGCTATGGATCTCTCCCACAGCAGACCGCATAAGAAATTCAGGCGTGCACCGATAAAGCCATTTAATAAGTTCCTCGCAACGGTTGACGTGGTTGTCTCAAATTGTCCTCAAAGAGGGGCTGAACGACTTGGACCACCGCCTCGAGTTTCGGAGGGAGACGCGCGACAATTGGACATCGATGATAATTCCATAGACATTGTAGTCACGTCGCCTCCTTATTTGAACGCAATTGATTACTTGCGTTGTAGTAAGTTTTCGCTGGTCTGGATGGGATACAACGTATCAGAGCTTCGCAAGATCCGTGGCGAAAATATCGGCGCGGAATCAGCCTCACCAGAAGCGATAGCGGCAGAATGGGTGCGATCGATTATTACAAACTTACGATTGACACCTCGCCTTAGCACTCGCGATCAGCGGTTATTGTGCCAGTATATTTGGGACATGAATCAAGCGATCAGTGAAACGGCGCGCGTGTTACGATCTGGAGCTCTTGCGGTCTACGTCGTTGGCGATTCGACCATAAGAGGAACATTCATCCGCAATTCCCGAATCGTTTCTGTTTTGGCGCATCGGCACGGCCTTTCGTTGGTGTCACGACACTCTCGTCGCCTGCCCGCAAATAGAAGATATCTGCCTCCTCCTTCGGCCGCTGGAGATGAAAGCGCACTTGACAGTCGTATGCGTCGCGAGGTCGTGATGGAGTTTCGGAAAGCGGCGTGAGATGCAAAGTAAAGCTTCGGGCGATCGTGCTGGGTCCATCGAAGATCATGATGGTGTTTCTGTGATCACCATTAGACCAAGTGAATCGGCAAGCGCCATCGTTAGCTGTTAAAACATACTTGAAAGAGGAGCCGTACTCCCATTGTGAGGGTATACTTCACCGCAGCCTTCGAATGGCGCCACTGTGCTGCGCTGACGTTCTCCGAGTCTAAAATCCTCCCGACTGATCTGTGACTCGTCGGGCACAAACAATCTGAAATACAAAACCTCTTGCTTCTCCTACGCTGGCCGGTGTATAAGCCTGCCCTAATTCGTTGCGAGATCGCTTTTAATCCCAAATCCTCGTGGCTCACAACGTGACGAAAACCCAATTTAGAATCCGCAGCGATTTCTCTTATGGCCAAACAAACCACTGGCGCAGACCTAAATAAACGGTGGCGTGTAGGTGCCGCTCATGCTCTCTACATACATGACGGCCATTGGTATCACCAACTCAAGAGGTTCCCCGGCGCTCTATTCGATCAGAACGGGTACGTCGTATTCACTACAAAGAAAGAATTTCTCAGGTCTCCGTACTTGAGGATTGCAAAGCATGTTCACATCCGCAGACCAGGTATCTCAGCCATACCGGGGTACGTTCAAGTGATTCATTCGCGCGGGAAACTGTCGTCATCAACGATGCCAACAATTGATGTCGATATTCACAAACCATCCTCAACCGCGATCGAAGGTCGTCGCAGGCTGATAGCCCATCTTCAGCGCGAGCGTAATAAGGCACTCATTCGCAAGAAGAAAAGACAGGCAGCTTCACTTCATTGCGAGGTATGTGGCTTCTCATTCGCCCGAGCCTATGGAAGGCACGCGGGAGAGTATTGCGAGGTGCATCATCTTGTCCCACTAGCTGAAGCCGAACAACTCGTTACCACACGACTAGAAGATCTGGCCATCCTTTGCGCGAATTGCCATAGGGTCGTTCATCTACACTACCCTCCGTACCGGCTAGAAGAGGTCAGGCGCATGCTCAGGAATCGTAAAGCACCTGAATCGAATCACGTCCGCTGATGCCACGTAAGATAGAGAACCCATTCTGTGTTTTGCAACGCTTCGCAGCATTATTCTGCTTCCAAACTGCGGGAACGCCTGCCGCGGTTGCGAAATCATCCAGGAGCCAAACTGCAACTTATCTAGCGCGCTTTGGTCCCTTTGAGAATGTCCGCAAGCTCAGACACGCCGTCAGTAGTCGCTAGCTTTAGGGTAGTTTTACTGCGAGCACATCAACCTTCTCGATCACTGGTGGCTGTGCGAACAGATCGGATGCTTTTGCCATTAGTGCCGCTGCCACTCTGCCCGTGAGATGTGCCTGCCGCCCCGACTCATCCGGGAACGCGTCGAAGATGCCAAACGTTGATCGGCCCATGCGGATTGCGAACCAAGCCGTTGTATCCGGTTCTTCCTGGACCACCGCCAACCCGCTGTTAAGGAAACTCTCAACCTCTGCTTCCTTTCCGGGTTTCGCCTCGAGCCGTACGAGCAATCCTACTGTAACCATGCCTTATCTCCTCTATTTATCTGTCGTTATATAGCATTTCTACGAAAGACCCAACACGTAGCAAACGCAAAAACATGACGATTCAGTTCATGGCACATGGCGTAGCGGCGAATCCACAATCGAAACCTCAACTCGCTTGCTCTCGTACCACTACCACTGATGAAAGCAATCGTCTACCACAACAGCGGTTCGGGTGATGTGCTCGAGTTAGCAGAGATTGAAAAGCCCGTTCCCGCGGACGACGAGATCTTAATCAAAGTTCGCGCGGCGTCAGTCAATCCACTTGACTACCACTTGTTAGGACATGCTTTTCTCCGTCGCGTAATCTCGACCGCAAGCAAAGCAAAGAACACACGACCGGGCCGTGATGTGGCGGGCGAAGTCGAAGCTGTCGGCAGGAACGTTACGCAGTTCAAGCAGGGCGACGAGGTGTTCGGCGCGTGCTCCGGGGCCTTTGCCGAATACGCGTGCGCACGCGAGTCAGCACTGGCAATCAAACCGACTAACGTGTCGTTCTACCAAGCAGCGTCTGTGCCTGTGGCCGGACTCACCGCCTTGCAGGCATTTCGCGACAAAGCACAGGTTCAGCCGGGCCAGAAGGTCTTGATTAATGGCGCCGCCGGCGGAGTCGGCACGTTTGCCGTACAGATCGCGAAAACGTTTGGCGCCGAAGTTACTGGTGTTTGCAGTACGAGGAATGTGGAAATGGTCCGGTCCATCGGCGCAGACACGGTCATTGATTACACACGAGAAGATTTCACCAGCAATGGCCAACGCTACGACGTTATTCTCGATCTCGTCTCGAACCATTCGTTCTCAGAGCACAGGCGCGCCTTAACTCCGAACGGAATTTATATTGGGGCTGGCGCAATCGCGCTGCACGGATCAATGATCGGTATACTGGCCGCTCGAATGACAGAGCTTGTAAGGTCGCCCTTCGTGAGCCAGAAGTTCATCAGCGTGCTGGCGAGACTGAACCAGAAGGATCTGAGCGTTTTGGCCGCGCTCATGACCGAAGGGAAATTAACGCCAGTAATCGACAGGCGCTACAGCTTGAGTGAAGTCCACGATGCTGTTCGTTATTTGGAAGAAGGACACGCGCGAGGCAAGGTAATAATCGAAGTCGATCAGCCCGCGTAATGCCTCGAATCCATTTGTGTAATCCGCGGATAAGACTTGCCCGAGTATCTCGGTCTCATCGGGTCAACACGCCTGCACCACTGCTGAACATCCCCGCTACACACCCGTTCATCAGCGTCGCCAAGGTCGCGGCCAACAACGCTCGCAAACCAAGACTCGCGAGATCGTCGCGACGCGACGGGGCGAGGGCGGCAGTGCCGCCGACAAAGATCGCCATCGCCGCAACGTGTGCGAAGCCGCAGAGTGCGTAACTCATGATCACGACCGTCCGCCCGTCTGTGATCTGGCCGCTCGAGATTAGCTGTGCGAGATGGTTGTAGGAGAAAACCTCAGTCAGTATTACGCGTTCACCCAACAAGCGCGCCGCGACCGGAACGTCACTGGTTTGTAAACCGAGCAGAAACGCGAACGGATAAAACACCCAGCCCAGGACTCTCACGATCGACAGCGGCTCGCTCATCCCAAACCACGTACTTACGACTCCGAGTAGCTTGTCGAACAGCGCAACGATTCCCAGAATCGCAATGATCAGTGCAGAGATTCCGGCCGCGAGCTTCAGCCCGTCCATCGCTCCCTCGATAATTGCACCAATCAGATTCTTCGATCGCGCGGATTCGTCTTCCGGAGGAACCGCCACGAGCGTTTCCGGCGTTTCGGTTTCGGGAATGAGCAACTTGGAGACGACTACGCAACCAGGAATCGCGAGAATCGACGCCGATATCAAGTGTCCAGCGATCTGCGGAAACACACCGGTGAGAAAAGCCACGTAAACTCCGAGCACACTCGAGGCCACCGTGGCCATGCCCGCAGTCAATATTAATAGCAACTCTGAGCGGGTCATCTTCTCCAGGTATGGGCGGATGACGAGCGCCGATTCAACGCCAACAAAGATGTTCGCCGCACTCGAGAGTGACTCCGCGCCACTGATCTTCATCGTGCGGTGGAAGAGCATGGCGAAGAGTCGCACGAACACCTGCAACACGCGCAAGTGATAGAGCATTGCAGTGAACGCCGCAAAGAAGATCACTACCGGAAGAACCTGAAACACGAGTATGAAGCCAACTGAGCCTGACTCTCCGGGGCTCGCTGCCAGTGGTCCAAGCAGGAACACGGTACCGCTCTTCGATGCGTTGAGCAGGACCAGCACCGCGTCGTTGAGCCAGAGCAGGACTCGCTGCGAAACCGGCAAGCGAAAGATGATCAGACCGATAATGAATTGCAGGCCGACACCCCAGGCGATCGTTTTCCACGCAATGCGACGTCGATTACTGGAAAGCAGCCAGGCCACACTCGCGAAGACCACGAAGCCCACGAGCGACACCGCGTGATGAATCATCTCGTTTTCAATCCTTTAGTTGGTCTATATTGCAGGGAAGGTAAGATAGGAGATGGAGGGAGCGCGTAGCAAGGAGTAGTAATAGAAGATGAGGTTTAAGACGTTTTTCAAGTACTTTGGTATCGCATTAGCGGTTCAGGTGTTGCTCCTCGTTATCGGCGCGGTGGTCGGCTCTGTCTCAGGTTCGGTCGATGCGGTGTTAGGCCGGCTCCTGATGCTCTATTACCCTTTTTTCGTTTTGATCCAGTGAGGGGGTAATTACCATGGGGATTCGGCGCTCATTACAGCATACTTGCGGCTGCGTTTGGCCTGACGATAAGACGACTTCGCCAAGTTAGGACTTAGTAACCTCCCTGGAGTGCGGGGACTTGTCACCGCTTTGGTCCGGTACTATCGGCTGCAACGTCGTTAGGCCAAAGCGGTGACAAGTCCCCGCACTCCAGGGAGGCGTCCTTTGGAACAGCCTTTCGCGATTCAAACATCACTGCCGTAGAACAGAAAACCCTTCCAAGTACCCGTTCATGGACATGCACGACGATCGGGATGTTATGGACCGAGTGCGTCGCGAACAGCGCCAGGCTTAAAGCATCATGTCGCGTCGAACCCGCGACAAGCCAGCCCTCTTTGTGGCATGTTCTCTCCACGAATGAGGATCTTCTTCAACGCGATCACTTTGTTACTCATCATGGATCCGCTGGGTAACGTGCCGCCGTTCCTGTCCGTGCTGAAACACGTGCAGCCCGACCGGCGGCGCAAGGTGCTGGTCCGCGAAATACTGGTTGCTTACGTCGTGCTGCTGGTGTTTTTGTTTTTGGGCAAGTATCTCTTGCGGTTATTAAGTCTCCAGGAGGAGACGATAAGCATTGCGGGCGGTATTGTCCTCTTTCTGATTGCGCTGAGAATGGTCTTCCCCAGCGATCACGCCGCCAGCGACACGCTCGCGGGCGAGCCTTTCCTCGTGCCGCTCGCGATTCCTTTCATCGCTGGACCATCGACGCTTGCCGCACTTCTCTTGTTGCAGTCGAGTTCAAACAGCACGCTGCAACTCTGGGCTGCGCTGACGCTCGCGTGGGCTGTTACGGCAATCATTCTGCTTTCTTCAACGATCTTCTACCGGCTGTTGAAAGAACGAGGATTGATTGCGGTCGAACGCTTGATGGGAATGCTGCTGGTGATGCTCGCGGTACAGATGTTCATCAATGGAGTTGCAAAATTCATGAAGCCTTGAGGGCCGAAACCATGATCGTTGCTCGTTCAATACCGCGGGCGACGAGGTCAGTTTGCCTCCTTGGAGTGCGGAGACTTGTCACCGCTTTGGCCAAAGCGCCGACAAGTCGGCGCACTCCAAGGAGGCGCACAATTGGAACTGGCGCACTACGAGACGGGCCTGATTCATTTCCTTCGCGTCGGTAACTGTTGAATAATACTCCGCAACCATGATCAATGTGATGGCGGATCTCAAACACTACCGGATCGACGCTGCCGGAAGCACGTTCACGGCCCAAGCCTTTGCCGAAGGCCTGTTTTCCGTCTTTGGGCACGATCCGGTGATCGGCATCAAGGACTTTCAAGGTGAAGCAGAATTTGTGCCCGATACGTTTGAAAATGCTTCGCTCAAACTAACGATCAACGCGAGTTCTCTGACGGTTTTGAACGGTATCAAGGAAAAGGATCGCCGGGAGATCGAGCGCGCGATGCGCGAGGAGGTGCTTGAGACCAGCAAGTACCCGGAAATTGTTTTTCAAAGCAAGAATGTCTCGTTGAGTCGAATCGGCAACGGGCGCTATCGCGCGCGCGTCATCGGCGATCTGACGTTGCACGGTGTCGCACAGAACAACATTTGGCTCGATGGTGAGGTGACGATAAACGCCGATAGCTTGCGCGCCAAAGGTAATTTCGCTGTCAAACAAACCGACTACAGGATCAAGCTGGTTTCAGTTGCGGGCGGCACGCTCAAGATCAAGAACGAAGTGAAGTGTTCGTTCGACATTCTGGCGCGAAGTGAGCAGGGGAGTTAGATGCACGAACTCTCAATCGCCTTGAACAGCACCGCTACGGTGCTGCTGCGTGCATCATCGGCGAGGTCAAAACGCAGCCCGAAGGAATCGTTTCGATGCGTACTGGTTTTGGCGGCACGCGGATCGTTGATATGCTCGTCGGCGAACAACTACCGCGAATATGCTAGAAAATCCAGGCGCACTCAGTCTCGTTGCTATTTTGGGTATCGGTTTGGTGTTTGGGCTGAAACACGCAACCGAAGTCGATCACGTCATTGCGATCTCGACGATCGTAAGCCGGCACAAGAACGTTTTTCGCTCGGGCGTGGTGGGAGCGCTTTGGGGCGCCGGACACACCGTCTCATTGCTGGTGATTGCCGCGATCGTGTTGTGGTTCCGGGTTGAGATTCCGGAGCGAGTAAGTGGATGGCTGGAGTTTGGCGTGGCGCTCATGATCATCGGTCTGGGCATCAGCGCGCTTTGGCGGACATTGCGGACCAACACGAAAGTTCACGTACATCAGCACCGTCACGGCGGCGTCTCGCACACGCACGTTCACTTTCACGAACACGAAACCAGGCACACGCCGGCTGCGCCTGTTCCACACTCGCATGGTGTATCGCGCATTGGCGTGAAGCCACTGATGGTGGGCATGATGCACGGACTCGCCGGCTCGGGTGCGTTGACTCTGCTGGTGCTCACGCAGCTTAGTTCATCGTGGCTCGGCTTTTTGTACGTTGCGACCTTTGGTGTTGGATCGATCGTGGGAATGCTCTTGATGTCAGGGTTGATTGGCCTGCCTTTCGCTCTCACCTCCGGCAAGTTGGCCCATGTCCACCGGGGACTACAAACCCTCGCTGCGGCACTCAGCATCTGCTTTGGCGTTTGGTACGCCTATAAAACGGGCCTGTAAGCCTGCTAGAATCCCTGCCTCTTATGTCAACGCAAATTTCAGAGGAACTGCGCACGATTGCGCCTGAGACTGGCCGAGTCGCGTTGCGCTGCTCGGGATTGGTAAAGAGGTTCGCAGATGTCACAGCCGTGAACGGGCTCGATCTGGAGGTATTCGCAGGCGAATGTTTTGGTTTGCTTGGTCCAAACGGCGCTGGTAAAACCACCACCGTTGAAATACTGGAAGGTCTGACGCCGTCGGATGAAGGCACTGTCGAACTCCTGGGCCAGCGCTGGAATACGGGCAACGAGAGAGCGTTGCGAGAACGTATCGGTGTGCAGTTGCAGGAAACGCAACTCGCAGAGAAGGTGACCGTCGTCGAAACCGTCAGACTCTTTCGTAGTTTTTACAAGCGCGGTCATGGCGTTGACGAGGTTATTCACACAGTCGCTCTCGAGGAAAAGCGAAACGCACGGGTGGGCAAACTCTCGGGCGGACAGAAACAGAGACTCGCAGTCGCGTGTGCGCTCGTAAGCGATCCGGAACTCCTGTTTCTCGATGAGCCGACCACGGGACTGGACCCACAAGCGCGTCTTTCTCTCTGGGACATTGTCGAAAAGTTTCGCGCCGGCGGCGGTACCGTTCTTCTCACAACTCACTACATGGAAGAGGCGACGCGTCTGTGCGATCGTGTCGCGATCATGGACCACGGAAAAGTAATCGCGCTCGGAACGCCTGCCGAGTTGATCGAATCGCTCGGCGCCGATCAGATCATCGAATTCAGCGTCACGCAGGACCTTGTAGATGATCCTTTAACGCGTCTTCCGGCCGTCAATCATTTGCACAAACGCGGCGAGGTCTACGCGCTCACGGTTTCGGAGATCGGCATCGCCTTGCCTGCCTTGCTGGCGGAAATCAAGCGGCAACAGTCCGAACTCGTCACGCTCACCACGCATCAAGCGACGCTCGAAGACGTCTTTGTCAGTTTGACAGGGAGAATGTTGCGCGATGCCTGAAGCGACGCCCGAATCTTTTCATCCGTTGGTCGAGCTGACCGCAATGCGCGTGCGCGAGTTCCTGCGCGAGAAGGAAGCCGTGTTTTGGGTCTTCATCTTTCCCGTGTTGATGACCTTCGCGCTGGGTATCGCCTTTCGCAACACCGTCCCGGATAAGACGTTCGTGGCGATCGAAGGCAGCTCGATGGACCAGAAAGTAAGTGAAACTGCCGGTGTCTTGTCTCGTTCTCCTGAAATCACGGCGCTGGTATTAGGTCCGGACGAAGCGACGCAGGCTTTGCGAAGCGGCAAGGTCTCGATCGTCGTCAAACCAGAGAACGATTCCTTCGCCTATCGGTTTGATCCAACCAGACCCGAGAGTCGGGCCGCTCGACTCCTGGTTGATGATGCTTTGCAAAGAGGCAAGGGCCGAACCGATGTGGTGAACGTCGGCGAACAGAAGGTCACTGAACCGGGCGCACGTTATGTTGATTTTCTGGTTCCCGGTTTGATTGGCATGAACCTGATGGGCAGTGGATTGTGGGGCCTGGGATTCACGGTCGTGATAGCGCGCTCGCGAAAACTTCTCAAGCGTTTTGCCGCGACACCCATGCGGCGCTCGCATTATCTGCTTTCATTTATGCTCTCGCGTCTGGTGTTTCTGGTGCTGGAAGTCGCAGCCGTGATTGTCTTCGCGTCGCTCGCGTTTGGTTTTACCGTGCGTGGTTCATGGTTGAGTGTAGTTCTGATGACCGTGCTCGGCGGCTTCACTTTTTCGGGGCTTGGATTGCTGGTCGCGGCGCGACCGACGACAATTGAAGGCGTCTCGGGCCTGATGAACTTCATCATGCTGCCGATGTGGTTGTTGTCAGGCACATTCTTCTCGTCGGAACGGTTTCCACAAATCCTGCAACCATTCATCCAGGCTTTGCCTCTGACGGCTCTCAACAACGTGTTGCGTGCGTTGATGAACGAAGGCGCGTCGCTTTCGTCCAACTGGATTCCGATTGCGATCTTGCTTGCGTGGTGTCTGGTCAGTTTTGTCGTCGCGCTGAAGATCTTTAGGTGGCAATAACACGTAAAGGCCGTACCGCTTCGGCGCGACCAGGATTCCAACGACTCCCATGTTCCGACGAGCCCGCCTATTCCTTGTCGCCGTCATTCTTCTTCTCACCGCGGTGTGGGTGGTGCTGGCTTTGAATTGTCCGAGCGCCGGCATCGCTCTCACCAGCCGCGCCCGCTACCTGCACTGGTTGAAAAACAGGACCGCATTGCCGCAAGCTGCGGACTTCGATTCAAGCGTTACGCTCGATGAACTACTCAGGCCAGGCGATGACACGAGCCGCTGGTCCACGGATCGCGCGGCGAGAATTCAGGGGCTGGTAATCGACGTGGCCTACGCTCGGCCAGAAGCAACAAACTGTTTCAGTCCTTGTCGTCGCGACATTCACATTCTGGTTGCGAATCGAAAAGATGCTCCGAAGAACGAGCAGGTCATGCTCGAGGTCACGCCAAATCTGCGCGAGTGGGCTGAGAAGCAAAAAGTGGACTGGTCTGAACAAACGCTGCAAGCGCAGTTGGTGGGCCACTGGTGTGAATTCGAGGGCTGGTTGTATTTTGACGCAGGCCATGCCGAAGAATCCGAGAACACCGCCGCTTACAACCCGGAAAACTGGCGCGCCACTGCGTGGGAGCTGCATCCCGTTACTAAGATCACTGTTCTGTCTCAGCCTACAGCTTTCGTTGGTCCACTTCGGGGGCATCTGCGATGACACGTGAACCACTCTGGCCACCATTCGTGGCGATGCTGGCTATTGGAGGTCTGTACGCTGCCTTGCCAACGAGTCTGTTGGGTGGCGCGCCACGCTGGTTGATGGTGGCAATTGTGCTCGTGCTGATCGTGCCCATGTTGGTCCTTCACCGGCGCGGCAATCATTCGGTGAGTCATGCGTTGGGTTACGTTCTCAACGTGATCGTTACCGCGGCGATGATCTTCTCGCTGGCTTTTCTCCTTCTGCAAGTAACGCAACACGCGATAACGCCGCAGCGGCTCATGACCTCTGCTGCGGCGCTTTGGGGCTCAAACATTCTCGTCTTCGCCTCGTGGTACTGGCGCCTGGATGCAGGCGGGCCTCATGAGCGGGCCCGTACAACCGGGCATACTGACGGCGCGTTCTTGTTTCCGCAGATGACGATGCACCCTGACGCCAAGACTGCGGCGGGTGAAGAGGATTGGGAACCACACTTTGTTGACTATCTGTTTTTGGCCTTCAACACTAGTACTGCCTTTTCACCGACGGACGTGCCGGTCTTGTCGCGTTGGGCCAAGGGCCTAATGATGATTCAGGCGATGATTTCTTTGCTTGTCATCGCGTTGCTGGCGGGTCGCGCCGTGAATATACTCTGAGTCAACAGTAAGAGCGAGACTGGGGTCAGAAAAGAAAGAGATACTGAAATGGAAAGACGACGCTTGGGAAAATCTGGTTTGGAAGTTGCGCCGCTGGCTTTCGGTGGCAATGTTTTTGGCTGGACGGTTGATGAAGCAGCCGCGTTTCCGTTGCTGGATGCTTTTGTCGCTAACGGATTCAACCTCATCGACACGGCTGACGTTTACCCGAAATGGGTGCCGGGCAATCAAGGCGGCGAATCGGAGGCGATTGTCGGGAATTGGTTGAAGCGGAGTGGCAAACGGCACGAGGTTGTGATCGCGACCAAGGTCGGAATGGAAATGGCGCCGGATAGAAAAGGACTGTCGAAGGAGCACATCTTGCGCTCCGTAGATGAGTCGCTCCAGCGGCTGCAAACTGACTACATAGATCTTTACCAGTCGCACCGGGATGATGAGGAGACGCCGCTGGAAGCGACACTCGGGGCTTACGATCAGTTGATCAAGCAGGGAAAAGTCAGGGCGATCGGCGCGTCGAATTACAGTGCCGCGCGACTCGCCGAAGCTTTGAATATCAGCAAGAGCCGTGGCCTGCCGCGATACGAGAGTCTTCAGCCTCTCTACAATCTTTACGACCGCGCGGCTTTCGAAGACGAGTTGGAGCCGCTGTGTCTGAAAGAAGGTCTCGGCGTGATCAACTACTACTCGTTGGCGGCGGGATTTCTGACGGGCAAGTACCGTTCGGAAGCTGATCTGGCGAAGAGTGCTCGCGGTGGAACGGTCAAGAAGTATTTGAACGAACGTGGATTTCGAATACTCGATGCGCTGGATCAAGTCGCTTCTCAGTATCATTCAACCCCGGCGCGTGTTGCGCTTGCGTGGTTGATAGCGCGTCCGAGCATCACTTCTCCGATTGCCAGTGCTACCAGTCTGGAGCAACTGAACGATCTCATCGAGGCGACGAAGCTTCAGTTGGACCAGGCGTCGATTGAGTTGCTGAACGCGGCTAGTGTCGAGCGTGCGGGTAGTGACGAGGAGAAATCTTACGCCCGAACGCAGAGCAGTTAGTTAGTCCTGATTTTGTAGGGGCAGCACTCCCTGGCTGTCCCTCTTAACGCCTCAAACGGGGTGGCCACAACTGATCCGTTTTCATAAACTCTTGAAAGAAGCGTTTACGACAGGTTCGCGGCGGGGAAAGTGAAGCAACTGGCCACACGCCGCAATGATGAACATGACGTAATAGTAGCGATCACCGGTGGCAAAGAAATCAACCATTGCCAGCAGCGCCGCGACCTCGCTTACTGCCCACGCGATTACGTATGCCTGTTGGACCTGTGGTGCTTGCTGTTGCTCGATGGCCCGTCTCAACATCTGGCTTTTTATGAGGAGGGAAATCAGCGTTGTTGATAGTGAAACGCCGACCAGAATGAGAAACAGCTTGTTGTTGGGCTCGAGCGATTCCGATCGTCCCTGAAGAAGGGTAAAGCCGTAGTAAACGCCCACGCTCAAGAGCATACCAATCCAGAGCGTACGCATCGTACGCAGTCGCGCTTCGATGGCCGGTTGCGAGTCGTTCGGATTTGCAAATTGTGAGTTCATAATCGTTCAGTCGGTTTTTTGGTGAAGCCGGAAATATCCCAGCGGCTTTCGATATTTTTGAAAAGTCGCAAGCTGTCGAAGAATCGACTCGACGAGCCACCGGCACCCGCCAACTTGGAACCTTCCTGACCAGCAATCTTCGAACCCTCTTGTCCCGCGATCTTCGAACCTTCCTGACCTGCGATCTTCGAGCCTTCCTGACCCGCGATCTTGGAACCTTCCTGACCCGCGATCTTCGAGCCTTCTTGTCCCGCGATCTTGGAGCCTTCCTGACCACCGATCTTCGAGCCTTCTTGTCCTGCGATCTTCGAGCCTTCTTGTCCCGCGATCTTCGAGCCCTCTTGTCCCGCAATCCTCCCGGCCGCGGCGGCCTTCGCCACATACGCCATCGTGCCGAACCGCTCGTCAAACTTTACGCCTGACGGATACCTGTATCTGGCTCCATCCGGAACATCAGCCGGGGGCGGTTCGAATTTGCGAAGCGTGACTTCATAAAGATATCTCTTCAAAAAATCCGTCCACGACAGTTGCTTTCGCTTCACGTCTTTCGCAAACCACAAACTCTCATAATTCTTCCGCGACACCTCATACGCCTCACGCGACCAGGGGAAAAACACAGACACGCCATTCGAGTACTGGTAACCTCCGCCACTGAAGCCACTGAGAACCACAGCCTTCTTCAATTCTTTCAAAACGCCTCGGCACTGCCGCTGGACCACGGTCAACAGGTCGAGATCTCCACCCTCAGCCAGCTCTTCCGCGACCAGCTCACACTCTCGATCAAGCAACTCACAGAAATCTCCGAGATCGACGTTCTGATCGTACATGTACGACTGACACTTCCAGTGCACCTGAAGAATCACGCGTTCCATCTGCCGGTAAATTCGGCTCTCTTCGTCTGCGAAACAGAGAATTAAAGCCTCGGCGAGTTCGTCGAAAGCCTCCGCCAGATGTTCAAACCGGCCCAGATCCCAAGCCGCCATGTCGACTGAAACGCCGCCAACGGTGTAGGCATCCTGACTGTGAATGAATTCCCTGACGAAGAGTTCTGCCACGTCGCGAGTGTCGATGTTGCGGTTATGCTCTCGCGTCAAACAGCCGAGGATCTTCGCGTAGGTCCAGCCCGCGCTGGGAACGCTACCCTCGGAAGCGATCATCGTCTTCGCTACGTAGTTGAACTGATAACCGACTTCAAGCATGCCCATCACGCAGCTATCGAAACCCAAAATGTCGAGCTTCTGACCGAGCAGGACTGCTGTTTCCCTCGCGCGCACCTCGCCTTCCCAACCATTTATCCGAGCCAGTTGCTCTAATTGGTTTTTGTTGCAGACCAGTCCCTGAAGCACGCCGTAAAACTGGGTCATCTTCATCGACTTGCCTGACGTCTCATCCTTAAACAAACCGATGTCCTGAAAACCGAGTGAGTGTCCGGAGAAGATGAGGGCATACTTTTGCGCCCGGCGGCCGAACGTGATCTCGCCGTTGTGGTCAACCTCGACTTTATTGACGCACCAATCGACGAAGTTGAGGATCGAACGCGGGTCGGCTGCATTCTCATTTTCTTTTTTCGGAACTGGATAGAGTTTGTCCGGCACTTTGTAAGAGCGCACGTATCGTGGTTTGTGCGGTTCCGAGAAATCACAATAGAGTGTGGGAATCGCGGGCGAGTTGCCGTCGTAGTAGACGAAAAGATTTGGGCTGTCTACGCCTGACCCGGCGACTCCTTTTATTTGTTCCATCGCGTAGGCCATGTCGACAGCGAGATTATTGTCACCGGCCATGTAGATCATTATTGTCCACTCTTTTTCTTTCATTGGGAGGCTCCTTATCGGAAATCTTTGATTAGGACAATGTCTCTTGTCGCAGAAAAGCGGTATGCGGCAATTCTGTTATCGCGAGAGATCGCAAAACTGGTCACGAACTCTCTCTTGAAATTAGTCAACTGTTTTGGCGCACCGCCGCCAATCGGTTGACTCCAGACGTTTATGATTCCAGAGGCGGCATCAAGGTAAGCGATCGAGCGTCCATCAGGCAGCCATGCAAACGCAACAGGTTGGACGGTACGCGGGAGTTCGATCGTCTTTACGGGATCGCCACCTTCGAAAGGGATAAACGCCAGTCTGGGTTGGCTGTTTGCCTGTTCGTCTCTGTAGAAGTACGAGATCAGTTTACCATCGGGCGAGATAGTTGGGAGTTCGGAAGGACGATTGGTCAATCGCACTGGAGCGCCACCATCGATTCCAACCTTCCAGATGGACGATGAGCCGGAGCGCTCCGACATGAACACCACGGAGTGGCTGTCAGTGGAACAGACCGGATAAGCGTCCACATCTTTGCCGTCGGTGAGTTGCTTCGGATTGGTGCCGTCGGCATTCATTCGCCAGATGTTTCGACTGCGCAAACGATTGGATTGAAACACGATGTATTGGCCATCCGCACAAACTGATGGTTGCTGATCGACAAAAGCATCAGTCGTTAGTTGCTTGCTTCCAGGGCCGTCAGGATTGGCTGTCCAGATGTCCCAATTTTCTCCGGTGCGCGCGGCGTAAACGATCTTTCCGTCCGGCGTCCAGGAAACGGTTTCCGGAAGAGTGGTTTTGAGAGCCTGCTGCGCGCGGCTTTCATCTTCGTTTGGACCAGTAATCCAGATGCTGCTCGTGTTTACCTGCTGGATCGTAGCGATCGTGCGTGAGTCTGACGTCAATCCCAGGCTCACTTCTCCGTAACCGTTCAAGTCGTTGGTTACTCGTCGCGCCTCTCCGCGAGGATAAGAAAGTAGCCAGATCTGCGTACCGATAGACGACGACTCAGGCTGCGCAGTCATGATCAGGCCGCTGCCGTCTGCGAGCCAGACTACACGACCAACGCTGGCCCATTGCTGTGAACCAAGTGGTTGAGGATTACCGCCTTCGACCGGGACTGCTACGACGGTCGAGTATCCGGCGCCAGATCCATTGAACATACCGCAGGCGATCCGCTTTCCGTCAGGCGACCATGATGGTCCAGCAGCGGAAAACCCATTCGGCTGTTTGAGCACGGCGATAGTCTTTGGCTCACCGCTGCCGTCGGTATTGGCGACCATGAGCGCCATGTCGTTCTGATTCTTGCGCACGAAAGCGAATTGAGAGCCGTCACGAGAAAACCCGATTGCACTGAAGACGCGATCAAGCACCTTTGCGGGCGTGCCACCCAGAACGGGAACTCGATAGAGAGTAGGAACAAACTTGTCTCTTTCGAGCACCGCCTGGTAGTAAACCATTTCGCCGTCCGGCGAGAAGGTTGTCGCCATGTAGGTGCCGTTATCCGGAGGAACGATCCGTACGAGGCTGTTCGTTGATATTTGTCTGATCCAGAGGCTCGCTTGTTGTTTGGCATCATTCGCGGCGCAGACCACGTACTTGCCGTCAGGTGAAATCGAGAGTTGACCGTTGATGTCTTCGTCGTTCAGCTTCCCGCCGGTTGTTAACGCTGTCATCCTTACCGGACCGAACTGCTTTGGCTGGTTGAACAGCCGGTAGAGGCCATAACCAATCGCAGTGACGATGATCAAGCCGAGTACAGCAACTGCGACGGACGCTTTCCTGTGTTTACTGATTTGCGAGGACATGGATTCAACGTTTGAGAGTTCGCGCGTGGGTACGACAACATCTGATCGCGTTGTCGCGACGGAGCGGGGTTGGTCCGACCCGGATTGGGTGGCGGGAAGTAAAGTTATGTTGGAATCACCCGACTCGATCCGCTGCTTCAAGCGCTTCAACTTGTTCAGCATCTCTTTCGCCGTCTGACAGCGCTCGTCGGGATCTTTCGTCAGGGCTTCAGCGACGATCCATTCGAGTGCTGCCGGCACCTCGGGTGCTAACTTCGTTATTGGCAATGGCTCTTGATCGATAATCGCGACGATGATGTGACTCTTCGACGCGCCTGCGAAAGGCGTGCGTGACGTGAGCATCTCGTAAAGCACGACGCCGAGACTCCAGATATCCGAGCGCGCATCAACCTCACGTCCTGCGGCTTGCTCCGGCGACATGTAAGCGGCGGTGCCTAGCACTGTTCCGGGTTCGGTGTTGACGAGGGCGATCGTGGTGGCTTCCGAACCAGTTAATGAATCTTGTCTTTCGGTGAGCTTGGCGAGACCGAAGTCCAGTACCTTCACGATGCCGTCTTTGCGCACCATGATGTTTTCGGGTTTGATGTCGCGATGAACAATGCCCGCGGCATGTGCGGCAACCAGTGCGGAAGCGATTTGTGCGGCGACGTCGAGTATGTCCACCAGCTTTAGCCACTGGTGCATGTAATCGCGGAGTGTGATGCCGTCGACGAACTCGGTCGCGATGAAAGTTGTGTCGTCCGCCCGCCCAATCTCGTAAACGGTGAGAATGTTTGGATGATTGAGTGCGGAGGCGGCCTTTGCTTCCTGGATGAACCGTTTTACGCGGTTTTGATGAGCAGCGAGTTCGGCTGGCAGGAATTTTAGAGCAACTGGCCGTCCGAGTTCGGTATCCTGGGCGCGATATACCTCACCCATACCGCCCGCACCGATTTTGGAGATGATGCGATAGTGGGCCAGCGTAGCATCGGGGGAAAGTTCTGCCACCGGTGACGTTTTACGTCACGGCCAGCATTAGTGCAAGAAGAAACAAGGACGCTTTTGAAGAGGTTGGGCGGCGGGCAGTTTGGCACGGCAAGTGACCGGTCTCATGCTAACTCGCCTAAAACTTGGGTTTCTACCAAATAGAAGAAACAGTCCAGGCAAGAGGGAGAGAACTACGTGAAGCTGCGCGGCCAATGGAATGATTACATTGCTTCCATCATCGATCATTGTTCGCCGCCCTTTGCTTATCCGCTTCCGCCCAATCTCTGGCGGAAACGAATGACTCGCTATCGTAGATCAGCACGATCGTTCCGACCGGAAGTTGTTTGCTCATCTCCTCTGCCGCAAACATCGGAATGCGCACGCAACCATGACTCTGAGGGTTGTGCGGTACTGAAGGATTGCCGTGTATCGCCAGACCGTCGCTGAAGTAGTTGGGGTAATAAAGCAGACCGAGAGGCGACTTCCGCCATCCTTGCATCTTCCCGTAAATCCTGAAGCGGCCTCGCGGTGTGTAAGCGAGACCGCTCATCCGTTTCTCTTTGTAGTGCTTGCCACTGCCGGTTGATACGGTAAGAACTCTCGTGACGATCCCGTCGTCATCCGTCAACAAAAGCACTTGTCGATCGAGATCTATTTCGACGTGTTTGTAGCTCGTGTCTCTCGCTTGTGGCGCACTGGCCTCACGGATCGCGTTGAACTCTGAACGCGTTAGTCGACCCGTAATTCTGCGGTCTTCCCATTTTTGAAATGCAATCAAGGCGGAGTGGGTGGTGCTGTCGATCACGCCGTCGATGGGTCCAGTCCAGTAACCCATCTCTGACAGACGCCGCTCTGCCTCTTTCAACTCTGCACGAGTGGGTGGACCGGCTGGCCGTTTCTTGACTTTGGACCTTGCGACTGAATCAGTTGATGCTATGACAAGCAGACTCGTCGCGAGAAGAAATGCTGCTGCCACGCTTTGTCGAATGCGCACGAGGACCTCCTTAATGATTGCCAGGAGGAGCAGAATTACAACGAGGATGCGGGGGGAACGGAAGTCGGGAAGGCCCCGGTTGAAGCCCTTTCTGTTCGCAACTCTTGCACTTGACAATACTCCTCCGGCAGGCGGAGATCAATGAAATCTGTATTATTAGTCCGAAACAAAAATCCCATTGGAGATGAACTAACGATATGTCAGAACTGACCGGTTGGAGCAACTTCTATGTGATCACTGGGTCATCTGCGGGCGCACTGATTGGACTGCAGTTCGTGGTCCTCACGCTCATCGCCCAACGACCACCAGTGCGTGCGGCTGAGGCTAGTGCGGCGTTTGCAACGCCGAGCGTAGTTCACTTTGGCGTGGTGTTGCTGTTGGCCGCGTTGCTGAGCGCGCCGTGGAATACGATCGGCGCCATTGCAACTCTTTGGGGATTAATCGGTCTTGCCGCGACTGTGTATGAAATCGTCGTTGCCAAGCGCATGCGAAAGCAGAAAGCTTATCGGCCGGTGTTCGAAGATTGGTTGTTTCACATTCTCCTTCCGCTTGTGGCCTACGCAATGTTGGCGATCTCGGCACTCGTGGCTCGCGCTCAGGCACGCCCGGCGCTATTCATCGTGGCCGCTGCGACATTACTGCTTCTCTTCGTCGGCATCCACAACGCCTGGGACGGCGTTACCTACCACGTCTTTGTGAATCTGCAAAGACGTGACAAACCCGAGTAACCGCGAAGAGATCCACGGGCGTCTCCCTGGAGTGCGGGGACTTGTCACCGCTTTGGTCCGAGATCTCTGGAGAAGAAGAGTCCTGATTTTGTAGGGGGTGGCACTCTGTGGCCACCCCGTTTGAGACGCTAAAGGGGGTGGCCACGGACTGCCCCTACAAACCGTCCTCTTAAGCAGCGCGCGCGGCGCGAGTAACAACGCTCTGATTACTCGCCATAGTTGGCTTCGCGGGCGCTGCCGACACAGTGGACCGCAGCTCGCGCCAGTTGATCGCGATATCCGCCAACGGAACTGACAAAGCGAGACATGACCAGATCATCGCCTGCACGATCTCAACTCCCAGCGTCTCCCAACCAGTGATTCCCAAAACGAACCGGCCACCGATGAACACCAGGGCGATGGCATAACTGCGCGTGGCCCACTGCCGGTGCAAGGCGATCTTCCGCTTGAACGCAAACAGAAAAGCGAGCAGCGTGGCGCCCATCAACATGGATGCGTCGACGATTCCCAAAACGGTAAAGGAACGTGGCGCACCCATGCGTTCCTGGTAATACTGAATGTAGGCACCAAGCGGCGCGAGTCCTAGCGCACCAACCACGTAGAGTCGTCCCATGATGCGATGCACTTTGGTGAATCGCTGTCGCAGCCGATCAGAAAACTGCAGTGGCGCAAACAGCAGCACGATCGCGCCAAAGATGCCGTGCGGCAGTAACCACCACTTGAATGGCCCGTAGTGTTGCCATGCCGGATGATTCGAATCCACGAGGAAACGCTCGTTGTGATACATCACGTACAAACTCATCAACCCGATCAGCGTAAAGACCACATATTTTGCTCTGATTTTCATTTTGCGGGGGTTCCTTTTGTTCTCTATACGACGCAGTCTGTCATCGTCTTTACGACAAAGTTTGAAAAGCCCGACCAGTTAATAACGCGAAATTTCGATCTTTTTAGGGCCACCAATTGACTTCTTTGGCCCTTATCAACAAAATGGATGCGGCATCAGCTCGCGGCCTCTCGCCGATAAATCTTTTAGTTCGCTTTCGCTAAGAAAATATGATCTCAACCTCCCGCTTCTCGCACAGCCATCGGACTGCGCTTGTCGGTGCCACGGTCTGCCTGATCGCGATATTCGCGTCCGTGATTTTCGTCGCCGCTCACAAAGAGGACGCTGGACCACGCCGCCAAACCTTCGCCAATCTGCGTGTGGCTCGAACAGCAAACGTCGCAACCTTCTCGCAGAATTTTGTGGTGACGAACGACAACGCCGACGGCACTGGCTCACTCCGCGAAGCGATTACCAACGCGAACGCCACGCCTGGTGCGGACACGATTGTCTTCAACATTCCCGGACCGGGAGTGAAGACCATCAATTTGCCCACGCCACTGCCGGACATCACGGAGCAGATCGTAATTGACGGCACCACCCAACCAGGCTACGCCGGCACACCGCTTATCCAACTCGACGGCACCGGGAATACGGGAAATGGTTTCGTGATCAAAGCCGGCGGAAGCACGGTGCGAGGATTAGCGATTGGTAACTTCCGTAGCGGCAACGCAGCCATCTGGCTGTTTAGCTGCGACAACAATGTGATTCAGGGAAATTATCTCGGCGTTGATGCGAATGGGACCACGGCTAAACCGAACGTCCGCGGCATTCTTCTCTCGATCTCCTCAAACAACACTATCGGAGGAACCACCACTGCCGCACGCAACGTGATCTCCGCCAGTATCTTCGACGGCATTGAAATCGGTGGCAATGAGAACGTCGTTCAGGGAAACTTTATCGGCACCAACGCAGCCGGAACAGCCGAGATTGCAAACGGCTCCAGTGGAATAACGATTCAGAGTTCTCCTTTCACAAACAATGTAATCGGCGGTACGGCAGCCGGAGCCGGTAATCTCATTTCCGGAAACCAGCGCGGAGTCAACACCAGCGGCACCGGAACTGTCATTCAAGGCAACTTGATCGGGACGGATGTGACTGGAACCAGCAAAGTTCCCAACGGCGTCGGTGTCAGTGCAAGAGGCACAAACATACTTGTGGGTGGTCTGACAGCGGCAGCCAGAAACATCATTTCCGGCAATAACGGAGACGGCGTTTCAGTTAGTGGGGCCGACACCAAGGTACAGGGTAATTACATCGGCACCGACATCACTGGCACGCTCGCCTTGGGCAATGGCGGCAGCGGTGTTGTCGCTGGTGACCACGCGTTAATCGGCGGCACCGTTCCCGAAGCCCGCAATATTATTTCGGCGAACGGCGGGTTTGGGAACGTCTCACTCGGTTCGAACAGCATCGGCTCCGCAGCGGTAGTGCAGGGAAACTACATCGGCACTGACGTGACCGGCACCAAAGCTCTCAGCAATCTCACCAATAATGTGTTTGCGGGCGTCAGTATTTCTGATGTTAACAACGTCGTCGGCGGCGTCGCGCCGGGAGCTGGCAATGTAATTTCCGGAAACGGCTACGGCATACAAATCGGAGGCTCGACCACGGCGTTGCTCTTCGGAAATGTTATCCAGGGAAACCTTATCGGATTGAACGCACTCGGAACGGGGCCGCTTCCGAATAGTTTTTACGGCATCGTCATCTCCGGTGCGAATAACAACACTATCGGCGGCACGCAAACGGGAGCTGCGAACAAGATAGCCTTCAGCGGTGGTGCAGGCGTCCGGATCTTTGACGGCAACGGTAATGTAATCCGCGGCAATTCCATTTTTTCCAACGGCGAGTTGGGGATTGACCTTGGTTCAGAGTTCCTGACTGGAGTGACTCCGAACGATCCGATCGACTCGGACCACGGTGCGAACCTGCTACAGAACTTCCCGGTATTAACTTCAGTGCTCTCGACGAGCAACAGTACGAACATTCAGGGAAGTTTGACCTCGACGGCAAACACCACTTTCCAGATCGACTTCTATTCGAGCGCCGCTCTCGACCCGTCAGGAAACGGCGAAGGCGCGCAGTTTTTGGGTTCGATTTCAGTAAACACAGACGGTACCGGCAATGCGTCTATAAACGCGAACCTTCCAGTTGGTTCAACCGGCAGAGTGGTTACCGCGACCGCGACTGATCCGAATGGTAATACCTCCGAGTTTTCAGCCGGCGACGCAACGAACGCGACCGGCAGCGTGCAATTCAGCGTGAACTCGTTCAGTGTGATCGAAGACGTAGGCGTCGCGAATGTCACCGTCGTGCGCAAGGGTGGCAGTACCGGGAACCTAAGCGTTGAATACTCAACCGCCGATGTCACTGCGATTGCCGGCCAAGACTACACCTCGGTTTCCGGCACGCTGAACTTCAGTGATGGCGAAACGAGCAAGACGATTCAGATCCCGATTTCCGACGATGCAACCACGGAACCTGACGAGACTTTCACGCTGTCGCTGCGCAATCCCTCGAACCTCGAGGCCCTGGCGGCGCCCACCGTCGTGACTATAACTATTCAGGACCGCAGTAAGACGCCGGCGATATTCATCTTCGATACGGCTGTTGTCGAAGGAACCGGCAGCACTACGCAGGCCTTGTTCATCGTAAACCTGACTGCCGCGAGCGGACGTTCGGTCAGCGTGAACTATTCCACCACAAGCTTCCTTGCATCTGGTGGCGCAAGCTGTAACGAAAAGGGCGTTGATTTTGAGAACGCCGCGGGCACGATCTCATTTCAACCCGGCACCACGTCAGTAACAGTTCCTGTAAAGATCTGTGGTGACAAGAATGCAGAGTCGAACGAGACATTCGGTCTTACTCTTTCGAATCCTGTCAACGCCACATTTATTGTCGACGAGGGCCAAGCCACCATTGTCAATGACGATCTACTCATCCTGCTGTTAGAAGATTCAGGCCCGACTCCCAACCAGGCAGCGGCCGTCGATGCCGATCTGTTTTTGCGCGATCCTTATCGCGTGCAAGGCATTCCGGATTGGTTCTCAACCGATCCGGATCGGAATACGAGACTGTTTCTGTTTGCGCAGAATCTGGAGCTGAATCCGGGCGAGGCTCCTTTCGCTGTGATCGTCCGGTTCATCGGCAGCAATAATCAGGTCTTCGACGTGCCTGCAATCGATGTCCGCAACGTACGCGAGTCTTTGGATCCGTTCACGCAGCGTGACTCGGAAATAACGCAGGTGAAAGTGAGGCTGCCCAACAATCTGCCCGTGGGTACGTGCACCGTCATCATCCGCGCACACGGCCGGTCGAGCAATATGGGCACGATCAGAATTGTGCCGTAGATTTTCCCTCGGTCTCTGCTAATCGGCGCTGAATGTAGTTCTGCTCCACGCGATTAGTCGTGAGCGAAAGCGCTCTTTCGTAGGCGGCGTGGGCTTCGTCAAAGCGATCCAGCCGCCGCAGGAGGTCGGCGCGAGCGGCGTGAAAAAGATAGTAGTTATCCAGTCTGCCGCCGGCGCCGGCAGCTTCAATCAACTCCAGACCATCTTCGGCACCCTCACTCATCGCCACTGCCGCAGCGTAATTTAAAGCAACGACGGGTGACGCTGAAGTTCGCATCAGTCGTTCATAAAGCGCGACGATCTGGCGCCAGTCTGTTTCGGCCGCAGTTCGCGCTTCACAGTGAACAGCGGCGATGGCAGCCTGAAGTTGATACTTGCCGGCACGGCGCATTGCGAGCGCGCTTTCGAGTAACCGCAGACCTTCTTCAATCTCGCCCCGGTCCCACAACAAACGATCCTGCTCTTCGAGCGTCACGAGTTCGCCGCGATCGCTCACGCGCGCGCGGCGGCGTGAGTCCTGCAAGAGCATCAGCGCCAGCAAACCGATATTCTCTGGTTCATTGGGCAACAAGTCGCAAAGCACGCGCCCGAGACGAATCGCTTCCGAGCAGAGATCGTTTCGCACGAGGTTCTCACCCGTGCTCGCCGCGTAACCTTCATTGAAGATCAGATAGACCACGGCCTGCACGGCAGCAAGGCGATCGTTGATCCGTTCAAGTGAGGGAATCTCGTAGGGGATCCGCGCGAGACGAATCTTCTGTTTCGCTCGCACCAGCCGTTGGGCCATCGTGGTTTCGGGCACGAGGAACGCGTGTGCGATTTCGGTGGTGGTGAGTCCGCCGAGCGTGCGTAACGTGAGTGCCACCTGAGCCTCGCGAGCCAGAGACGGATGGCAGCAAGTGAACATCAAACGCAATCGGTCATCGGGATATTCCACAACTTCCTCGAACGATGCGGGTTCAACAAAGGGTTGCAGGCGGAGGGCTTCGTACTCGATCTCTGACTGCTTGTCCGCGCGCGTTTTGTCGCGACGGATTGCGTCGAGCAGTTTGCGCTGCGCAACCGTTGTCAGCCAGGCGCCCGGATTGCGGGGTGGACCGTCGCGTTCCCAGCTATCGGCCGCAGCGACAAAGGCCTCGTTCAATGCTTCTTCGGCCCGGTCAAACGAGCCGGAGTGACGAATCAGCGTGGCGATGATTCGTCCGTACTCTTCGCGAAAAACTTTTTCGAGTGTTGTGCTTGCGTTCAAACCGTGTGTCTCTGTGTCTCCGTGGCTGAATCATAAACCACAGAGACACGGAGGCACAGAGGTCACTTCGCGGCGGCGTCTACTCTTGTTTCAATCAGCGGCCGCACTTCGATCGTGCCGGTTCGAGCTGACGGGATTCGGGCCGCGATGCTCGTGGCCTCGTCGAGGTTCTCTGCTTCAACCAGAAAATAGCCGCCCAGTTGCTCGTGCGTCTCGGCGAACGGGCCGTCGGTGATCAGTTCCTTGCCTTCGCGCACACGCACACTCGTCGCCGTAGTAATTGGCTGCAACTGTGAGCCGGTGACAAACTGGCCGCGTGCCTGAAGATCGGAGCGCAACTCTCTGTACTCGCCGTAAATTTGCTCGCGCTCCGGTTCGCCGATCGCGCTCCAGCTCTGCTCGTCGTGGTAAATCAGCAACATGTATTTCATCCCAGTGCTCCTTCATTTTCAGTCTTGATTCAATCTTGCCTTCAACCTTACGACGCATGAACTTCGCGAAATCGACATCAATTCAGTGGTGCAGTTGAGCCGGGCGCCTCCTTGGAGTGCGGGGACTCGTCACCACTTTGGCCAAAGCGCCGACAAGGCGGCGCACTCCAAGGAGTACCGCAACTCAAAGTAGCGCTCCTAACCAACGGTTTGGCCGTATCCGAGCCACTTTCGCAGGTAACTGATCTGTCCGGCGTGATACGTGTCATGAAAGGCGAAGAACGCCACTGTGCCGCTCAGTTTGCCGTCGAACGACGGCGGACCTGCCGGTGCGCTCTTTGTGAGCACGTCCGCGGGCACACTACCTACTGCATTCAACAAGTCTGCTGAAACCTTCTCCCACGCCGTGCGCATTTCCTCGGACGATGGGTACTCGGTGTCAGCGACGCGCTGAGCGCCGCGCGCGAATAGTGGCGCCCATGAAGTGTCCCAGTCGCCGCCGAGAAGGTTGAGCGTTCGGCCGCGGTGAACTGTCAAGTGTCCTATCACCCACATCAGGTGATTTGAGTCGTCGCCGGGCTTGCGAAACCAATCTTCCGCCGCCACATTAGCGATCGCTTTGTTGACGATGTCTGTGTTCGTTTTGAACATTAGTTCAATATTCGTTAGATCCCTTTCCATAAAAGCCTCCTCACTATTACGACGGCTCAAAACGAGCAGATCGACGCTCTCCGGTCTTCAGGTACGCAATAATAAATAGCACACCAAGCACTCCATCAAGCGAACCCGCGCCGAGCATGAACGACGAGATGCGCTGTTGCAGATACAGCACGATCACGGGAATCAGAAAGCTCGCCTTCTCGACAATCGCGGGAATTATTAGCGTCCGATACCGCACCGGGTCGCGCGACATGACGAGAAACACCAGTTGCCATGCAACAGCAACTCCGATAAAACCGTAGTAGTACTCCGGGTGAGTAATCGGCGGCGGGTAATCTCGTCCCGTCTGATTTTCCATAAAGTACAGTGGGAGCAACACGAGCAAGCCGTAAACACCGGCGATCAGGAAAACGATCCTGGCAAATTTCATCCGACGACACTCCTCTCGGGAGGTAATAATGAACCTGGAAGATATCAAACGTCTATTTGACTACACAGAGTGGGCCAACGACCTGGCGCTGGAGGCGGCAGCGAAGTTGCCGGATGAGAGTCTCCGGCGCGAGGTAAACATCAGTCACGGTTCAATCTTCGGAACACTGCTGCACATGGCGGGCGCGGAATGGATCTGGCTGGAGAGATGGCATGGTCACTCACCTGCAAAAGCCGAAGCGTGGGCATCGTGGACCACCGAAGCGTGCGCCGATTTGCCAACGCTGAAAGAACGCTGGCGCGGCGTTATCGACCGGCGCACGCGGTTTATTACTCAACTCGATGAAGAGCGGCTCGGCGCTGAGCTCGCATTCAAGCTTTTAAGTGGTGACGCGAGCTCGATGCGGCTGATCGAACAGATGCAGCACGTCGTAAATCACGCCACCCATCATCGTGGACAAATCGTCGGGATGATCCGGCAACTCAGCATCGATCCGCCGTCGACGGATCTGATCTTCTACTTGCGTCGCGAAATCTCGCCGAAGTAGTAGTAGAAGATAGCCACAAGAGGCACAAGAAGCACAAAAAGTTAAGGAAAACCTTTGTGGCTCTTTGTGCCTCTTTGTGGCCTAAGCCCCGGCTTTTGCTTCGGCCGATTTAAACCACTCACCCGCGACTTGCCTGGTGCTCACGTTGAGACGATTCCACACGTTCGTCATGGCAATCGAAAGCAGCAACCCTGCAAGTTCGCTTTCGCTAAACTGGCTTGCGGCTTCAGCCCAAATCTCTTCGGGCACTGGATCACTTCGATCGCTGAGCCGGGTAACAGCTTCCGTCAAGGCCAGCGCCGCGCGTTCAGCGTCAGTGAAATACGGCGCATCTCGCCAGGCCGAGACCGAGAAGATGCGCTCATCCTTCTCACCTGTCTTCTGCAACATGCGCCAACCCATATCAACACAGACGCTGCAACCATTGATCTGGCTTGCTCTCATGTGAACCAAACCAAGAATCGCCGGCGGCACGCCGCTCTTTTCTGTAGCGGTGTTGACAGCCAGCAGAGCCTGCATCGCTTCGGGAATCATCATTACCGGATTTGCCATTCGTGCTTGCATGAGTACTTTTCTCCTGTCACATTTGTTGGTTTTAACTCGTCACCACTATGACGAATCGCGGCGACGGAATGTGACAGATGGACTCAACGGAACGGTTAGCAGGGTTGTTTGAGACGCACCGCGGTCACCTGCGGGCGGTAGCTTACCGCATGCTCGGCTCGGCAAATGAAGCAGACGACGCGGTGCAGGAAGCGTGGCTGCGACTCAGCCGCACTGATGCGGAGGCCATCCGAAATCTCGAAGGCTGGCTCACGACCGTGGTAGCCCGAGTTTGTCTCGACATGCTGCGGTCACGAAAAGCCCGGCGGGAGGAAACACTCGACACCGAAATTGTCGAGCCACTCGCGCAGACGGAGCGCGTCATCGATCCGGAAGAAGAGGCGCTGCTCGCCGACTCGGTCGGGCTTGCACTGCTCGTCGTGCTCGACACTCTAGCGCCGGCCGAACGCGTTGCTTTCGTTTTGCACGACGTATTCGACGTGTCGTTTGATGAGATTGCGTCCATCGTTGGTCGCACACCAGCGGCAGCGCGGCAACTCGCGAGTCGTGCTCGCAGGCGAGTGCGAGGCGAAGACACGGTTCCCACGTCAGACCTTCAGAGTCAGAGAGTCGTAGTGGATGCGTTTCTGAATGCCTTGCGCGCCGGCGACTTTAATGGGCTCGTCGCGGTGCTGGATCCGGATGTCGTGGTCCGACTCGATCCGGGTGCCGGCGCTCCGGGTGCCGGAGCTCCGGGTGCGCCACGCGAGATTCATGGGGCAGAGAATTGGGCCAGAGGCGCGGTCGCGTTCTCGCGTTTGGCTCGGTTCGTGCAGCCGACTTTGATCAACGGAGAAGTGGGACTGGTGTTCGCGACTGGTGGCAAGTTGTCACGAGCGCTGACGTTCACGATCACAAATCGCAGGATCGTCGAAGTCGAAATCATCGCCGATGCGGCACGGCTTCAAAAACTGGATCTCGCAGTACTCGACAGTTGATCGGTGTCACCGCTCGCTCATGTTGTTCGGCTCGTCGAGATACTTCTTGAGCCACGCGTAAACTTCCTGGTACCAGTAGCGGCTGTTCTCGCCTTTCAGGATCCAGTGGTTTTCATCAGGCCAGACGATCAAACGACTCGGAATGCGCAGGCGTTGCAGCACGCTCCAGTTCTCGAGCGTTTGATTTAACGGTACGCGAAAATCATTCTCGCCGACTGAAAGCAGAATCGGCGTGCGGAAGTTGGCCGCGAGCCGGATCGGATTCTGTTCGCGCCACACCGGACCTTGCTCCCAAACAGGCCCGCCGTTGTTGACCTCACGCGAATAGATCGTGTCGCTCGTGCCCCACTGCGACTCGAGGTTAATCAGACCGGCGTGACTAATCAGTGCTTTGTAACGCGTAGTCGTCGCTTGCAACCAGTTGGCGAGATGTCCACCGTAACTCGCGCCCGCGGCTGCCTGCCGCGATCCATCAATGAATGGATAAAGCCTGATCGCCTCATCGGCAGCTTCATTGAGCTCGTTGCCCGGTCCTTTGAACGGATCGCCTTGAATACTCTGCGCAAACGCTTCGCCGAAACCCGTCGAACCCGCATAGTTTGTCAACAAAACAACGTAACCCGGTCGCGTCAACATGAAGTAGTTCCAACGCAACCCCCAATTATCGCGCCACATGCTGTGTGGCCCACCGTGGATCACGACGAGCAGCGGATACTTCTTGTGCTCGTCGAAGTTTGGCGGCAAAGCGATCATGTTGTGAATGCGTTTCCCGGCCTTACTGGTGAACCAGAAGTGACGCAGCGGTTGCCAATCGACTTTGGCGAGCTGCTCCGCGTTGAATGACGTGAGCGATTGCTGAGTTTTCGAATTCAGGTCGAGTCGCACGACTTCGGGTGGATTGATGGCGCTTTCCCAGTTGGCGATCAGCATCGTTGACGAGGCCTTCGCGGGAATTTTCAGGTTTGTGTAGACGCCGCGCGTCATGTCCATTGCGAGACGCACTTCGTCGCCATCCGCTGCCAGCGAGAAGAGTTTCTCGTTTCCGGCTTCTTCCGCCGTCAGGTAGAGCGTCTTGCTGTCGGGCGTGAATGCGAAGCTGCTCACTGTGCGATCAAACTTGCCGGTGAGAATTGCGGGTTGACCCACGTTGGGCCACGAGAGCTTCGCGAGGCGATCGAGGTTGTAGACTTTGTTAACAGTCTGAGCGTTGAAGATCGCATAGAGTGCTTTTCCATCGGGTGAAAAAGCTGGACGAGTGAAACTCTCCGTTCCGGTTGTCAATCGAACGGGTTCGCCACCGGTTGCCGCAACTTTGAAAAGCGAAGTGTTGGTGTTTGCGTACGCGGCCGTGTCGCGGTTCGTGGTGGCGACGAACACGATGGCCTCGCCTTCGGGCGTCCAGATCGCGTCAAGATCGTCGCCGGAGTCACTCACTCGGCCGGCGAAGCCGCGCTCATTAACCAGCTTTGTCGCGACGAGCAGATCTTTGGGCCTGGCGCCGGGCTGGGCGTCCTGAATGAAAAGATGCGACTGCATGTCGTCGACCCAGCGGTCCCAATTGCGGATGGGAAACTTCTCGTAGACGCGCGCGCGATACTTCTGCGCCTTTCGTTCGGCGGCGATCTTCTTGTTTGCTTCGTCGTCAGCCGCGCCGGGATAGACTGTGCTGACAAAGAGGAGTGCTTTGCCGTCGGGCCGCCACTGCGGCGAGCGTGCGCCGGTCGAAAGGGAAGTGATTCGCACCGCCTCGCCGCCGTTTGCCACGTCCAAAACATATAGTTGACTCGCCTCGTCGCCTTCGCGCCTGGCGGAGAACGCGATCTGCCGGCTGTCCGGACTCCACGTTACGCCATTCTCCGCGCTCTTGCTGAAGGTCAAACGGCGCGGCTTCGCGCTATTGTCGGCAGGAACGATCCACAGATCAGAAACCTGGTCCTTCTCGTCGTAAGCGGGTTCGACCAGCGAGAAGATGACCCACTTGCCGTCGGGACTCGGCGCGGGCGCTCCGACGCGTTTGAGCATCCACATCGTTTCGTGCGTCAGCGGCGCTTTGGCTGTCTGCGCTGCGATGCTGAGCGCGCTGCTGGCGAGCACGACCAGTGCCAGTAACAGATTTTTGATGAACATGATCATCCTCCGGTGATCTAAACTGGAGCATTATGGACGCAAAATTCCATCCCGCAATAAAGGCAATCAGATCCGATGACGTTGAGAACCTGAAGTCGCTCGTCGCCGGGGACCCTTCGCTTGCGACGTCACGATCGTCAACCAGTCATCCGACGTTGCTTCAGTGCCTGGTGCTGGATGGTAAAGATAAACCTAACGCGCTCGAGATGGCGACAGTTTTGATCGATGCGGGCGCTGACATAAATGAGCCGCTGGTGGCGGCGGCGAGCATCGACAATCGACCGGTCGCTGAACTGCTGCTCGATCGTGGCGCGGCGATTGATGGCACCGGGAATTGGTTGCCTTTGGAAGAGGCTTTGTACTGGAACAGTCAGGACGTGATGGCGTTGTTGCTTGAGCGTGGTGCGAAGGTGCAAAACCTTCGCATGGCCGCCGGTCTTGGACGCACCGATCTGATTGAAAGTTATTTCAATCCCGATGGAAGTTTAAAACCCGAGGCCGGCAGGATTGAGTGGCCGTGGAGCAGTCGAGGTAATCCGTGGCAACAGGATCGGCAAGGCATCATTAATAATGCTTTCGTCTACGCCTGTATGCACGGCCACATCGAGGCGGCGAGACTGTTGCTGGAGAAAGGTGCGGAGATCAATGTGATACCGGGAGGGTTTGATTACGCCGGCACTGGTCTACATTACGCTGCACTGAACGGGCAACGCGCGATGGTTGAATTCCTGCTGGCCCAAGGCGCGGATCGGAATGTGAAAGATACAAAGGTCGGCTCAACTCCCTTGGGCTGGGCCGAGCACGGCGGCCACCCGGCCCTCCGCGACCTGCTGCGTTAAGTCTGCCCTATTCATTCCGTTGGTCACTCGATACGCTGGCACCATCATCGAGCCGATGGAGAATGAGTGTCCCGAAGTCATCGAGCAATTCGTCATAAGTAATAACCTTGACATTCCTCCCTTGATTATTATGCGCAAGTGTTTCCCGTTCGCGTTGACTTAAATGGCGGGATAGGCCGATAACGACTAGACCATCTGGACTTACGCCATGACTAGCCGAAATGACGGGATCTTCCGGATGTTGTCTACAGTATCGTAACCAATCGCTTACCTGCTGAACAGCATGAGTAACTTCGTCAGTCTCGTGGAAGTCTTTCGTAAACAGGCGATGATTGGCCCTTTCCAACTCAACAAGGCACACCGTCGGTAGTGCTCGGTTCGCGCGTAGAACCAAGTCAGCTTTGTAATTTCGCCCGAAATGGACCTCGCTGTCGACGATGTCCCACTTCGCACCTAGAATTACTGGATAAGAGACAAGTAGTTTATGGAGAGCACTCTCCTTGGCAGTTTCATCACCTAAAACATTGGCGAATGCTACCCATCCAGCAAGGAGGTCCGCGGGCGTTGCCAAGCGCCTGTCTTTTAATCTCTCTTCGCGAGCTTGCCATGCTTGTAGTTCCAGGCTCACGCCAGGCACCGCACTCGTCCGGCTAATTACTACCGGTGGTAATAACTCGTGGTTCCCACGACTCTCTACTTTGGCCAACCTGGAAGGAAACTCTCCAATAATCACAACCTTTACCTCTTCGGTTTCCAGCATCTGATAACCCAAATATGTGTAGTAGTCATCGCTGGAAACGAAAGAATGTCCATCCCAATAGACAAGAAGATCGTGATCGCCTCCGTTGATAAACCGCATGACCTTGGCCGGATCTATAGTTCTCGCAAACTTGTCGTCAAACAGACGAACGGTGCTGCGGCGTACCGTCGCTTTAGCTAAACGCATCTTTCCCCGCAATACTAGCTCAAGACGCCGCATCAATTCCGGATCTTTGGGCGGCTGATCCTCGCGCCTCGCATCCTTGATTTGCTCCAGAGGCACTGTAATTACTCCGGGCAAATGTTGTTGAATGGCGGTCAGGGCAATGCACGGCCCCTCGTGCGAGCCAGCCTGTGATACCGTAAGTTCGGCCCACCCATTCGTGCCAAGCACGGCAATGTGCGAGTCAGAGGTGCGAATATGTGGAGCAATGGAAACGAATCCACAATCAGGGAAATCAGCCTCGGACATTATGGCAGCGTAATAACCTGGCTCGCCTGATGGTCTTGTATGGCCGAGCGCGACGCAGCCAATACCTGTCGGGGGTGATTGCGTTGGTGAGACGCCTTCTGCGAATAAGCTCCACACCGGTTCCTTTCGAACAATGTCCCTCAAGCAAGCACGTACTTGCTGTCGAGACATGCTTGTCGGAAAAGACACCCGACGTGACCCCCTGAGATGAATCAGGTGAAACTGCAATTCAGCGGCAAGTGCGTTCTGTTTCCACGCTGGCATCAGATACCGCCATAACTCTTGTTCAGTAGGTAAACGGTCGGTAGAACCAGTGATCTGCAAGAAGAGTTTAGTTCGCAAACGACCCAGAAGCGTGTGTTGATATTGCTGCAGGAGTGGATGCATGCCTTAATTATCTCACGAGGTGGTTCGTTAATGATTTTCAGCGATTGTGCAGATAGCTGTGAGATCGAGATGTGGGAGGTGCCAATTGGTCACCTCCAAAAGAAGACCGAAGCACTCCGCTAGGCGCCGATGACCTTCAACAAAAATGGTATTCTCTTTCAGCGGTGCTGCTTTGCTATAATCGCGCGCATGGCAATGGAGTTAGTCAAAGAGGCGAAGAACCTCAGCATCCCGGAGAGAATCCGCCTGGTAGAGGACATCTGGGACACGATCGCCGAGGAGAATGAGGCATTTGAGCTAACTGACGCTCAGAAGCTGGAACTGGACCGCCGTCTCGAAGCGGCCAGAAAGAATCCTGGCCGTGGCCGCACTTGGGAAGAGATCAAGTCTGAGTTCATGAAGTCGCGCTAAATACAACACATGCTTGTTCGCATCTCTCCTGAAGCGGAGGCCGATCTCACTGAGGCCCGCGAATGGTATTCTCACCAACGCGCAAATTTGGACCTGGAGTTCATGCAGTCCATTGATGAGGCGCTTGCGCTCGTAGTTAGCAGTCCAAATTCGTTCCCGGTAGTCTACAGGACGTTGCGACGTGCGATCGTCCGCCGTTTTCCCTTCGCTATATTCTATGAAGTAACAGTCGACGAGATTCAGGTGACGGCGATTTTCCACTCACGTCGCAATCCAGAGATGTGGCAGTCACGCGTATCGTAGTCAGATAACGAAGGGCAGCCCCGCAAGGCTGCCCCCTTGCACTAACGACAAGCGTTCGCTGGTCTTTACTGGGCTTTCACCAGCACGTTGCCACCGCCGATTGATACCAGCGACAGGTTGGTGCCGACGCGGCGCCAGATCACGCCGTTGTTGTCCAGGATCGTGATGGCGTATGCATCGCCTTGCGTTGGGACGAGCAGATCGCCGTCACGCACGTCAACCGTGAAGCTGTAGTTACCAAACGAGTCAACTACCGCACCCGTATTCCGATCGACCTTCTGCACCGTGCATTTGCCCTTGAACGAGGCGCGGTTCAGCGTACTCGTGGCGGGCTCGGTGGAGAAGTTCAGGAAACCACCTGTCCAACTCGTGCTCTTCACGATGTAGTTGAATCCATCGGTGCCACGGAAGATGTAGATCGAGTTACCTTTCAGGCTGTTCTTGTCGATGCGAACGGTGAACCCGAAATTGCCCTTACCGTTAACACTGCCGGCATCGGGCACCCAGCCACCGCCAGTGGCCCGCTGATCGTTTGTGCCTACGGCGACGTTGATTGTGCCGAGGCCCACCGGGTCTGCGGTCCAGTATCCGTTAGTCGCGTCAATCTTGACCTTCACGACATAGGTATCGGCAGCAACACCAGCAAGGAAAGTCAGTGCATCACCGTTGCTATCGACCGGAACGTTTGCCACCGTCGTGTCGGGCGTGTTGCTCATGTTGGTTGACTTGAACAACTCAAACGTCACGCGCGCCAGCGTGATGTCTCCCGGTGCTCCATCCGGATCCTGCGTCAGGTGTGCCCCGAGACGCACGGTTGCCGTGGTGATTGTTGGACCAGCGGTTACGATCCCCATGTCGCCGGTGTAAGTCGTTTCCGCCGTCTCCTTGTTAACGGTGATCGTGACGGTTGCGGTTGTCGTCGCACCGTGTGGATCGACCACTTGTAGTCCGATGTTATAGACCCCGGCCACTACCGTCGGATTGCCGGAGATGATCAACGACCCCACGCCGTTCGGCGTGACCGTCAATCCGGCCGGCACCGCGGTCGTCACTGACAACGTCAAGGATGAAGTTGCATCGTCCACATCCGACACAGAAACAGTCACCGGCGTAATCGGATCGCTGTACTGCACCGCCTGCGACAACACGTTGATCGTAAAGACCGGCGCGTCATTCACCGGATTAACAGTGACGTTTACGGTGGCTGTCGACATGCCGCCGTGTCCATCATCGATCGTGTAGGTGAATGAGTCGTTGCCAAAGAAGTTCAATGCGGGCGCGTAGTGAATGGTCTTGTTCGGATTGACCGAGACTGTTCCATTGGCACCTTGTGTCACCGAGTTGATGTTGAGTGTGTCGCCGTCGGGCTCGACGTCGTTAACGAGCACATTGATGTCAACGGGCGTGTCTTCATCTGTGGTTGCGGAGTCGTTGCTTGCAATTGGCGCCGCATCCTGTGTGATGGTCACGTTTCGGCCGGCTACGGTTAGTGTTCCGACGCGAGCTGCTCCGGTCGTGTTTGGCGCAACGGTGAAGTTGACGGTGCCGTTTCCATTTCCCGGCGTGCCGGAATTGATCGTGATGAACGGACTGTTACTCACCGCGTTCCAGTCGCAGGGCGCTGTGGCCGACAGGTTCTTCGTCACCGTTACGTTGCCCGTGTTGCCGGGTGAGAAAAACGCCTGAGTAGTTGGTGAGACGGTTGCGCACGACGCCGGAATAGTCACCTTGAAAGCACCGCGACCGTGCGTGAAAGCAAACAACGTCGTCACTCCGCCGTTGTTCACTGCTGAGAGCGACTCCACTACCGTATTGGAGAAGCCCGTTGTCTCACGCGCCCAGTTTGCTCCACCGTCGAGTGAAACGAACACGCCCAAGTCTGTACCGACGTAGATACGCTGGTTGTTATTCGGATCGACAACGACTGAGTGCGCCGGGATGTCAGGTATCGCGTTGACGTTTCCAGCCGTCTGCGTTCCGTCTGCGAGCGTCCAGTTTGCGCCTCCGTCCGTGCTCTTGAAGACGTGACCAGCACTCGTTCCGTTCACATTGGGAGTGCCGTTGAAGTTCGAGATGGTGGCCCAAACGTTATTGGCATTCGTCGGATCATATTCAACCCATGAGATCGTGCCGTTGCCGTTGCCGCGCGGCGTGAAGGTCTGTAGCCACGTGGTGGCCAACACACTCGCCGCATTAGCAGTCAGGCCAATCGTCGTGCGCCGGAGCTGTCCTGAAGCTGCGCCGTCGATCACGATGTTCGAATTTGTGGGCGCGATTGCTATGGCCGTGATTGAGCCGCCGGTCTGCTGCGCGTTGCTCGTTCTGGTCCAGTTTGTGGCGTTGTTGTCCGTGCGCCACATGAAGCGGCCACCAATCCACAAGCGGGTAGGTGTGGTTGGGTCCATCCTGAACACCGTGATGAACGGGAACGCATCGCCGGCGATGCCAGTGATGACGGAGGCGGAACTCAGACCACCGTTGGTTGATCGGCGAAGCGAAAGACCCGTCGTCTCAAAGAAAATCGTGTTGGTGTTGGAGGGGTTAACGGCCACGTAGCCACCGTCGCCACCATTGATGCGAGCCCACGCATTTGGACCAGCCGCGTCAGTACCGCGGTTGGTGCCGTTGTCCTGCGTGCCGCCGAAATATGTTTGCCCATTCGGGTAAGGCAGGCCGTGATAAAACTGCGTCACGGCGTAGTTGTTGTTCAACGGACCCCAAATAACCGGCGACGGAACTGTAAAGAATCCGCCCGGTGTGAATTCATTACCGCAGATCGGGCTCGATGGCGTGATGGCCCCGCCACCCGGAGTTATGCCACCGGCATAGCCCACGTTACCTGTCTTGGCGTTATCGGTTTTGTAGATACCGCCGTCGTTGCCGGCGAACAGCGTTTGATTAGTTGTGCCGTTGTAGTTTGGATGAAAGACGAGAGCGTGATTGTCAGCATGGACAAACTGCGGATCGCCGTTGTTAGGCGGAGTTCCATTTATCTGGAACCACCAGTAAGACGCAACGGCCCAGTTGACACCGCCATTGTCTGAACGGAACAGATCGACGCCGCCTATCCACACTTTGTCTGAGTCTGTGGGATCGACGGCGATCACGTTGTCGTACCAACCTTGATTGAGAAACTGACTGGTACCGAAACCGCACTGCGTCAAAGCGCCGTTGACAGGATTGCTAAGCAACAACGTGTCTTGCAGGTTCGCGCTGTTGTTGCGTACCTGCGCGGTCCACGAACCGGCGTCGCCCGACGAGGTCGAACGGAACACGCCGAGTAGACCGTCAGTGTAGTTTGCGGTCGGAAAGTTTGGATTTGTTCCCGCGCCGCAGGAAATACAAGCCGCCATCGCGTAAATCACGTTCTGATTCGAGGACGCGATGGCCAGCGAGGTGCGGCCCATGGTGGGCTCGGAGTAAACATCGACCCACGTGCCTGCGCCCGCCGCGTCGGTGTTACGGAAGATGTGTGAAGTTGAGAACGTGCCGACCGCAGCGTAAATGTAGTCCGTCGCCTGATCGGTGCGCATCACGAGGTCCATCGCACCGTTGGCGCCGTTCGCTAAGTTGGAAACGATCACCTGCGTCCAGTTTGTGCCGCCATCAAGACTACGAAAGACACCTGTGCGAGTGGCGGCGTAAACGTTTTGACTATTCGCCGGACTGACGACGAGGTCGTTAATGAAGAAGAAGTTTGTATTCGATGCGGTTGACGCGAGGCGAGTCCAGTGTGCGCCGGCGTCGATCGTCTTGAAGATACCCGCGCCGCGAACACCGTCACCATTGAAATAACCTTCGCCGGTGCCGGCATAGATTGTGTTCGAATCGGTGGGGTCCATCGCGAGAACGGTCACGGCGATGTTCGCGAGGAAGTCATTCAGTGGCGACCACGTACCACCGCCATTCGTCGTTTTCCAGATGCCGCCTGCAACGCCTGCCGCGTACATCACGTCAGGACTGACAGGATCGATAACGAGCGCGCGAGTACGACCGCCGACGTTACCTGGTCCAAGCGATTGCCAGGTGCCGAGCGCGCCGCTCGTGGAAGCGCTACCGTCGCCAGCGCCGCCACCGCCCGTGCCGCCGGGAAACTCCGGATCGCCGAAGAGTTCCTCTGTATCGCCGGATTCGGCTTGGGACGGAAGGTTTTTGTTTTTGGCCGTGGAGAACCGCTTCATCTTCTTGATCTTCTCTTTGGCCTGGAAGTAACGCTCGATGGGCAACTCCTTTGCGCCTTTTGGCAAGCGCTTCTGCATGTACCATTCGAGTGCTTCACGTGGCTGATCGAAGCGATCGAGATCGGCTTCTGCCTCCGCCTCTGGTTTGAAGAGAGAGGCCAGGCGAGGATTACGTTTGACGAGCTGCTGTCGCGCTGCTTCTTCCTTACGTGACTCACGTTTGCTGCGAGCAAGCTGCTTGCGCGGCGCCGAATTTTTCATTGCTCTGGTGCGTGATTTCGGTTGTTTCGGATTGGTATTGCGCGCAAACAAGGTCACGCCATTTATGAGGAGCATACAGATAAGGGTTACCGCCGTAATGAAGCGACGCATCTGTTTTGATATCCTTTCCGTGAAGCGCGGACAGTTAAGTTGAAATTAGTGATTGAAGCCTCGACCGAGTAGAAGGAGGGCGCATTATATTGAAACTCCGATCGGTCAACAAGGCGCGAAGCATGAAAACGCTGGCCCTAATTCTCGTGATTTCCACGGCCGGATGGCAGACGGTCGACTTCAACGGTCTGTTCAGTTTCCGTCTGCCCGAAGGATTTGTTCGCAGTTCTGCGCTTGGACCAGACGAAGTGCGCGCGGAGTATCAGAAAAACGGGACGAAACTGATCGTGGTGTGGGGTCACACGGAGTCCGCCACCTATAAAGATCGAAAGCAAGACTGGATGAGCGATTATCAGGAGTCGACTACAAGGATTCGCGGCCAGCGCGCAAACATCCGCACATACTGGCAAACGGTCAACTCAAAACGCAGCTATCGTGCTGAACTGAATGTAGGGAACTGGGAGAAGGGCGAGGTCCAGATTTACATGCGAATGGAAACTGGCGAACCGACAATGCTCCCGATCGCGGATCAGATCTTCAAGTCGATCAACTTGCCATTACCCTCGCCTGAACGCCGGCCTTCTAATCCGTGAGCCAGGCCGGCGACCCACATCATTCCCTCACGCGCCACCGCAGCCGGTATTTCGTGGTCTCCTTCAAACTCCCGAAACGTCACGTCGTAACCACGAGCGATCAAGCCGGCAGCAACGCGGCGGCCGCAACTGTCGATAGGAAGTATGTGGTCCTGGGTGCCGTGCGAGATAAAGATGCGAGGTTTGCCGTGTGGCATGCCGCTGATGACAAAGCCCGGTGAGAACGCGGCGACGCTGCGAAAAAGATCGCCGTTGATTATTCCGAGTGAGATTGCATACGAGGCGCCGTCGGAGAAGCCGCCGATTGCGACGCGCGCCGGATCGATTGCGGTCGTTGCAAAAACGCGTTCGAGTGCAGCGTTCAAGAGATCGACATCTTCGCCGAAGCTGCCGCCGATAGCGTCCCAGGTGGTCTCGCGTGACTTTGGCGCGAGCACTGCCACGCCCGCTTCCTCAGGCGCCGTGCCGAGATAGTCGAACATGTCCTGCGCGTTTTGAGTCGCACCGTGCAACATGAGCAGCAACGGAACGGGAGACTGGCTGGCACGCTTTGGCAAATAAAAAATCGCCTCGCGTCCGTTGTCAAGATGGAGCTCGATTGGGCCAGTCGCCGTTGACTGTACGCCTTCACGCGGACGCGCGGTGAGTCTGCCTTCGCGCGCAAACGCTGACGCGCCAATGCCACCACAACTGCTGCTTAACGCAGTTGCGACAATCGTACTCCCGGCCAGAAGACAGAACTCACGCCTGTCGATGTTTGGGTTACAAGGCATTCTCAGTGTCTCAGTGTCTCTGTAGTGTTCTCCCATATTAAGTTAACCACAGAGACACTGAGACACAGAAGACTTAGAACGTAGGTTGAACTAGAGTGAGACGGTCTGTTCGGCCCAGAATTGGAACTCGCGGTGCTTGTGCAGTTCGGCTTTTGCTTGCAGTCCATCCGCGACGGCTACGACGTGATCGAACACGCGTTGCCCGACTTCGTCGATCGATTCAGTGCCGTCGATCACGCCGCCGGAGGAGAGATCGAGATCGCTCGACATGCGCTCAAACACGGGAGTGTTTGAGGCCAGTTTGATTACGGGCGCGATGGCGTTGCCGATCGTCGTGCCGCGTCCGGTCGTGAAGACAACGACCGTCGCTCCGGCCGCGACCAAACCCGGCGTGGATTCCTGGTCGTAACCCGGTCCCTGCATCAGGTTCAGTCCGCGATGCTTTGGTGTTTCCGCGTATTCAATTACGCCTTCAACGCGCGTGGTGCCAGCTTTCGCAATCGCTCCCAACGATTTGATCGTGATGTTGAGCAATCCGCCCGTGACGTTGCCGGGACTCGGATTGTTGTTGAGCACGGCCCCAAACTTCGACGCATATTCCTTGTACCAATCAACCATGCGATAAACCGCGCGTCCGGTTTCCACGTCCTTCGCGCGCCGCGCGAGCAGATGTTCCGCGCCACAGAACTCCGGCACTTCGGTGATCAAAACAGTTCCACCAGAACGAACGAGCAGATCAGCAGCGCGACCCAGCGACGGATTTGCGGAAATGCCGGAAAAGCCATCGGACCCGCCACACTTCACACCGAGCACCAACTCACTCACCGAACACTCTTCACGACTGACTCTGTTAACCACGGGCAGCATCTCTTGCACTTCCTTCAGCCCGCGTTGAATTGCTGCCTGCGTGCCGCCAACTTCCTGAATCCCAATCTTCGCGACCGGCTTCGCAAACGCTTTCTCACGCTTCAGCAGATACTTCTCGACCTGCGCAAGATTCGTCTTTTCGCAACCGAGATCGATCAGAATTACGCCACCAACATTCGGATGGTCGGCATAGTTCGAAAGCGTGCGCAACATCACGTCGATCGTCGAACCTTCCTGACAGCCACAACCTTTGTTATGCGGAATGGCCACGACGCCATCGACGTTCGGATACTTCACTCTGTCGTGAAGCGTGAACTCAGCAATGGTTGAGATTTGCAACGCCTCGTGACTTGCACACATGCTCGTCGGCACGATCAGCACGTAGTTGCGTGTACCCACGCGGCCGTCCGGACGGCGATAACCCATGAACGTGGGTCGTTGATCGAGAGGAAAATAATCTGGCGGCGCCGTGTGCAGGTTTTCCGGAAGCTCGCGGACGATTGGCACCTCGTCAGACATGTTGTCGTGCGTGATCTGTTGGCCCTGCTGAATCCCCAAAGAAGTTCCGATCGGTTGTCCAAATTGCAATACAAACTCGCCTGCGGGAATATCGCGCGTTGCAAAGCGGTGACCCGGCGGAACGGTGTCCTGGAGCTCGATCAGCGAATCGTTTGGCAACAGCAACTCCAAACCGGGCGTAGTCGCTTTCTTGACGACCGCGACGTTGTCCTTTGGATCCACGACGATCGCGAACTCATGCAGTAGCGAAGCTGTTTGGACGTTCGACATGTGTCAGCTTTCTAAAACGTTCGGCAGAATCAACGAGCGAACGTTCGGATGAACTCGCAACCAGAGTCCGGGGTTTTGATCGAATTGAGTCTGGCGCGTCTCAGCATCGCCGGCGATTTTCGTCGTCAACAACTGCCGGTACGAGTCGCGTTTGGCCGGTGCGGTATCGGCATCGACGATCGATTGCACGACACGGCGCGCGCCGAGAATCGCTGCCGGACCAAGCGTCAGAATGTGTTTTGCCGTGCGACACTCAGTCTCGTCAGTTTCAGTAACAATCGTGCCGCCGGCTTTGAATTTGTTGATGTGGTGCTCAAGAATCGACGGTGAGATCGGAATCAGCCCGGCGACGTCGTTGTAAGTCGCGCCGGAGCCGGGTTTGATGTACGCGAGATGTGAAGCGCCACCGGCTTCTGGACCAAGACCAAGAAAGAAGAGGTCGATGCCGCCCAACGATTCAAGTCGCTCTACGTAGCGAACGAGTTCACTTTCGAGATCTTCGGCGTCAGTGCGCATGGTATTGAAACTCTGAACCTTGTGAAAGAAATCTTCGCCGAGCAGTCGTTCGAAGTCGCGCACAAAGCTGAGGCCGTTGTCCATTCGCATGGGCGCGAGTGCGTCTTGCGTAAAGACGTGAAGACGGCTGAATAACGAATCGTACTCGCTCGTCTTGGCCATCGCGCCGAGGATCCGGTGCAACGCCTGCCCGCCCCGGCCGCCGACAATCACCATCACGAGCGATCCATCTTTCGTGGCCTCTTTAGTGGCGAGGCCATTTGTGATCTCCTCGAGCATCGCGCGGCCCACGGCTTCTTCCTCTGGTAACACCTCGTAGACGAGGTCTCGAACAGGCAATCGCGCGAGATAATTACTGTCCGGAGCATCGTGGGAGAGCCAGATGTTCGCCGCGACGGAGCGGCGCCGAAGAGTCTGTTTGCTGGTTGCTGACATTTGCCGACTGGTTTCCAAGTCGCCCGACTGGTAATACCAATTTCGAAAGAGCCATGACTTTAACACGCAGAACGCAACTAGACAAGCTACAATTTCAGCACTCAAACGAGGCTGGTAAAACCAGCTAATCGTAGATCAGTACGCGACTTTTTGTGCTTGACGCTAGGTGACTCAGGGTGTTACACAGTATCCGCACTTTCTAAAAGTGGTCTAACCTTTCCAAACCGGAGCTGAACGCAATTCACAGGTTACACACAGGGCAGTAGCTGTAATCTGCGAATGGTTTTTTAGTCCGAGAACAGAACAATATAGAACTTATGACTTATTCTCCACTAGAACTGAGTGGCAAAGTAGCCGTGGTCGTGGGCGGCACTTCTGGTATCGGACGCGCCATCGCGCGCGGTTTCGCGCAGGCCGGCGCCGACGTCATTCCGACCTCCCGGCGCGAAGAACAAGTCGAAGCGGCCGCGAGCGAGATCGAGGAGTTGGGGCGTCGATCGTTGCGTGTTCCGTCTGATGTTTCTGACCGCGCGTCATTAGAGCGCGTGCTGAGCGAAGCGATCGACAAGTTGGGCAAGGTCGATATTCTTGTTAACTCCGCCGGCCGGACCAAGCGCGCGCCTACCATCGACTTCGCCGAAGACGACTGGAACGCGATCATCGACACAAACCTGACGGGAACGTTGCGCGCGTGCCAGGTGTTTGGGCGGCACATGTTGGAACGCGAGTCGGGCAGCATTATCAACATCGCTTCGTTATCGACCTTCGTGGCGCTGCACGAGGTCGCGGCGTATTCGGCGAGTAAGGCTGCGGTCGGTTCACTGACGAAGTCGCTGGCTGTCGAGTGGTCCAGCCGCGGCGTGCGTGTGAATGCGATCGCGCCGGGCGTCTTTCGCACCGCGCTTAATCAAAAGCTGCTTGATGAAACTGAACGGGGCCGCGAGTTTCTGTTGCGCACACCGATGAAACGCTTCGGCAACGTAGACGAACTCGCCGGCGCGGCGATCTTCCTGGCCTCCGATGCCGCCAGTTTTGTGACTGGCGAGATCCTTGCCGTTGACGGCGGCTTTTTGGCGAGCGGTGTAAACCAGTAAACCTCCGTGCCTCGGTGTCTCTGTGGTTTTTTGAGCAACCACAGAGACATAGAGACTAAGCTGATCTGTTAAGGAGTGGAGACGATGAACGATGCCGGCGAGATCGCGAATGCGCCCGCGCTCCCCAAAACAACGCACAGCTCAACCATTTCACCCGCGGCTGCCGCTGTTAGCGCGGAGACATTAGGCGAGAGAGTTGGTCGTTATCGCTGGGTGATCTGCGGTCTGCTGTTCTTTGCCACCACCGTCAACTATGTTGACCGCCAGGTCCTCGGCCTGCTGGCAAAAGATCTGAAGAGCGAGATCGGTTGGACCGAAATCGACTACGGCAACATCGTCGCCGCTTTCAATGCTGCTTACGCGTTTGGCCTGTTACTCGCCGGCCGCTTGATGGATCGCATTGGGACGCGCGTCGGCTACGCGCTCGCGATTGTCTGGTGGAGTCTGGCAGCGATGGCCCATGCTCTGGCGCGCACGCCTTTGGGTTTCGGTGTTGCGCGTGCGGCGTTGGGGTTTGGCGAAGCCGGAAACTTTCCGGCTGCGATCAAGACTGTTGCGGAATGGTTTCCGAAGAAGGAACGCGCGTTTGCCACGGGCCTCTTCAACGCCGGCTCAAATGTCGGAGCGATAGTTGCACCGTTATGCGTCCCGTGGATTGCCGGTCACCTCGGCTGGCGCTGGGCGTTTATTCTCACCGGCGTTTTCGGATTTCTGTGGCTGTTGTTCTGGCTGCCAACTTACCGGCATCCGGAAAAACACGCGAAAGTCTCCGCGGCTGAGTTGGCCCACATTCAGAGCGATCCGCCGGATCCGCCGGCCGAAAAAATTCCATGGGTGCGACTGATTCCGCACCGGCAAACTTCGGCTTTCGCGATTGGCAAGTATCTTACCGATCCGGTGTGGTGGTTTTATCTCTACTGGATTCCCACGTTTTTCCGCGAGCATCACAAACTCGATTTGACCGGCAGTGCCGGGCCGTTGATCGTGATCTATCTGATCGCTGACATCGGCAGCATCGGGGGCGGCTGGCTCTCTTCAACTTTTATCAAGCGCGGCTGGACCATCAATCGCGCGCGCAAGACGGCGATGCTAATCTGCGCGCTCGCGGTGACACCGATCATCTTCGCTTCGAACGTGAAGAACCTGTGGGTGGCGGCCCTGCTGATCGGACTTGCGGCTGCCGCACATCAGGGCTGGTCCTGTAACCTGTTCACGACGACGTCAGACATGTTTCCGCGCCGCGCGGTCGGATCAGTCGTGGGCATCGGCGGCATGGCCGGCGCGCTCGGCGGCGCCACGATGGCCGTCGCCACGGGTTACATTCTGGAGAGTACCGGCCAGAATTACTCGATCGTGTTCACCATTGCGGGCACTACTTACTTGCTGGCTCTGGCTGTCATCCATCTGCTTTCGCCGCAACTCGCGCCGGTGGAAGATGTCGAGCGCCTGCCGGGGCGAAGGTTTTCAGCGGGTCTGTTTATCGGTTTTGGTTTTGCCGGTCTGGTGTTTGGTTCCTTTGTGGGTTGGTGCGTGAGTCTAGCGGCGAGAGTTTCCGGTGGAGTGCAGTTTGAGTACATGATGATCGCTGGCGGCATCGGTATTGTCATCGGTGCAATCGGCGGTCTCTTGTTACGGCGCAATGACTGATCTGAACATTAAAGACAAGGCGAAGTGTCGCTGGGACATCGTGTCGCTTGGCGAAGTGATGTTGCGGCTCGACCCGGGTGATGGGCGCGTTCACACGACGCGGAGTTTTCAGGTTTGGGAAGGCGGTGGTGAATACAACGTTGCGCGTGGATTAAAGCGTTGTTTCGGTCTTGACGCGACTGTGGTGACGGCGTTTGCCGATAACGCGGTCGGGCGTCTGGTCCAGGATCTGATTTATCAGGGCGGCGTAGATCAGTCGCATGTAAAGTGGGTGAAGTTCGATGGCGTGGGACGCACCGTTCGCAACGGTCTGAACTTCACCGAGCGTGGCTTCGGTGTACGCGCTGCGGCGGGTTGTTCGGACCGTGGCCACACCGCGATCTCGCAGTTGCAGCCCGGCGAGATCGATTGGGAACAGATATTTGCACACGAAGGTGCGCGCTGGTTCCACACCGGTGGGATTTTTTGTGCGCTGTCCGAGACCACGCCCGCGGTTGCGCGCGAAGCGATGGAAGCGGCGAAGAAGCACGGCACGATCATTTCGTATGACCTGAATTATCGCGACTCGTTGTGGCGCTCGATCGGTGGCAGAGAAAGAGCGGTTGAGGTTAATCGCGAACTGGCGCCACTCGTGGATGTGATGATCGGAAACGAAGAAGACTTCACCGCGGCGCTCGGATTCGAAGTCGAAGGGCTGGACGAGCATCATTCAAAACTCGAGGTGAAAAACTTTCGCCGCATGATCGAAAAGGCGGTGACTGAGTTTCCCAACTTCAAGATCGTCGCCACTACGCTGCGCAATGCGAAGACGGCGACGGTGAACGATTGGGGCGCGGTGTGTTACTCCGGCGGCGAACTCTATCAGGCACCCGTCCGTGAGGACCTCGAGATCTTGGACCGCGTCGGCGGCGGAGATTCTTTTGCTTCCGGGTTGATCTACGGCTTGCTGGCAGGCAAGGGTTTGCAATGGGCCGTCGAGTGCGGCGCCGCGCACGGCGCGTTGGCGATGACGACACCCGGTGACACCACGATGGCGACGCTCGCGGAAGTGGAACGAGTGATGAAGCGCGGAACCGCGCGTGTGGATCGTTGATTCGAGATGAACAAAGCTCAGGTGATTCAAACTATTCGTGATATCGGAATCATTCCGGTGGTGCGCGCCCAGTCTGCCGCCGAGGCGATGAAGGCGATCGACGCGATACGGGAAGGCGGCGTTTCGTTGCTGGAGATTACGATGACGGTGCCGGGCGCGGTTGGCGTGATCGAAGAGGTTTCGCAGCGTTATGGTGCTGACGCGTTGGTCGGCGCCGGCACGGTGCTCGACGGTGAAACAGCGCGTGCGTGTATTCTGGCGGGCGCGCAGTTCATTGTTAGCCCGTCACTCGATCTCGACACGATTGCAGTTTGTCGACGTTACGGCGTGGCGGTCATGCCGGGTGCGTTGACGCCGACCGAGGTCGTCCAGGCGTGGTCGGCGGGCGCGGATTTTGTAAAGGTGTTCCCAGCGGGCGCGATGGGCGGCGCGAGTTACATCAAGGCGTTGAAGGCGCCGTTGCCGCAGATTGAACTCGTGCCGACCGGAGGCGTGTCACTGAAGACGGCTGCGGATTTCATTAAAGCAGGTGCGAGTGCACTTGGTGTGGGAGCGGATCTGGTGGATCTCAAGGCGCTTCGCGAAGGTCAGCAGCACGTAATTACCGAGCGTGCGCGTGAATTTGTGCAGATCGTGCGCGAGGCCCGTGCCAGCTAGCGCTTCAGCTCAAAACGAAACCAGTCGTAGTCGGCGTGACCGTGGGTGGTGGCGTCGGGTGGACCAAGTGCGAAGAGTCCGACTTTGGCTCCGATCCAGACTCCTGGTTTTGCTTTAAATTCCTTTCCTGACGACTCAAACCTCTTTCCGTCTCGACCAAAGCTGAACTCACACACCGCGTCATCAACCACGGAAAGACGGAGATACACGGATGGCGTCTGGATCTCAACGGCGGCATCCTCTCTTTCCGAGCTGGCTTTGGCGGCGTCGAGACACGTTACACGAACGAGACGCACGCCGGTTGCAGTTCTCACGACCGCGATGTACGAGTAGTCGCGGCCCATCATCACCAAACCACTGCGTTCGCCTTCTCGCAAACTCGTTGCATCGACGCGGGTCGTCACGGTGAACTCGCGCGCTGGTAGTTTCTGGAGCAACAAGTTTGGAACGGTCCACAAAGTGCGCCCTTCGCCGGGCCACGGCATCGCCGACAAGCTGAGCCATCCTGGCCTCGATAACGACAGCCATTCATCGAGCGGATTCGCGTGCCATTGCCACTGCAGGCCAAGTCTGACGCCGGAAAACTCGTCGCTCGCTTGCAGCGACTGAACGGCGTAGTCACGCCCGACGTTCGGCTTGCGATGGGTCGCAACGGGTTCGCCTTTTCCGTCACCATCAGGATCGGCGCCAATCACCGGCCAATCGTCGCGCCAATTCATCGGTTGCAGATGCACGATGCGGCCGTAGGCGCCGCGATCCTGAAAGTGAACAAACCACGACTCGCCTGAGTTGAGTTCGACCCAGCCGCCCTGATGCGGTCCATTGACTTCCGTGCGGCCACGGTCCATCACGACCCGGTCTTCGTAAGGACCGTAAATGTTTTTCGCACGCAGCACCGTCTGCCAACCCTCAGTCACACCGCCTGCGGGTGCGAAGATGTAATAATAGCCGTTGCGCTTGTAGAGCTTTGGTCCTTCGATCGTCGGATGATGAAGTCGCCCGTCGAAGGCCATCGTGCCTTCGTCCAGCAGGCGGGTGCCGTCAGTGCTCATGCGGTTTATCGTCAGGATGCTTTTGATGCCGGAGCGGCTGTTGGCCCACGCATGAACGAGGTACGCGTTGCCGTCATCGTCCCAGAACGGACAGGGATCGATCCATCCTTTGGCAGATTTGATTAATAAAGGCGTTGACCATGGACCAGCGGCGTTGCGTGCCTTGACCATGTAGATGCCGAAGTCGGGATCGCCGTAAAAGATGTAGAAGTAGCCGTTACGAAAACGGATCGCTGGCGCCCACACTCCGTTGCCGTGTTGCGGCCGTGCAAAGACGTCGGCCGGAGGTTGTTGTTGGAGCGCATGGCCGATGATCTTCCAGTTCACCAGGTCGCGCGAATGAAGAATCGGTAGTCCGGGAATGCAGTTGAAACTCGAAGCGGTGAGATAGAAGTCGTCGCCGACGCGGATTACGTCCGGGTCCGAGTAGTCGGCGTAAACAATCGGGTTGGTATAAGTCCGGTCAGAACCTAAACCACAAAGAGGCACAGGAAGCACAAACAAGACAAGGAGCACAACCACAATCGCCAAGGCCGTTGTGCCTTTTGTGCTTATTTGTGGCTTCAAACTTCTTCTTCTTGTTCCTGGGCTTTCTGGGCGAGCATCAGATGGTCGCGCATCGCGTCACGCGCGGCGGCCGGATTGCGATCGCGAATAGCGCGGTAGATCGCGCGGTGCATCTCGGCGGATTCCTTCAAATCTCGCGCACGCTTCACCGTCTTGCTTCGCACTTCGAAAAGAATCGTCGCAACCATGTTCATCAGCGCGGTGAGGATTCTGTTTCCCGAAGCAGCCGCAACCGTCTGGTGAAAGCGCATGTCGTGAACGAGAAACTGTTCCGGCTCATCAAGCGAAGCAAACATGCCGGTAATCTCTTCCGACATCTCAGCCATCTGTTCGCCCGTCGCCCGCTCCGCGGCTAACGCCGCGATGGCCATCTCCAACGAACGCCGCGCTTCAAACATCTCCGCTGGCGTGAAGCGTTGCAACGACGCCATCAAACGCAGCGCACTGCTGTCGAGCGCCGGTGGACCTTCGGCTTCAACCACAAACGTGCCCGCGCCACGACGTGGCTGCAACACGCCGACTGCGGCAAGGGAACTGATGCCCGCGCGCAGAGTCGGACGGCTAACACCGAGTTGCTTCGCGAGGTCTCGTTCGGGCGGCAGTCGATCACCTGGGCGCAGTTCACCGCGGTGAATCATCTCCCGAAGTTGCGTGACGACTTCTTCGAAACTGGTGCCGCGCCGTTCGGCGTCGATAGCCTTGAAGATGTTTGCGTTTGATTCGCCCATTGTTTCTTGCTTGTTTAGCTTACCTTTTTCTTGCCTGTTGTACGAGCCGTTTGCTTCTCCGGAATGGGCGCCTCTTTGGAGTGCGGGGACTTGTCACCGCTTTGGCCAAAGCGCCGACGAGTCGGCGCACTCCAAGGAGGCGCTCAATTCAGACTGGTCAACTTCTGCTTCTCCATCTCAGTCGCGGCGAGCAGCAGCGCGCCAATGCCTTTCGGATCGTTAGTGACTACTTTTTCGCTGAGGTAGTACTCGTAGCTGCCATCGCGATACGGGTTTCCACCCAGGCCGCCAACGCTCACCGTGCCTTCGAGATTGAGCTGGCCGTTTGCATCTGTTTTCAGGAATTGTTTGCTGATCCCTCGATAACCATTCTCCGCAACGCGCAGGTACGTAGACGGGAGATAGCCGTTGCGCACGCCTTTCGCTAGCGCGTAGACGAACATGCACGACGCGGACGCCTCGAAGTAGTTTCCTTTCGCGCTGCCCTTATCTAGCACTTGATACCAGAGTCCGGAGTTCGGCTCCTGATATTTAGCGACTGCGCGGGCGAGACGATTAAGAATGGCGATCAGCTCAGCTCGTTGCGGATGGTTTTTGGGGAAGTAGTCGAGTACGTCGACGAGCGCCATCGCATACCAGCCAACTGCGCGAGCCCAGAAGTTCGCTGAGCGTCCGGTCGCCGGGTTGGCCCAACGCTGTTTTCTTGATTCATCCCAACCGTGATAAAGCAGTCCGGTCTTCTCGTCCCGCGAGTGGCGCTCCATAAGAATGAACTGCTTCGCGATATCGTCGAACGCTGAGTCTTCGTGAAAAGTGGCGGCGTACTCGGCGTAGAACGGTTCGCCCATGTAGAGTCCATCGAGCCACATCTGCGAGGGATAGATCTTCTTGTGCCAGAAGCCGCCTTCAGACGTGCGTGGATGAGTTTTGAGCTGTTCGCGTAAGAGCGCGGCTGTTTTCTTGTATTTTTCCTGGCTGGTGGTTTTGTGAAGGAGCAGAAGCACGCGGCCGGGAAGAATGTTGTCGATGTTGTACTCGTCGAGTGAATAGGTGCGGATCGACCCGTCGTCAGTGATGAAGTGGTCCATCTGGCGCTGAATGAACTCGAAGTAGTGCCTGTCGCCAGTGCTGCGCCAGACGTTTTCGATACCTTTCAGAACGAGGCCGTGATCGTAGGTCCACTTGGCTGGATAGCCTGATTCGTTTTTTCCGGCGTCGCGCCACAGGGCGGTCATGGCTGTGGCCGCCGCCTGTTCGGCAACTGACTTCTGATCAACGGAGCGGCCGTTGATCTTAACGTTGTCGAGGATCGCGTCTTTAACGTTCTTGACGATGTTTCCTTCGGCGACGTTGTTGAAGGTGCAGTTGGTCAGACGCACATTTGTGATCGGCGCGGCCGGCAGACCCTGAATATCGAGGGCGTGTTTGCTCTTGCCGCTGCGAAGATTCTCGACGGTGTAGTCACGCACGACCGGTGTGAACGAGCCTTTAGCGCCTTCCTCGTAATTGAAATCGATCGTGATCACCGCGTGAGCCACCTGGCCGACTTCGATGTTACGAAAGTGGAGATGTTCCAACAGCCCGCCACGCATCGCGTTGTTCTTCACGCGCAACGCGTGATCGAGCTGTGGACTATCAAGGCGGCAGTTTTCCGCAAACAGATTCCGCACGCCGCCGCTTATCTCGCTGCCAATCGTGATGCCGCCGTGACCGTCTTTCATCACGCATCCCTGCACGATGATGTTCTCAGTTGGCGCGTTCAGCCGCCGGCCGTCAGCGTTGCGGCCTGATTTGATGGCAATGCAATCGTCGCCGGTATCAAACTCGCACTCCTTTATCAGCACGTCGGAGCAGGATTCGGGATCGCAGCCGTCGTTGTTTGGCCCATGACTGCTGATCTTCACTTTCTGCACGATCACGTTCCGGCAGAGCACCGGATGAATCTCCCACATCGGCGAGTTTTGGATCGTCACGCCCTCGATCAGCACGTTCTGACAGCGATACGGCTGGATGAACTGCGGCCTCAAGTAATGTCCTTCGCCAAAGATCCGCTCGCGAACCGGCACGCCTTTCTCGGCCATCGCGAACAACGCGTTTCGATCGCTGCGCTGTTGGTCCATGCCTTCTTTCCAGCCGTATTGCGGCCGTCCGTTCCAGGGCCACCAGTGCTCGTT
>DASXRE010000286.1:0-14863 GCA_036506775.1 Pyrinomonadaceae bacterium | reverse complement strand
AAATATATGGTGATGACGACGAAACACCACGAAGGGTTTTGTAACTTCGACTCGAAGCTGACCGAATACTGCGCTACCAAACGCGGGCCGGGACGCGACCTGGTGCGCGAATTCGTTAATGCGGCGCGCGCGGAAGGATTGCGTTTTGGCTTCTACTATTCGCTGATGGATTGGCATCATCCCGACGGTGCGAACTGTACGAAAGATGAAGCTGCGCGCCGGCGCTTCGTCGACTACATTCACGGTCAGGTGCGAGAGTTGATGACCAACTACGGCACGATCGACATTCTCTGGTACGACGTGCCATGGCCGCTCGACGCAAAAGGTTGGGAGTCAGTCGAGATGAATACGATGGTGCGCAAGCTTCAGCCTGACATCATCATCAACAACCGCTCGAAGATTCCGGAAGACTTCGACACGCCCGAGCAACGCATCGAAGCTTCAGCGAACCGGCCGTGGGAATCGTGCATGACATTGAATGATAGCTGGGGCTACCACATCTCCGATCGCAACTGGAAGAGTCCCACCACCGTGATCCGCAATCTGATCACCTGCGCGCGCGACGGCGGCAATTATCTGCTGAACATTGGGCCCACCCCGGATGGTTCGATTCCGCCCGAATCGGAGCAGGTTCTGACAACAGTTGGCGACTGGATGACGAAGCACGGCGACACGATTCGCCTGTCCGATCCGTGCCAGCCGCGTCGCGGAAACTATCTGAGCTTTACTCGCAAAGGAAACACGCTCTACGCGCACGTTCATTACTGGCCCGGAGAAACTGTCGTAATTGGAAATCTTTTGAACAAGATCAGCGCAGTGACGATGCACGGCAGCAACACACCCGTTAAGTTTGTGCAGGACGACTTTCGCATTCGTCTGATGGGTTTGCCGAAGCGTGCGCCTGAGCTTGTCACCACTTTCGCGCTCGAATGCGACGGCGAACCAAGGCAAAATCATGAAGGCCGGCGTGCGGAAAAACCGCGCGAAGTCACTGCTTAAAAACCGTCTGTGTAATCCGTGGCTGAACTGATCATCGACTCGCATCAACACTTCTGGCAGGTGGGCCGGTTTGATTATCCGTGGATGAAAAGCGATAACGAAGTGCTGTATCGCGATTATCTGCCGGCCCAGCTCGAGCCTGTGCTGCGCGAGAACGACGTCAGCAAAACCGTGCTGGTGCAGGCAAGCAACAGCGTGGCTGAGTCGCGCTGGCTCTTGCGTCTGGCGGAAGAGAACAATTTTATTGCGGGCGTGGTTGGTTGGGTTGATTTGATGAGTTTGGAAACCGCTAGTCAGTTAGAGGAGTTGACCGCGCATCCCAAGTTCAAAGGCGTCAGGCATCTTGTCGAAAGCGAGCCGGAGGACGATTGGCTCGTGCATGGCGAAGTGCTGAATGGCCTAAAGACGCTGTCTGCTTTTGACGTTTCTTTTGATTTACTGGTCCACACGCGACATTTGAAATACGCGCGCCAGGTTGCTGAGCAGTGTCCGGAGTTGTCGCTCGTGATCGATCACATGGCAAAGCCGCCGATTGCGCGGAAAGAGTTTGCTGAATGGGCGCGGGAACTGCACCCGCTGGCAGCGTTTCCCAACGTGCACTGCAAGCTTTCGGGTCTTGTTACGGAAGCAAACTGGACCACTTGGCAGACTGACGATTTACGGCCGTACGTTGAGTATGCACTCGAGTTGTTTGGGGCAGAGCGGATGATGTTTGGGAGCGATCATCCGGTGTGTTTGCTGGCGGCGTCCTACAAACGAGTGCTCGAATCGTTTCACGAGCTACTGAAAGATCTCAATCCCGAACAACGCGATCGAGTATTCGGCGGCACCGCGGCCAGCTTCTACCGTCTGAACTAACATGGGTGAGTGTTACTTCATTACCGGCGCGCAGGGTTGCATTGGCTCGTGGATCGTCAAAACCCTCATCGAACGCGGCGACGAGCCGATTGTTTTTGATCGCAGCGACGATTCGCGTCGCATCGAGTCAATCATGAGCGCCGGCGACCTCGCGCCCGTTCGTTTCATCATCGGCGACATCACCGATCGCAATGCCGTACTGTCGGCTTTGCGTAGATCAGAAGCACAACGCGTCATTCATCTCGCGGGTCTGCAGGTGCCGTCTTGCAAAGCGGATCCGGTGAGTGGTGCACTGGTAAACGTCGTCGGGACGCTCAATGTTTTTGAAGCCGCGCGAGAGACGCGAGCCCTCTCAGTAGTCTACGCGAGCTCCGCGGCAGTTTACGGAATCAATGACGACGACGTTGCGCTCGACGAGACTGCGCATTGCGAACCAGGCACACACTACGGCGTCTTCAAACTGACGAACGAAGGCAACGCGCGCATTTACTTTCTGGACCACGGCGTGTCCAGCGTTGGACTTCGTCCCTTGACTGTTTACGGCGTGAACCGCGACACCGGACTCACCAGCGATCCGACCAAGGCGATGAAATCTGCTGTGCTGGGCCGCGCTTTTCATATTCGTTTCAGCGGCGCCACTGATTTCCAATACGTCGCCGACACCGCGTCGGCCTTCATTGCTTGTGCTGACAAAGCACCGGAAGGTGCGCACGTCTTCAACCTGCATGGCGAAACGCTGACCGTTGATGAAATCACCCGATTCATAAACGACGAAGCTAAAGAAGAGTTGGTTGCGTTCAGCGGCCCGGCGATCCCCATCGCGCCCGCCATTGACGACTCCGCCATCAAACGCGCGATTGGCCCATTGCCCTTTACGCCGTACCAGGAAGGTATTCGTGCGACGATGAAGCGATTCGCGGAGTTGCGCGACGCAGGTCGACTCGATACCAGCGACATCGATTCTTAGCTTTATGAGGCAGATGATGAAGGCGAGTGTGTTGTGCGACGTGCGGCGGCTCGAAGTGCGCGACGTTCCGTGTCCAGCGATCTCGGCTTACGAAGTGCTCGTGAAAACGACCGCGGTTGGGCTCTGCGGCACTGACGCGCACATCTTTGCGGGGCACGCCAACTACAACACCAATGAGTCCAACCAGCCGATCTCGCTGGCGGTGCAACCGCAGATTCTCGGCCACGAGATCTCTGGCGTCGTCGAGGAGGTTGGCAGCGCAGTGAAAGATCTGCACGCAGGCGATCGCGTTGTAGTTGATCAAGGTTTGAATTGCGTCAGCCGGCGGCGCGAAGTTCTTTGCGAGTATTGCAGCTCGGGAAATTCACATCAGTGTGAGTTCTATCGCGAACACGGCATCACCGGCTTGCCCGGCGGCTTAGCGGAATTTATCGCGGTGCCGGCGGTGAATGCGGTGAAGATCACGGGGCCAATTGAAGCCTCGGCCGCGGCGCTGGTAGAGCCGTTCGGCTGCATCATTCATTCGTCCGATACGGTCGCAAAAACACGCACGCGGCACGTCATCAACGCCGCGACACCGGAATCGCGCGTTCGCAGCGTGTTAATATGCGGCGCTGGTCCCGCTGGATTGCTGTTCACTCAGTACCTGCGCAACGTGCTTGGTTATGAGGGCTTTCTCGTGGTCAGCGATCCAAACGAACACAAACGGCAACTCGCAAAGAAGTTTGGCGCCAATGAGGTGATCGATCCGGGTGAAGATCTGGTCGAGCCCGTGCGTGAATACACAGGCGGCAAGGGTGTGGAGTATTTGATCGAGGCTTCAGGGTCGGGAGACGTGTTTCGTTCGGTTCCGGGCTTGATCTGCAAGCAGGCGACGGTGCTGCTTTATGGCCACGGGCATTCGGGCACGGACATGAGCGTTTTGAACAGCATACTCTTCAAGGAACCGGTGCTGGTGTGTTCCGTCGGTGCGTCCGGTGGTTTCGAAGCAGATGGACGGCCTTCGGTGTATGCGCGTTCTCTCGGTCTGATCGAACGAAAGCAGATCGACGTCGCGCCGATGATCACGCATCAATATGAATCCTTGTCTGACGTTGAATGTGCGCTCTCGAGTGACATCGATTCACCTGCCTACGTGAAGGGTGTAGTACTGCTGTGAAAGTCTCGTTGTTCGTCACTTGTCTCGTCGATCAACTGTGGAGCAGCATCGGAACGAGTTCTGTCGACGTGTTGCGCCGCGTGGGTTGTGAGGTTGAGTTTGACGATCGGCAGACGTGCTGCGGTCAGCCGGCATTCAATACTGGCTATCGCGACGAAGCGCGACGAGTTGCGAAGAGATTCATTGAGGTATTTGAAGCGAGCGAGGCGGAAGCGATCGTCAGCCCTTCCGGATCGTGCACCGCGATGGTGCACCACTTCACGGAATTGTTCAGTGACGATCCGCAGTGGCGTGAGCGTGCTCAAGCCGTGGCCGCGCGGACGCACGAGCTCAGTTCTTTCCTGATTCGCGTTTTGCAGATCGAAGACGTCGGTGCGAGTTGGCAGGGCAAGTTAACCTGGCACGACGCGTGTCACGGGCTGCGTGATCTCAACCTCAAGAGCGAACCGCGCAGGTTGATTCGAAAGGTGCGCGGTGCGGAGTTTATTGAAATCGAGAACGCGGAGTCGTGTTGCGGCTTCGGCGGTACGTTTTCGGTGAAGTATCCGGAGATCTCGGTTGCGATTCTCGATCAGAAGATCGAGGCGATCGAGCGCGCAGGCGTCGACGCGGTCGTATCGGGTGATGCGAGTTGCCTGATGCAGATTGGCGGACGGTTGTCACGAAAAGGATCGAGTGTGAAGGCGATGCATTTGGCCGAATTGTTGGCGGCCACGGATAAGAACGGATGAACACAGAAACGTTTTCCGAAAATGCGAAGGCCGCATTAAACGACGCGCAATTGCGCGGCGCGCTGCGCAATGCGACCACGCTCTTTGGCAAACGCCGCCGCGAGGCCGCCGCGAGTTTGAGTAACTGGGAGGAGCTCCGCAGCCAGGCACGAGCGATTAAAGACGAAGTACTGCTCCATCTCGATCGTTATCTCGAAACGTTCGTGCGCAATGCCGAGAGTTGCGGCGCGAAAGTGCACTGGGCACGTGATGCGACGGAAGCGAACGGGATCATCTGCAATCTGACCGTCGAGCGCGGCGCGCGCAACGTCGTCAAAAGCAAAAGCATGACGACGGAAGAGATTCATCTGAATACGGCGCTTGAGCGCGCCGGCATGAAGGTGGTGGAAACAGATCTCGGCGAGTACATCATCCAGCTCGCCGGCGAAACTCCTTCACACATCATCGCGCCCGCGATTCACAAAACCAAACGACAGATCGCCGAGCTGTTTACGACCGAACTGGGAATGCCGCCGACTGACGACGTGGCCGAACTGACCAGCACTGCACGCTCGACCTTGCGGGAAAGATTTGCGTCTGCCGATATCGGCATCAGCGGCGTCAACTTCGGAATCGTGGAAACCGGCACGATCGTCATCGTCGAGAACGAAGGCAACATTCGCCTGACGACCAGCCTGCCGCGCACACACATCGCCGTGATGGGGATCGAGAAGTTGCTGCCGCGCTTTGCCGATCTCGATGTGTTTCTGAAGTTGTTACCACGTTCCGGGACGGGACAAGCATTGAGCACCTATCAATCGTTCATCACGGGAACGAAGCGCAAGGCGAGTGACGAAGGGCCGGACGAATTGCACATCATCGTGCTCGACAACGGGCGTTCGCGGATGTTGGCCCATCCGGTGACACGACAATCACTCGCGTGCATTCGCTGTGGCGCGTGCCTGAATGCGTGTCCGGTGTATCAACAGATCGGCGGGCATGCGTACGGTTCGGTTTATCCGGGACCGATCGGTTCGGTGATCACGCCGCAGTTGATGGGGATTGAAAAGACGGCGCAACTGCCTTACGCGTCGAGTTTGTGTGGCGCGTGTCGCGAAGTGTGTCCGGTGAAAATCGACATCCCGCGGTTGTTGCTGCATCTTCGCGGCGAGATCACCGCGAGGGGGCAAGGAAAGGGACGCGGCAAGGAGCGATTGGCGTTCAAGCTTTGGGCCATGATCATGACGCGCTCGTGGGCTTACGAGAAAGCAGCGCTGGCGGGCCGTCTGTTTCAGCGCTGGCTAGGTAGACCTTTGAAACCGTGGACCAACTGGCGCGATCTGCGACCAATTGAAGCACAAAGTTTTCGTGAGCGATGGCGGCGTGAAAATGGTAACTGAAGCAGGTGAAGCAATCATGCAATCGATCCGCTCGCACCTCGCGGCAAGCGCGCCTCATGATCCACAGCCAGCTCCTGTCCGGCTTCCTCCAGTTCAATCTGTGTCCCAACTGTCTTCCGTCCCGGTTGTCGACGAATTTAAGCGCAACCTCGAAGCCGTCGATGGTCACTGCCTTATCGTTCAGAACGAAGCAGAAATCGCCGCGGCCATAACACGGATTACGGAAGGAAAACGGGTTGCGAGTTCCGATGCACCGCCACCGGCAAAAGATCTGTTCAACTTTGACGTCGGCATCACTAACGCCCAGGCCGGCATCGCCGAAACCGGCACACTCGTACTCGATTCATCCGTGGAACAAAACCGCCTCATATCGCTCGTGCCGCCCATTCACATCGCGATTCTCGACGCTTCACGAATCTCCGCAACACTGGGCGAGACTCTCTCAGCCCTGCAAAGCGGCAAAGAGTTGAGCCCGGCCATCACTTTCATCACCGGCCCATCGCGCACCGCCGACATCGAACTAACGCTCGCGATCGGCGTGCATGGCCCACAGGAGCTTTACGTCATCATCAACCAGAACAAGTAATGAACATCATCTCCTTCGCCACCTCTGAAACTGAATGGAAAGTTCCTCGCCCCGGCGTCATCCTGACTCAAGGCGGCCATGACAGTCGCTACCGCCTCGATTGCGAACGTCTCTTTGACCCTTCGGAACATCCGCGAAATCCCTTGTCGTGGTTTGACATGGATGGGCCGTGGTTGCAAAAAGCGCGCGAGGTATTTGATAACATCGAACGAGATGCCACAGCGCTGGACCAGGCTAAGGAAAAAGGTTGGTTGGTGCCGGCGAGAGACGCTTACTGGTTCGCTCCCGTGCCGCGGCCGGGCAAACTGATCTGCATCGGACTGAACTATCGCGATCACGCCAAAGAGAGCAACATGCCGTTGCCCGAGAAGCCCGTTGTCTTTTCGAAATTCTCGAGCGCGGTGATCGCGCCGGGTGAGCCGGTGGTGTTGCCGTCAACGAGCCGGCAGGTTGATTACGAAGCGGAGCTCGCGGTCGTTATCGGCCGCCATGCAAAGAACGTTAGCGCGGATCGCGCTTACGATTACGTGCTTGGCTACACGGCATTCAACGATGTCAGCGCGCGTGACTTTCAATTTGGCGACGGGCAGTGGCAACGCGGAAAATCGTGCGATACTTTTGCGCCGATGGGCCAGACGATTGTTACCAGCGACATAATCACCGATCCGCACAGGCTCTCTATTAAACTGATACTGAACGGCGAGGTCATGCAGGACTCAAACACCGATCAACTGATCTTTGGCGTGCCGCAGTTGATCGAGTTTATCTCGCAGACGATCACTCTCGAACCGGGCGACGTGATTGCGACCGGCACGCCTGCGGGCGTCGGCTTCGCACGCAAGCCGCCCGTTTTTCTGAAGCCCGGTGATCGAATGGAAGTATTGATTGAAGGAATGGGAGGTCTCGGCAATCCAGTTACAGGACCATGAATATGCGCAAAACTCTTTCATTGCTGTTCGTGTTAACTCTGGCCTTCGCGGCCCTCAGTTGTAAAACAGCGCAAGCCCCAGGAGCATCGGGCGGAAAAAAGCGTCTCAGCATCGCCGTGATCCCGAAGGGCACGACGCACGAGTTCTGGAAAAGCATCCACGCGGGAAGCAACAAGGCCGCCACCGAACTGTCCACGCAGGGTACTGACGTAGAAGTGATCTGGAAAGGACCACTGCGCGAAGACGATCGTGAACAGCAGATCCAGGTGGTCGAGGGATTTGCGGCGCAAGGCGTGAACGGTATCGTTCTGGCGCCACTCGACGATCGCGCGCTGGTGCGTCCGGTGTCGGATGCGAAGCGCGCCGGCGTGCCGACAGTCATCATCGATTCCGGTTTGCAATCGCCCGACATCGTGAGCTTCGTAGCCACTGACAATCGCAAGGGCGGAACGCTCGCGGCGGATCGCATGGGCCAACTGCTCAACGGCAAAGGCAAAGTGCTCGTGCTGCGATACGCGGAAGGCTCCGCCAGCACGACGGAACGCGAGAGTGGGTTTATCGACGAGATCAAACTGAAGTTTCCTGACATTGAGTTGATCTCCACTAATCAGTACGCCGGTGCGACCCGCGACACGGCCAAGCGTGCGTCAGAAAATCTGTTGAATCAGTTTGGCGATCAGGTGCAGGGAATCTTCACGCCGAACGAATCGTCGACCGCGGGAATGTTGCTGGCGCTTCAGGACATCAACAAGGCGGGCAAGATTTCGTTCGTCGGCTTCGATGCGAGCCAGACGTTCATCGACGCAATCAACGCGAACCAGTTGCACGGCATCGTGGTCCAGAATCCGTTCAACATGGGTTACCTCGGCGTGCGCACGATGGTCGACAGTCTGCTCGGCAAACCGGTGCAGCCGAAGATCGATACCGGTGTGATGCTGGTGACGAAAGAGAACATGTCAACGCCCGACGTGCAGGCGCTACTACATCCTCCCCTCGATCAATATCTGAAGTGATTGTCGCGCATGGTTGCTGACGTAAAACAGACGCGAACTTTCTGGAGCGCCGGCCTCTTGCAGACGTGGTTGAATCGCCTTGGGCCAGTGCTTGGTCTGTTGCTGGTGATCCTCGTCTTCTCGTTGTTGATGGACACGCCCGCGCGGTTTCTCTCACCAAACAATCTGCGCATCGTCCTTTCACAAACGGTCATCGTGGCGATCGGTGCGATCGGCATGACGATGATCATCATCAGCGGCGGTATCGATCTGGCGGTAGGATCGACGATCGCGCTAACGGGCGTCGTCACTGCGCTCGCGATCAACGCAGGTTTCTCGCCGACAATGGCTCTAGCGGCGGGCATTTTGGTCGGTGGAGTTGTCGGCGTTGTAAATGGTCTCGCGATCACGCGTCTAAAAGTGGTCCCATTTATCGCCACACTCGGAATGCTCGGCGTGGCCCGCGGCATCGCGAAATGGCTGGCGAACCAGCAAACGGTGAACATGCCTTCCACCTGGCTAAACGAGTTACTGGTCATGTTTCCGGATCCGCCGTGGCTGCTGGTTGCACCTGGCGTGTGGATCACAATCGTGCTTGCAATCTGCGCGGCGATTGTTTTGCGCAACACCGTGTTTGGACGTCGCGTGTTTGCGCTCGGTTCCAATGAAGCGGCCGCGCGCGCGTGTGGTATCGCTACCGATCGGCTGAAGATCTGGATCTACGGATTGGCCGGATTGCTCTTCGGATTAGCGGGCGTGATGCAGATGTCGCGTTTGCGGCAAGGCGATCCGACGGTAGCGGCTGGTTCAGAGCTGGACATTATTGCGGCGGTCGTGATTGGCGGCGGCAGCTTGAGTGGCGGCGAGGGCAGCATCCTCGGTTCGATGATCGGTGCTTTGATCATGGCGTTTCTGCGCAATGGCTGCCAGCAGATCGGTTGGCCCAACTACATCCAGGAGATCATCATCGGCGCGATTATCGTTGTCGCGGTCGCGATCGATCGCTGGCGCACCCGGAGCTAAGCCACAAAAAGGCACAAGAAGCACAAAGGAGGCTTCATGGTTCGGTTCATCTTGTGTTGTTCGTTTCTGTCTTTGTCTCTGGTTTCGGTTTTCGGCCAAAGCGCGGCCACTGACTGCAAGACTGACTGGCCCAACCTCGCTCGCTACCACGACGACAACACAAAACTCGCCCCGCCCGCAAAGAACGAGCAGCGCGTCGTCTTCATGGGCGACTCGATCACCGATTCATGGGACAACCCGGTTTACGGCGGCTTCTTCCCCGGCAAGCCCTACATCGATCGCGGCATCAGCGGCCAGACAACACCGCAAATGCTGATCCGGTTTCGCCGCGACGTAATTGAGCTCAAGCCCAAAGTCGTCGTCATCCTGGCAGGCACGAACGACATCGCCGGCAACACCGGACCCACAACTCTCGAAGCGATCGAAGACAACTTCAAAGCAATGGCCGAACTCGCCACAGCAAACGGCATTCGGGTTGTGTTTGCCTCAGTTCTTCCTGTCAGTGATTACGAAATGCGCGACGGTAAGCCACTGACTCAGACAGTGCGCCGTCCGCCGGACAAGATTCTCGCGCTGAACAAGTGGCTGCAGGAGTTTGCCAAAGCGAATCGTTACATCTACCTCGACTACTTCTCGGCGATGGTCGACGATAAGGGTTTTCTGAAAGACGAGTTGAGTAACGATGGCCTGCATCCAAATGCGCAAGGCTACGCGGTGATGACTCCGCTGGCCGAAGCCGCGATCGCGGCCAGTTTGAAGCGCCGCCCGTAACTCACCAATGCCGGTAACTCTGGAAGACATCGCACGCGCTCTAAACGTCTCGAAGATGACGGTGTCGCGAGCGATAAACAATCATCCGGAGATCAGTTCCGCAACTCGCGAACGCATTCTCGCCACCGCGCGAAAGATGAACTACCGGCCCAACCAGTTTGCGCGGGCACTTACCACCAACCAGTCTTACTTGATCGGCATCGTCGTTCCCGACTTGATGCACTCCTACTTCGCGGAGATCTGTCGCGGCGTCGAGATACATGCGCGGCCTGTGGGTTACCAGAATCTGATTTGCAGCACTGAAGAGGAGCCACGAAAGGAACGGGATGAAATTGAAGCGTTGCTCAGCCGGACTGACGGTTTGATCGTCGCGTCAGCCATGTCAGGAAACGAAATCAACTTCTACCGGCAGTTGCTCAGCGATGGAGCAAAGGTTGTGCTAATCGATCGAGTGCTGGATGGACTGCGTTGTTCAGCAGTTACTACGGATGACGTGCAAGTGGGTGTGTTGGCGACGCAACATTTGCTTGACGTAGGCCATCGCAAGATCGGTCACCTGCGCGGGCCGCACGTTTCGACGGCACTCCAGCGAATGGAAGGTTATCGACACGCGCTCACGAAGGCACGGATCCGTTTCAGCAAGGAACTCGTGCGCGACGGTGGCTTTACCGAAGCTGAAGGTCATGCGGCGATGAAGGCGTGGATCGCATCAGGCAATCTGCCGACAGCGATCTTCGCGGCAAACGATCCGGCGGCGATTGGCGCGATGACGGCGATGGACGAAGCGGGCTTGAGAGTGCCGGACGATATCGCTTTCGTAGGCGCCGGAAGCATTCACTACGGTGACATGCTGCGCGTGCCGCTGACCACCGTCGGGTGGTCAACGTCCGCAATGGGACAGGCTGCGGCCGAGTTGCTGCTGGAGCTGATTCGAGACAAAAACAAGGTGCGCAAACCCCGGCGAATAGTCGTTCCTCCCGCGCTGGTGATCCGCAAGTCCTCACAATAAAAACCAAGAAAACTCTTGACAGCTCGCGGCGGTGGGAGTATATGTTCCGCGTTTAGACAAAATCCCGCTACAGCTCTGAGCACGTTTTCATTCGAAAATCGGCCCTGTAATTAATAAGTCCTAAGACCGGACAATATCGGATGCGCAAGATCAATCCACACGATTTCAAAGTCGCCCGGCGCGGCACCACGCGCGAGATCAACCGTCAAATCGTGCTGAACCTCATTCGTGCACATCAGCCAATCTCGCGCGCGGACCTCGCCCGACTCATGAACGTGCGCCGCGGCGTCGCCAGCCTGCTCGTAAGCGAACTGCTCAGCGAGTCGCTCATCTTCGAAGGCGCCGTTGGCGAGGCTGTCGGACGTGGCCGCAGGCCGACTTTTCTTTACATCGATTCACGCGAACGCTGCGTGATTGGAGTCGACATTCGTGCCTCCCGCACTTACATCCTCGTTACTGACCTCATGGGCAAGCAACTCGGCGTCGTCAGCAGTTTCCAGACCAACAAAGACGTGAACGCGCTGACGCAAGAACTGGTGCGGCGGATCAAACAGACGTTGACGGACTACAAGGAGATTGGTGTTTGCGAGGGAGTCGGTGTGGTGGTTCCGGGCATGGTTGATCCCGCGCTTGGCCGTGTGTTGCACGCGCCGACGCTTGGCTGGCGCGACGTGAGCCTGCGTGATCCACTGGCAGCCGCGCTCGGCCTTCCGGTTCATATCGAAAACTCCGGCAAGGCGTGTGCGCTGGCCCAACTGTGGGCCACGCGTAGCGACGTAGTCGCGTCGGCGAATTCCGTGTTTGTGAGTGTGTCTGACGGCGTGGGCACCGGCGTGGTGGTGAATGGCGAACTGCTGCGCGGGCGACACAACACCGCGGGCGAGTTTGGTCACGTGCCTTTGAGCATCGATGGACCAAGATGTTCGTGCGGCGCGACGGGTTGTTGGGAAGCCTACGTTTCCAACCTCGCGACGTTGTCGCGCTACTTCGGGCGCGATCTTGCTGACGCCCGGCCGCGTGATGCCGAAACTGCCAGTTTCACTGTCGAAGACTTGATTGCGCGTGCGCGCGCAGGAGACGCGAAAGCGCTGGCGGCGATCAACTCCACTGCGCGTTATCTCGGTCTCGGCCTTGCTTCGATCATCAATTCACTCGATCCCTCGCGCATCTATATCGGCGGTGAAATCACCACCGCCTGGAGCTTGATCGAACCGATTGTAAGAGGCGCACTGCGCGAAAGAACGCTCACGGATTTTGGCGGCACAACCGAGATCCACATCGTGCCCGCCGAAGAACACCCTCGATTGCGTGGCGCCGTTGCCCTGGTGGCAGCGCCAGCATTTGCCGCGCCGATGGTGGCCTAAGGTAACTGTCGATTGCCGATTGCCAATTGGCGATTATTGGAACGTTGCCGAGACCCATCTTCGAACTGCTTGCAATCGGCAATTGGCAATCGACAATTGGCAATTAACTCTTAACTGGAGGTGTTATCCATGCGAGGCACAAAAGTAACCCGGCAACCCCTTTTGTGGTTATTTCAGATTTGTGGCGTGCTGTTAGTCGCCCTTCTTGCTTATCCAAACGCGCACGCGCAAACCGTCGTTGGCCGCATCTCCGGCACCGTCCAGGATTCGAATGGGGCCAGCGTTCCGAGCGCGACCGTTAAAGTCACGAATGCTGCGAACAACTTCGAACGCACTGTCACCACCGACGACAATGGTTTCTACACCGTGACCAACCTGCCCGTCGGCACTTACACGATTGAAGCGGAGCAGAAGGGTTACAAAAAAGCGCTCGTCTCCGGCCAGAATGTCACTGCCGACGCGCGGCTAACCCTCGATCTGAAACTCGAAGCCGGCGAGGTTTCGGAAACAGTCGAGATTGTCGCCGCCGCCGGTGAGACAGTGAACACTACTTCCGGCGAAGTCGCGCGAGTTATCGATCGGCAGCAGGTGCAGAACCTCGCGCTGAACGGACGCAATTACATTCAACTGTTGTCACTCGTTCCCGGCGTGGCGCTGCTCAATGATGATCAGCTCGAACTGACGACGAGCCTCGCGACCAACAACCAGTCGATCAATGGCAATCGAGGTCAGACCAACAACGTCACGATCGACGGCGGCTTCAACTTGCAGTCGGGCAGCAACGCAAGCCAGATCAACAACCTCGGTATTGACTACATTCAGGAAGTCAAAATCCAGACTTCAAACTTCTCGGCTGAATACGGCCGCAACTCAGGCGCGCAGGTCAGTCTCGTCACGCGTAGCGGCGGCAACGACTTTCACGGCAGCGCGTTCGAGTTTCTGCGCAACGACAAACTCGATGCTCGTTCGTTCTTCGCGCCGGTGCGGCCGACGCTGCGCTTTAATAACTTTGGCTACAGCATTGGTGGCCCAATCTTCAAAGACAAGTTGTTCTTCTTCGGCGGTCAGGAATGGAAATACATTCGCCGCCTCTCAGCCGCACAGCGCCGTAACGTACCGACGCTCGCTGAACTGAACGGCGACTTCTCCTTACGTTTGCGTGGCGCCGATGGCATCGTGGGCACGAACGACGACGGACTGCTGAAGGATCCAAACAGCGCGTTGCCATGCACCACCGCGAACCGCGCCGGTTGCTTCGGCGGCACCAACGTCGCCCTGCGAAACATCATTCCCGCAAATCGAATCACCGCTGATGGTCTGGCGATCGCGAACGTGTATCGCACGTCTATCGGCCTGGCGGCAGCTTTTATCAATAGCCCGGTCGGCAACAACGTCACGTTCCAGCAGCCTAATCCGCTCGACTATCGTGAAGATCTCGTGCGCATCGACTATCGCATCAACTCGAAGCACACACTCTACGGTCGTTACATTCACGACAAGAACGTCCTAATCGATCCGTTCGGCACTTTCATCACCACGCAGTTGCCGACCATTCCCAGTAACCGCATGCGTCCCGGCACCTCGATCCAGCTCTCGCATACGTGGATGGTGACGCCCACTTTCATCAACGAGGCGAAAGCAACCGGCGCGTGGGTAGCCCAACGAATTCCGCCTAGTGGCGAACTCTGGAAACGCGAAACGTATGGCTTCCAGTTTCAGCAACTGTTCCTCGGTGGCGGCCGATTTGAAAACTCCATCCCCGACACGACGATTACCGGCTTCGCCAGCTTCTTTGGCGCGGCGCGCTCGCTGGTTTCACCGACCACAGACATCAACGGCAGCGACACAATCACGTGGGTCCGCGGCAGTCATACGTTCAAATCCGGTATCAGCGTGACCCGCAACCGTATCGATCAAAACGCGCGCACAACCTACGCCGGCCAGGTCGATTTCAGCACCGCCAGCAACACGCGCACGACCGGTCAGGCGTTTGCGGATGCGTTACTCGGAAACTTCCGCACCTACAGCGAACAGGCGCTCGATCCGCTCGGCTTCTTCCGCTTCACGCAGACCGAGGCATTCGTCGCTGACAGTTG
>DASXRE010000285.1:0-8529 GCA_036506775.1 Pyrinomonadaceae bacterium | reverse complement strand
TGGTATTGAGAATCGAAGGATCAGGCGTGTCACTCAACAACGGCGCGGGTTCAATCGGAAACCGCACGTGGTCGAAACCGATGGATTTGATCAGCGCGATGTCCTGGGCTGTGGTATGAGTGTCGAGATGCAACTTCGAGTAATTTGCCGCTTGCGAAAACCAGTGACTCAGGTTAATACCGCGGTGCAAACGTGCAAATCGCGCGGCCAGGTTCACCGGTTTTTCCTGGGCGGTGGCCGCGACGTTTGACAGATGAGTCAAAATAGCAAGGGCCAACAGCAGTGTAACGTAACGTTGAATTCGCTTCAGCACGCGCATCTTTTATCAGGCGCGAATTCAGAAATCAAAATAAAACTTTTGGAGAAGTTCAGCCTTGAGCACAAAACTCCAGTGGTGGCTTAGCTCGATTTTGCTCCTTCTTCCCCTTGTGAGCGTCAGCAGTCAAACAAACCTTGTCGCCGCGAAAACCGGCAAAACGGTGATGCAGATCAAAGCGGGATGGCAGTTTCATGAAGCCGGAAAAACTGATTGGTACAACGCGACCGTGCCCGGCTGCGTACATACCGATCTCCTCGCCAACAAGCTGATCGAAGACCCGTTTTATCGCGACAACGAGAAGAAGCAGCAGTGGATCGACAAGAAGGATTGGGAATACCGGACGAGCTTCCAGGTCGCGGCGCAGACGCTCGAACGCGAAAACGTCGAGCTCGTCTTCGAGGGTCTTGACACCTACGCCGAGGTTTATCTCAACGAGCAACTGGTCCTCAAGGCCGACAACATGTTTCGCACTTGGCGTGTGGATGCGAAGTCCGCGCTCAAAGCAGGCGACAACACGTTGCGAATTCTTTTTCGCTCGCCGGTCAACGAGATCCTGCCGCTGATGGCGAAACTCGATTACAAACTTCCGGCACCCAACGATCAGGGAGAAAAGACCTCGCCGTTCACGCGCAAGGCGCCCTACCAGTACGGCTGGGACTGGGGGCCGCGTTTTGTGACGAGCGGAATCTGGCGGCCCGTGTCTCTTCAGGCCTGGGACCACGCGCGTGTCAACGATCTGCAAATCGTCGTGAAGGAGATCTCGCCGGAAATGGCGAACTTGACCGCGAATGTGGAAGTGGAAGCCAGCACGGCGAGCACAGCGACCATGGTTTTGGAAAACCTTACCGACAAAGTCGTCGCCGGCAAACAACAAGTCAAACTCAACCAGGGCACGAATCGAGTCTCGTTCGATTTCACTGTCTCACGGCCGAAGTTGTGGTGGCCCAACGGACTCGGCGCGCAGCCGCTCTACAGTTTCCGCGCGCGCAGTTTGGTAAACGGGCGAGTTACAGACGAAAAACTCGCGCGCACCGGACTGCGAACTCTCGAACTACGGCAACAACGCGACGAAGCGGGACAAAGCTTCGCCTTTGTAATCAACGGCATTCCGGTGTTTGCCAAAGGCGGCAACTGGATCCCGGCCGACAGTTTTCCGACGCGCATCACCAAAGACAAGTACCGCTTTCTGATCAAATCGGTGCGCGACAGCAACATGAATATGCTGCGAGTTTGGGGCGGCGGCATCTACGAAGCCGACGAGTTTTATGAGCTTTGCGACGAGATGGGGATCATGGTCTGGCAGGATTTCATGTTCGCTTGCAGCATGTATCCGGCCAATCAGGAGTTTCTCGACAACGTTCGCGCCGAAGCAATCGACAATGTGAAGCGGCTGCGAAATCATCCGAGCATCGTGCTTTGGGCCGGCAACAACGAGATCGAAACCGGCTGGATGAACTGGGGCTGGCGTCAAAGCCTGCCCGCCTCGCTGTGGGACGATTACAGAAAGATCTTCCTCGGCGTGTTGCAGGAGGTTTGTGCGAACTTCGATCCTTCACGGCCGTATTGGCCCAGCTCGCCGCATGGTGGTCTCGACGACGATCCTGATTCCGTTCGCAGTGGCGACCTGCACTTCTGGCGCGTCTGGCACGCGGCGGAGCCGTTCACCGACTACGAGAAGCAAACGCCGCGATTCATGAGCGAATACGGCTTCCAGTCGTTTCCGAATATCGAAACAGTCAAGACGTACACACTGCCGAACGAGCGAGAAATCGAGTCGCCGATCATGCTGGCGCATCAGCGGCACCCGCGCGGCAATCAGTTGGTACGCGAGTACATGTTGCGCGATTATGCGCAGCCAAAAGACTTCGAATCTTTCCTGTACGTGAGCCAGGTATTGCAAGCGGAAGGAATACGCATCGGCGCGGAGCATCTGCGACGCATCATGCCGCACAACATGGGTTCGCTCTACTGGCAAATCAACGATTGCTGGCCCGTCGCCTCGTGGTCCAGCATCGACTACTTCGGCCGCTGGAAGGCGTTGCAATACTACTCGCGCCGTTTTTACAACGAGCTGCTGATCAGTCCAAACGTGCAAAAAGGGTATTTGAAACTGTTTGTCGTCTCGGATCGGCCTAAACCGGTGCCGGCGAAGGTCAGAGTCACGCTGATGGACTTCGATGGCAAGGTGCTGAAGAACTTCCTGCAAGACGTGACTGTTGCGCCGCTGACGAGCCGTTCGTATTTCGATATGCGCGTCGAGGAGTTGCTGAAAGGAATCGACGAGAAAAATGCAGTGGTTTACTGCGAACTGCTGGTGAACGGAAAAGTCGTATCCGATCACGACTACTTCTTCGCGCCGTTCAAGGAACTCTCATTCTCCAAACCGACGATCGTTTCTGAGGTGACGCCAATACGCGGCGGGTTTAGCGTGAAGCTTTCGACAGACAAATTTGCAAAGGCAATCTATCTTTCCGTCGCGGAACATGACGGGTTCTTTTCCGATAATTACTTCAACCTGGCGCCCGGAAGAGAAATGACGGTGGAATTTCGTTCGCGCGTGCCGCTTTCGCTGAAGGAGTTTCAGGGGCGTTTGCAAATCCGATCCGTGTTCGACGCGTTTCAGTAGGGCAATGACGGCCGACCGCAACGCGCCGGAGGCGCGCAGGTAAGGTAGCCAGGGGTGAGCGCAAAGCGCGCGACCCCTGGTTCGGTCGAGAGAATGATTTGAGCCCCAACGGGCCGACAGAAAACGGGCGGCGACATGTCTGTCGCCCGTTCCGGGCTGCTCGCGATGCTTTGATTACCAGAGGCTGCGTGCTCCGCTTCGCTTCGCACTTGCCTCTGGCTACCTTCTTACGCACCTTCGGTGCGTTGTGCAGAGCGTTTCAGTGATGACCGAAAAAGTCCGCTGGGGAGTTTTAGGAACCGCAAGGATCGCGTTGACGAAAGTCATTCCGGCGATGCAGCGCAGTCCGTGGTGTGAGATCAGCGCGATCGCTTCACGCGATCTCGCGAAGGCAAAGGCTGCCGCCGGCGATCTGAATATTCCGAACGCGTACGGAAGCTACGAGGAGCTGCTTGCAGATGAATCGGTGGCAGTGGTTTACAACCCGCTTCCCAACCACCTGCATGTTCCATGGACGGTGAAAGCCGCCGAGGCCGGCAAGCACGTTCTTTGCGAAAAACCGATCGCGCTGAACGCCGCCGAAGCAAGAACTCTGATCGCGGTCCGCAATCGCACCGGAGTGCGAATACAGGAAGCGTTCATGGTGCGAACGCACCCGCAGTGGATCGAAACCCGCCGTCTGATTCAAAGCGGCAGAATCGGAGAGTTAAGATCCATCACCGGCTTCTTCAGTTACTTCAATCCCGATCCGGCAAATATTCGCAATCAACTCGAGCTCGGCGGTGGTGCTTTGATGGACATCGGCTGTTATCCGATCACAATTTCGCGCTTCATGTTTGAAGCTGAGCCGCGGCGTGTACTCGGATTGATCGAACGCGATGCGACGTCTGGCACCGACACTTTGACGAGCGCGGTGCTTGAATTTGCGCAAGGTCACTCAACCTTCACCTGTAGCACTCGCCTCGCGCCGTATCAACGAATGATCTTTCACGGCACCGAAGGACGGATCGAGGTGCTTATTCCGTTCAACGCACCCAACGATCGTCCCACGCAGATTCTGGTCGACGACGGCAAGGATCTGACCGGCGCGAGTGCGAAAATCATAGAGATTCCAGTTTGCGATCAGTACGAGATTCAGGGATCGCTGTTTTCTCAGGCGCTGCGCGAGAACAGAGAGCAGCCGATTTCGCTTGAAGATGCAATTAACAACATGGCCGTGATCGATGCCGTGTTTCGTTCGGCAGCAAACGGTCAATGGGAGGAGATCAAAACATGAAACTCGCCACTTCTTCCTTCACCATCGCCTTGCTGGCACTCTCGTTTTTGGCAACTGTGCCGTCACGCGCGCAGGACGAAAAGCCGGGCGGCGACAAGTTTGTCTACGCAGACTTTGAGAAGCTCGAAAACGGACGCGCGTTGAGCAACGGCGGCGGTCTCGTTCAGATCTACACGGCGCAGGAATCAACGCCGGTGAAGTTCAAGGGACTGGCTGAGGCAACACCGGGCGCGCCTGAGTTGGTGCGTTTGAAGAATGACGAAAAGAACCATCTGGCGTCTTTTGATTACGCTCTTACTGGTCCAAACCAGTGGGCGCAAGTGACGCTCGAGATTCAGGGCCGCCCGATGAAAGATGGAAAGCCGGTTGCTGACGACGTGAGCGGTTACAAACAGTTGTCGCTGCAACTCTACGCGACTGGCACAGATTCGCTGCGCGTCGAGTTTGTCAGTCACGGGCAAGGAATCAACATCACTTCAGGCTTTCCGCAGTTGCCGATCAGGATCAAATCCGGCCTCAACACGTACGTGATCCCCTTGAAAGGATTGTCGCAACCTTCGTGGGCGCAGGAACGAGTCGATTCGAAGGAAGTGTTGCGGAAGCTGACGGCGATCAGCATCAGCGCCTATTGCAATCAATGCACGCCGCAACAGGGAATGGTGCTGGTCGACAACCTGGTGTTTGAAAAGTAACCGCGTATGAAGAACGTTTGGCTAACCGCTCGGTTTTGTCTCTCGCTCCAACTGTTTGCCCTTGTCGCGTTTGCACAGCAGCAGCAGCAGTTTGCAAACATCGGTGATCTAAAACTTCAGAACGGCGGCGTGATTCGCGACTGCCGCATCGGTTATCGAACCTTTGGACTGCTCAACGCCAACAAGTCGAACGTCGTCGTGTTTCCGACGTGGGCCGGCGGCACCACCGAACAGCTTCAGTCGAACATTGGACCGGGAAAACTGGTCGACAGCACGAAGTATTTTGTTGTCGCGATCGATGCGCTGAGCAACGGAGTCTCTTCGTCGCCTTCAAACAGCCGCCTGCAACCGCGCATGACGTTTCCGCAATTCACCTTGCGCGACACGGTTGAGTCGCAGCACGAGCTGTTGACGAGGGTGCTGAAGATCGATCACGTGAAAGCGATTGTTGGTGTCTCAATGGGCGGCATGCAGGCGTTTCAGTGGCTGGTGTCGTACCCGGATTTCATGGACAAGGCAGTTCCGATCGTCGGCTCGCCCCGTTTGGCGCCTTACGACCTGCTGCTTTGGCAGGCCCAGATCGAAGCGCTGATGCGCGATCGCGATTGGAACGGCGGCAATTACGGAGTGAATCCGGCGCGCGCGCTGGACTTCGCCTTTGGCGAACTGCTGCTCACGACGCCGTCCGATTACAACCGGCGCAAGACGCGCGAGCAAGTGCTTGCCGATCTCGAGAAGGCGCGCGCTGATGCCAAGCGGTTCGATGCGAACAACAAGATCCGTCAGGACCAGGCGATGATGGCGCTGGATGTTTCGCGCGACTTTGGCGGATCTTTAGAACGCGCAGCGCAAGCGGTGAAAGCGAAAGTGTTTGTGGTCGTGGCAAAATTCGATCATGTGGTGACGCCGGGGCCCGCAACTGAGTTTGCAACGCTGCTCGACGCGAAGTTACTCGAACTCGAGAGCGATTGCGGGCATTTGGCGACTTCGTGTGAATCCGCCCGGTTGACTCAAGCGGTGGCAGATTTTTTAAGCCACTAAGAGGCACAAAAAGCACAAGAACGTTAGGGAACTGCTCTTGTGTTTCTTGTGCCTCTTTGTGGCTGAAGGTTGGCTGTCAAATGAGCCGCCTCGCCGCGCTTGAGATGAAGCGGAACAAGCTTGTCGCGGTAGCGCACTTGGCAGGGACTGCCGGCGACACTTCGGATTGTGGCGTGGTCGAGCTTCGAATCTTTCCAGGACAGATCAACCTCAAACCCACCGCGCGCGCGTAGACCAGTCACCGATCCGTTTGGCCAGGCTTTCGATAAGGCTGGCAGGAGTTCGATCTCACCGGTGTGACTTTGCAGCAGCATCTCGACGATACCCGACGTGGCGCCGAAGTTTCCGTCGATCTGAAACGGCGGATGCGCGTCGAACAGATTCCGATAGACGCCACCGCCACCGCGAAACTCTTTCGCGTAAACGGGACTCAGCGCCTTCTGCAATAACAGGTGCGCACGATCGCCGTCGCGCAATCTGGCCCACAGGTTGATCTTCCACGCGAGGCTCCAACCCGTTCCGACATCGCCGCGCAGTTCAAGACTCTTCTTCGCCGCAGCGAAAAGATCCGAAGTGCCGCGCTGCGTGATTTGATTGCTCGGAAACAGACCGTAAAGATGCGACACGTGACGATGCTGGCGCTCGGGTGCTTCGAGGTCCCAGTCGTCGAGCCATTCCTGTAACTGACCTGCCTTGCCGATCTGCATCGGCGGCAAACGTTTTTGCACCTCGGCAAGTTTGGCCACGAATTGCTGGTCGACATCCAGAATTTCTGCGGCCTTCGAACATTGATTGAACAGATCGCGAATGATCTGAGTGTCCATTGTTGGACCAGCACAGATCGCGACGTCCGCCGGGTGTTTATTCTCAGGCGAGATCGACGGGCAGGTGACGAGCCAGTTGTGTTTTGGTTCGGGAACAAGAGTATCGAGAAAGAATTCCGCGGCGCCCTTCATCACCGGATAGGCCTGCGCCAAAAACTTCTTGTCGCGGCTGAATTCGTAATGCTGCCAGAGGTGAGTGCAGAGCCACGCGCCGCCCGTAGGCCAGAAACCCCAAAGTGGTCCGTCGATCGGCGCGGTCTGGCGCCACAAATCGGTGTTGTGATGGCAGACCCAACCACGCGCGCCGTAATGCACACGCGCCGTGCGCGCGCCGTTTTCGACCAACTCCGATACCATCCGCAGCAGCGGTTCGTGACATTCGGCAAGGTTCGCCGTTTCTGCCGGCCAGTAGTTCATCTCCGTGTTGATATTGATCGTGTACTTGCTTTCCCACGGCGGCGTCATCAGGTGGTTCCAGATGCCCTGCAAGTTGGCGGGCTGCGTACCGGCCCGCGATGAGGAGATCAAGAGATAACGGCCGTACTGGAAGTAGAGCGTCGCAAGGTGCGGGTCGTTGCCTTGAAGGAACTGGGCCGGACGTTGGTCTGTCGGGAGATCCGCCGCCGCGGTTCGGCCAACGTTTAGTTTGACGCGATGAAACAGTCGCTGATGTTCGCGAACGTGCGCGGCGCGCAGATCCGTAAACGATTTTCTCCGTGCACGTCGCAAGTGCTCGGCGCTAATCGCAGCGGGATCGCCGGTTGTGTCTTTGTAGTTGCGATAGCTGGTGGCCGCGGCGATCAGAAGCACGGTGGAGTCGGCGTTGCTGACGACGATTCGATCCGTCTCCGAGACAGCTCGGCCATTCGTCGGAAGCACGAGCACGCGTGCTTCAAACTTCAATCCGCCTTTGATGCCGAACGCGTCACCATTCACACCACGCAAAACGAGCGTCTGTGGATCTGCGGTTAGGACAGTTGCTTGCTGTGGCGTCTCGAAAGACGCGGTGAAGTTCAACTGCCCCGGGCGGCTGGCAGAGAGATTGACAACAATCACCTGGTCCAACGGGCTCGCGAAGACCTCTCGCGTGAAAGTCGTAGCGCCAAGCTGATACCGGACAGTTGCGACTGCCGTGTTCAGATCGAGTTGTCGCCGGTAATTCGTGACGTTGTCATGACCCGGAAAACTCAAACACAGATCGCCGACCGGTTCGTACGGCATCTGCTTGATCGGCTGGGCCATCATCTTTGCGCCAACAAGCTCGTGGGCTTCCTTGTACCGGCCTTCAAAGATCAGCCGGCGCGCTTCGGGCAGCGCCTTGAGTGCTTCGGGATTATTTGGATCGTAAGGAGAGCCGGCGTAGAGAGTGTCCTCGTTTAGCTGAAGCTGTTCACTGGCCGCGCCGCCGAAGACCATCGCGCCGAGGCGGCCGTTTCCGATCGGGAGCGCTTCGGTCCACTCGGTGGCTGGTTTGTCGTACCACAAAAGGAGCTCGTCAGAGGTTGGACTCTCCGCCTTGCGGCTCGCAAACGCATTCAGGATCGACGAAGCGACCGGAAGACCCGCCGCAAACCCCGTATCCGCCAAAAACCTGCGCCGCGTGATTCTCATCGCGGGTAGTGATGTTATGAAGCAAGCGCCTCCTCCGTGAGTGCTAGACTCACGGCAGCTCCTTGACGAGAGACTGAAAGGAGGCGCTATGCAGGGAATATATATTGGCGTTGACTTTCATGCACGACAACAAACGATCT
>DASXRE010000284.1:0-36651 GCA_036506775.1 Pyrinomonadaceae bacterium | reverse complement strand
CAAGCGTCCAGTATCGACCAGTTTCTGAAACTCGTCGACGATCCTTCAACGGGCAAGTTCTTCGTGCACTGCGCGGGCGGCCGTCATCGCACGGGCGTGATGGGCGCGGTTTATCGATTCAATCACTACAACTGGAACTTCGATCAGGTCTACGCCGAGATGAAGAAGTTTGACTTCTACACTCGCTGGGGCCACGGCGACATGAAGAAGTTTGTCGAGGACTACGCTGTCAGCTTCCAGAATAAGAACGCTGCCGTATTCGCTGCCGCTACCAACGATCGATAACTCCCTCCCAACGAGCGACAACTCCTTAGGAGTGCGCCGACTCGTCGGCGCTTTGGCCAGAGCGGTGACAAGTCCCCGCACTCCAAGTTTACTGATACAGGTACGAGTAGCTCTTCTTCTGATCCCACTCAATGCCCTCGACATTGTGGCCATCAAGGGCAAGGATGTCGGCACTCAGTTCGTCGGTGCTTATCGTCGGACTGACATCGACCGAATAAACAATACTACCAGGCGATTCTTCCGAAGCCTCGCGATCGACCGCGCGCAGTTCCTTATCAAATCCGTGTTTCTTGAACAGCTCGCGCAACGCCCGCTGCGTTGAGACAACGTTCTTCGTAATCACCTTCAACTCCATCGAACGAAATACGAGTTCCGGTTCCCGCCACTCAAGAATCCAGAGCACCAGCAGCGAGAACAACGCCAGCACGAGACCCAAATCCCAACGTCCCACGCCAGACGCGAGTCCGAGTGCGAGACTGATCAGCAGCACCGTGATCTCTTTCGGATCGCGAATGTTCGTGCGAAAGCGGACCAGCGAGACGGCGGCGAAAATACCGAAGGCACGCGCCGCGTTGTCGCCGACGATGATCATCAACGCCGCCGCAACGATCGCCAGCAGAATCTGTGTCTGCGAAACGTAGGGATTGCGCTTGAGTGCGAGAATCCGCCGGCGCGGACGAAAAGCCACCGCGGCGCCGAGCAGGGTCGCGAGCAGCAGCCGCAACGCGATCCGGCCCATCGTCACCGCCCAACGTTCGCCGCGCACGTACCCCTCGCTGTGGCGGCTGCCCATCAAACGGTCGAGAAAAGTTTCATTCTCGGCCGGAGAAGGCGCGGCTGTCGGTCGTGCGGATGGTTCGCGTTCGGCTTGTCCCGGCTGCTGGACCTGCGTGTATTCAGGCGTCGATGCGCGATTGCCGATGAAGTAGACCGCCAGTGCGCTAACCAGCAAGACACCAACAAAGACGACAATCAGCGTGACGATCTCTCGTCTTCGTTGCGGCTTCATTCGTTGCTGCCAATCTGAATGTTTGGCCGCAGGCGAAGCAATTCATTTGTCCGCGCCCGTACCACACGCACCAACAGATCCACCTGATCCGGCCGGTAATTCGCGGCTCGAAATGCGTCCTTGAGTTGCTGATCACTGAGTTCGGCCAGCAAGCTGCCAATCCAGATTGCGTCGTCCACTGTGAAGTCTTTCATCAGCCCGCGATTCTTCCCGCCGAAATGCAGCACGACTCGATTACCTTTTACCTTCTCGAGGAAATCCGACTTCGCGTAATTCGTCGGATTGTTACGGCTGCGCGTGATGCGCCAGAACAGTGGCGTCGTGCTCGCGTGACCGAAAGTCGCGCCGAGGTCGCTGATGACGTAACGCAACTCGTTGCCGCGGTCAGTAGGAACCTGGATCATTACGTTGTTTGAGTCTTTCAGATCCCAGTTATTGATGAGCGCCATCATGATCTTCAGCCCCTGGTATTCGGGCCGCGACGTGAATGGGTTCTGCTTCCACTTCCATTCGCCACCACGCTTCCACTCGTCCGGCCGAGCTTCGAAACGAGCATTCGTAAAACTCCCCTTGCTAGGAATCGTCACGCGCGGAACGAGGTAGTTGACTTCAGTTAAATAGCCGACGCCCCACAACAGTCTGATTGCCGCCGTTTCCGATTGCGCCTCCTTGCCGATCTTCACGACCCACTCGCGATTCGAACCATCTCGTACGCGGTACTTCTTCGAGTAGCCACCCTTCTCTTCTTTCAGAAACGTAATGCGGTCCAGGTCAGGGCGCATGCTTGTGCCGCCAGGACCAAGAAAGAGATTGCGCGACGAGATGTCGTCTGGTTTGCGCCACATCACCGGCGTGCCGGTGGGCGTTCCTTTCTTCTTCTTGGACTTGGCGAGACCGGTTTCAATGGACGGAATCAACAACGCGACAAATACGAGTGTCGCAATAAACACTCTCTTCACAGGCTTCATTTTTCCAACTCCGGATGCGTAAATTGTTAGTCGCTGCCGGGGCGTCCGATAAAGTACTCCTGACTGTTAAAGGGTTCAGGGCCGGTCAGTACAGGGGTGTATCGTCCGTCGGGTTGGAGTTCGCGGGCCTTGGTGTTGTCGGTGAGGTAGGCGTCGAGCAAGACGTCTCTCAGAAATCGCTTGGCTTGGGGATCGTTAACCGGAGCCACAACTTCGACCCGGTGCTTCAGGTTTCGCGTCATCCAGTCGGCACTGCCGATGTAGAGTTCTTCATCGCCGCCGTTGGCGAACCAGAAGACGCGGCTGTGTTCGAGGAACCGGCCGACGATGTTGTGCACCCGAATGTTTTCCGAGAGTCCCGGAATGCCCGGACGCAACATGCAGATACCGCGCACGATCAGATCTACTTCGACGCCGGCGCGCGAGACCTCGTAAAGTTTTTGGATAATCTGGAGGTCAGCCAGACGATTGAACTTGGCAATGATGCGCGCCGGGCGGCCCATTCGTTTGTGTTCAATCTCGCGATCGAAAAGTGCGGTGAGTTTTTCGCGTAACTCAACCGGCGCGACCATCAGCTTGCGGTAGTGTCGCTGTTCGGAGAAGCCGGTCAGATAGTTGAACAACTCGGTCGCGTCTCTGCCCATTTCGTCATCGACAGTAAATAGTCCGAGATCGGTGTAGGTGCACGAAGTGGTCGGATTGTAATTGCCTGAGGCGATGTGCATGTAGCGCTTGAGTGCTTCGCCCTCGCGCCGCACGACGAGCGTAAGCTTTCCGTGAATCTTGAGCCCCAGAACGCCGTAGACCACGTGAACGCCCGCCTCGTCGAGTTTGCGGGCCCATTCAATGTTGTGCTCCTCGTCGAAGCGCGCCTTGAGCTCGATCAGCGCCGTCACCTGTTTCCCTTGCTCGCTCGCGCGGATCAACGCAGGTGGAATTGGCGAATCCGGCCCAGTGCGATAGAGACAGATCTTGATCGCGACGACGTCCTCGTCATCAACCGCCTCATTGATGAATTCGGTCACACAGTCGTACGAATCGTAAGGATGATGGAGCAAACGATCGCGTTCCTTGATCGCATCGAAAATGTTTTTGTGCTCCCTGAACCACGCCGGAATCCGTGGCGTGAACGGAGCATCTTTCAAGTCGGGCCGATCGAGTCCGTAGAGTGTCATCAGATCCTGAATGTTCAGCGGCCCGTTGAACTTGTAGACATCGTCTTCTGCCAGATCGAGAGATGAAGCGAGATATTCGATCATCTCGTCCGGCATATCAGCCGACACTTCGAGACGCACCGGAGCTCCGAACCGGCGCCGCCGCAACTCCTCCTGGATCACGCTGAGCAGGTCTTGAGCTTCTTCTTCTCTGATTTCGATGTCGGCGTCGCGTGTCACGCGAAAGCGATAACACGGCCCGAGCTGCATCTCAGGAAAGAGTGCCCGAATGTTGGCTTCGATGATCTCTTCGATCAGGACAAATCTCGAACTCGATCTCCCCACCGGCACGAGCCGTGGCAACACGGAAGGCACCTTGATGCGCACGAATCTCGACTCGATCAGTTTTCGTGAACTGATCAACTTCATGTTCTTCGCCGGATCAACCATCAAACCGAGGTTGAGACTCAGCGGCGAGATATAGGGAAATGGGTGACTCGGATCTACGGCCAGTGGAGTAAGAACAGGAAAGACCTTCTCCAGGAAATAATGTTCGAGTCGTTCCTTTTCATGGCGTGAGAGCGAGTTGTAACTAACAACCGGGATTCCGGCCTCATTAAGGCGCGGAAAAATGTCGTCATGTAAACAGCGAGCTTGTTGATCGATCAACGAGATAACTCGTTCCCGGCATTTTTCGAGTTGTTGCGCCGGCGTCAGCCCATCAGGCGAGAGATCGACTTCGTGTTCCATCTCCTCTTTCAGCCCCGAAACACGAATCATGAAAAACTCATCGAGGTTTGAAGAGAAGATCGAGAGGAACTTCAAACGTTCCAGCAACGGGTTACGCTCATCCAGCGCCTCTTCGAGTACGCGGCCGTGAAATTCCAGCAGACTAAGTTCGCGATTGAAAAAGAGTTCAGATTTTGGTCGCGGTGCGACCTCGACCGGCTTGGTAACTTCGTGAATTGTTGCTTCTCTCTTAACGACTGTTGACATAGTTTTCTCTGCGATAACTTCGATTTGAGAGAGTCTGATATCCGCGGTGCCCGATCTGATATCCGCGGTGCCCGAAATGTTTGGCAAGCGTTGTTCCCCAACGTGTTTTCTTCGGTAGTACGAGGGTTTTAAGGCAGGCTCAGTTGCTCTTTCAGAGATTAACCGTTTTGTTACGAAATGAATTCGAGGCGTTTCTGTACGGATTTCGTGCTCTGACTCTGGACCGATTTCTCTATTTCAGGAGCGCCTTTTTGCAACGCAACCTTCGCTGAGACGTGAAGCATCAGTACCGACACGGATCCTTGGTCCTGGTTTTTGGTGGAAAAGTTTACGAATTGCGCGTCTGTTTCATATCGGGTGATTGTTTGACACCCTAAAAAACCGTGTGGTAACCTCCAGTGTGTTTTAGCTCCTCCAGTGAGTCCAGCAGTATTCAAATCATAGAGGAGCCGATAGATACCGCACCTAAGACGTGAATGTTGCCGATGTGACTTTCCTCCGAGGTAGTCGCACAAGGATTCGCATCACCTTTGAAGGAGTACGACGATTTGATGTCAGCGAGCTTCCCTCGTTTGATAGCCCGTGCGGCTTTACTTACGGCGCTCGTCGCTACCGCGGCAAGCAGTTACGCACAGATTCCCGCAGCTTCATCAGCCCGGTCCATTCCAACTGAAGTCGAACAATCAGAAGCACGCATCGCGCAGATCATCGCGCGTGCGGAGGACCACTTCCGCAAAGGCAAACTGAACCTCGAAGACAGCAAGCGCGAGCAGGCTCGCGACGAGTTTGACAAGGCGGTTGATTCGATTCTGGAATCCGGTTTCGACGTTCGGGCCAGTCAGAAGTTGCAGACGTATTACCTCGAACTGGTCGAGCGCATCTACCGCGAAGAGGTGCCGCTACAGCAACCGGCCAACATCAACACGGCGCTGGTGGCCCAAAACAATCAACAGCAGGAACCAGCTACTCAGCAAAAATCGACCCCGCCACAGATCGGTTTTCGCGATCAGAAGTTTGAGCCGTCGCCGCTTGATGAGCTCAGCAAGCTCGTCCTGACCGATCGTGAAAAAGAAGTTTCCGGTGAAGATCTTCTCGCCCTGGAACAAGCCAAGAAAAACGTCAACTTTTCCTTCACGCTCAATCCGCTCATTCAGCAATACATCAATTACTACCAGGGACCACGTGGCCGCGCGACGATGGAAAACGGTCTGCGTCGCTCGGGCCAGTACATGAAGCTGGCGCGCAAGATCTTCGCGGAGGAAGGCGTGCCGCTGGATGTCACTTGGCTGGGACAGGTTGAGAGCGCCTGGAAACCAAGAGCAGTTTCGTGGGCTTCGGCCTCCGGCTTGTGGCAGTTCATTCCGAGCACTGGACGCATGTATAACCTGCGCCAGAATGCTTACATCGACGAGCGCAATAGTTTTGAACAGGCCACTCGCGCTTCGGCCCAACACCTGAAAGATCTTGCTACCCGTTACAACGGTAATTGGGAACTGGCGATGGCTGCGTACAACACCGGCGCCGGCAACATCGATCGCGCGATCGCCCGCGCGGGCACCGCGAACTTCTGGATGATCTATCCCTACATCGCACAGGAAACACGTAACTACGTGCCGAATATTCTGGCGGTGATTCTGATTGCCAAGAACCCCGAGAAGTACGGCTTCAAAGGCATCAAGTCAGATCCGCCGATGGCGTACGACATAGTCCAGGTGCCGACTGCCACCAGCCTGCAGCTCGTCGCGGATGCGACCGACACGAGCCTCGATCACATTCGCTCTTTGAATCCCGAGTTGAGGCGCGACGTGACGCCACGTGGCGACCGTTACAACGTACGCATTCCGGCTGGACGCGCCAAGCAGTTTGCCGTTCTGCTGCAACGCATCTCGCCTGACAAACGTGAAACAGCGCGTGTGATTTCCGTGGCCGCGGGTGAAGACTTGCAGAACGTCGCGAATCGAACCGGTATCAACGTTGCCACCTTGCAGGCAATGAACAGTGGCGTGGATCTCAAGTCAACCACGAAGCTCGTGGTGCCGAACAGCAACGTCAAACTCACCAAGTGGGTGCGTGCCACACCGGCAACTGAAACTGCTGCACCGTCGTTGAATAAAGTGCGCGCTCGCAAGGGCGACACCATCGCCAGCATCGCAGCCGCTCGCAACCTCGACGCGAATGATGTTGCGCGTTTGAATGGAATTCCGGTTGACGCTGAACTTCGTGCTGGTCAGGAAGTGAAGATCCCGGCCACCACTACCGCACCTTCGCGGCGTCGTTAAGTTTCGCAGTCAGCTTTTACAACGAGGTCAGTACGCTAAAGCCGTACTGGCCTTTCAATTTCAATTCTCACACTCAAGGAGCCACCTCACATGCTCTTCCGAACTCTTTCCGCCGCCGTTTATGGCATCGATGCCGATCTCGTAGATATCGAAGTCGATCTAACGCACAGTCGTGGTGAAGCCGACCAGTCTTCTTCCGTAACCATTGTCGGATTGCCGGATGCTGCCGTGCGCGAATCGCGCGAACGCATTCGTGCCGCCATGCAAAACTGCGGCTACTTCTTTCCGTTTCAGAGGACCACGATCAATCTCGCGCCGGCCGACGTGCGGAAAGAAGGTGCGAGTTTTGATCTGCCAATCGCCCTCGGCATTCTCGGCGCCAACGGAGATCTCGCCGAACACTACAGCCTGATTCACATTCTCTGCGTCGGCGAACTCTCGCTCGACGGTCGTGTGCGTGCCATCAAGGGTGCGTTGCCGATCGCGATTCTCGCTCGCGACGCCTCTATCCGTCACGTTGTCTTGCCGGAAGAGAGCGCGAGAGAAGCCGCAGTCGTCGACGGAGTGAACGTCTATCCGGTTTCCGATTTGCGCAGTGCCGTGAAACTCGTCGCGGATCTGCGCTCACCGGAACCACCGGCGCCCTTGAAAGTCGCGCCGGTGGAGATCAGCGGACGAAGCGAACCATTCACTATCGACTTCAAAGAAGTGCGCGGGCAGGTTTCTGCAAAGCGTGCGCTGGAGGTCGCGAGTGCCGGCGGACACAACATACTTCTCATTGGCCCACCCGGCTCCGGCAAGACTATGCTGGCGAAGCGTCTGCCAACGATCATGCCGCCGCTGGAATTCGATGCTGCGCTTGAACTCACAAAGATTCATTCGGTGGCTGGTCTGACGGGACGCGCGGGCCTGCTTACGGAGCGTCCGTTTCGCTCGCCACATCACACGATCAGCGATGCTGGTCTGATTGGCGGTGGTAGTATGCCGCGGCCTGGTGAGGTTTCACTGGCCCATCAGGGCGTACTGTTTCTGGATGAGTTGCCAGAGTTTGATCGCGGCGTGCTGGAAGTGCTGCGCCAGCCGCTCGAAGATCAAAAGGTGACGATTAGTCGCGCTTCGATGTCGCTGACGTTTCCCGCATCGTTCATGCTGGCAGCCGCCATGAACCCGTGTCCTTGTGGTTTCTGGAATGACCCTACGCGTGAGTGTCGTTGTTCGCCCTTGCAGATCCAGCGCTACATCGGACGCATCTCTGGTCCCCTCCTGGATCGCATCGATATTCACATCGACGTGCCGGCGGTAAAGTTTCGCGAACTCACGGGCGACGTCCTGCCTGAAACAGATAGCTCCGCGGTGATTCGCGGCCGCGTAATACGGGCGCGAGAACGGCAGTTAGAACGCTTCCGTGATGAGCGCATCTATGCGAACGCGGGCATGACGCCGCGCATGATCCGGCTGCATTGCAAGATCGACACAGAGAGCGAGCGCATGCTTGAGAAAGCAATGCAACGGATCGGCCTCTCCGCGCGTGCCTACGATCGCATTCTGAAAGTCAGCCGCACGATTGCCGATCTGGAAGGTTGCGAGAAGATCTGTTCGACGCACGTGTCGGAAGCAGTCGGCTACCGTTCGCTTGATCGCTCTTACTGGACGTGACCGATGGACTTGGGATTTATACCTCGTGGGGGCTCAATAACTTCTCTACTCAAGGGCCGCTCGCAAGGGCGGCCCTTGTCACCACCGCGCGTCTCACCTTATGCTTCGAACTTACCCAGGGCGAAACTATTGATTCGGCTGGGGGAAATCACTAATTTTTAGGGTCGGGTAAGGCAACGACGTGCGCGAAGCGCCGCATCACAGCCCGCGTTGAGCGCGCTGGCCCTCGGTCCGCATCCCCACGCGGAAATGAACGAGTGGACAGTGCTGCTCCCTTGAAACGGCGGTAGCGTGAGCACAGTGCCCAACAAGCTGCGGAAGTTGTAAGATTCTTCGCCGCTTGCCCGAGCAGGCGTACACGTGACCGCTGCCGAAACCGAGACATCGCAAACGACAGACTACGAGCTGGCGCAGAGGGCTGCCCAAGGCGAAATGGGTGCTTTCGAGCAGCTATACCAGCGCCATAATCGTCGCGTTTATTCGCTCTGTCTGCGTATGACCGGAAACGTCTCTGAGGCGGAAGACCTCGCACAGGAGGTCTTCATACAGCTCTTTCGAAAAATCGGCAGTTTTCGTGGAGAATCCGCTTTTACGACCTGGCTGCACCGGCTCACGGTCAATCAAGTGCTCATGCATTTCCGCAAGCGTGGCGTGCGTATGGAGCAAACGACCGAAGACGGGGAAACGCCAGTCCAGATCGTAAAAGGCACGGAAAACCCGAATTCAATGCCCGTAGTCGACCGGATCGCGCTTGATAAGGCCATTGCCCAACTGCCGCCCGGTTATCGAACGGTGTTCACGCTTCATGACATTGAAGGGCATGAACACGAAGAGATTGCGAAAATGCTGGGGTGCTCGGTCGGCACCTCCAAGTCGCAATTACATAAGGCGCGAATGAAATTACGCGGGCTTTTGAGGCAACAGAAAGCCAGCGAATAGCCTCGAAGCTGAAGAGCGCAGGTGTTCAGTTAGCGACCCCGAGCTTTACGCAGTCTTCCCTTGATTGGTGAAAACCTGAACGAGGTTCTGTCAGACAAACAGTTTCATGCAGAATTGCGCGTATTAGTGCGACAGAACGAGGGTGGTAAGCAATGAACTGCGAGCAGTGTCAGGAACTCATCCATGACCTAATCGATGGCAGCATCAGCCAGCGGGATGAGTTCACTTTGAATACGCACCTCAAACTGTGTCTGGATTGCGACAGCGTCCGGCAGGATTTGGCCTCGATCGTCACTTTCTGCCAGATGCATCGTGGCGAGTACGAAGCGCCGCCAAACGAGCAGGCGCTGTGGCTGCGAATTCGCAACGTGATTGAAGCTGAGAACGGCGGACGGGTCGCCACGCACACCGTCTCTCGCCGTCCGTCGTTCCTCAGCCGGCTCCTGGGTCACACGTGGGAACTCTCGCTGCCGCAACTGGCAGCTTCGACGGTGGCTATCGTGGTGCTGGTGTCGTTAACGACCGTAGTTGGTCTGCGACGCTGGGGTGCTGAAGGTTCGCGTCCCCTCGCACCGCAAGTGGAAGCCTCCAACATCAACGATCGTGTCTTTCAGCGGAATCAGGCCATCAACTACTGGAACCAGCGAGTGGAAATGAATAAGGCTCGCTGGAGTGCGGAGATGCGCCAGACATTTGAGCGCAACATGCGCGTTATCGACGAGGCTGTGGCCAACTCGGTCAACGAACTCAATCGGAATCCGCACGACGAGGTTTCCGAGCAGATGCTCAACGAGTCGTTGAACGACAAACTGGCGTTGCTGAAAGAGTTCTCCGATTTATAGTCTGAAATTTTGATTTATAGCAGCCCACATTGATGAGAATTAAATTTCTGTCCTGGCGTCCAGTTCGCACCGGCCTCCTTGCCGTTGGCGCCATTGTTACCGTGGTTTCACTTTCTGCCGGCGCCGCGATCAACGCTCAACAGCAACTCTCGAAACGATACCCTGGCGGCAAGAACGTCCGCGTCGAGTTGCGAAATATCTCCGGCACGATCGTCGTCGAGTCGTGGAACAAGAACGAGATCCGTCTTTCCGCGACTATCGAATCGAAGAACGCCCACGTCGTTCCAAAGCAGATCAACGACTGTCTCATGGTCGACGTAATGGGCGACAACCGGGGCCGTGGCGATGTTGGCGACATCAACTTCAAACTTCAGGTGCCTGCGAATTCATCGATTGACGTAGAAACGCGCCGTGGCAATATCAGCGTCGCAAACATTCGCAGCGGTCTGGTGCGTGCTTACGTTTCTTCGGAAGGCGATATCACACTGGCGAACATTTCCGCGACGCACGTAGTCGCGCAAAACGTTATCGGCGACATCTTCTTCGACGGCGAGTTTTCGAGCGGCGGCACGTACGAGTTCAAGTCGATGAAAGGTGAAATCACCATTCGCATCCCGGGTAACTCGGCCTTTCGTCTAGTGGCCGCATCACCCACGAAAAAGGTCTACCTCAACGATTTCTGGAACAATGGTTTCAAGACTCAGGACGGCCGCAAATATGTCGGCGACGTTGGCGACGGCCGTTCGTCGGTTTCGGTAACGAATTTTAGCGGTTCAATCACTTTCTTGCGGAAGTAGCTCCGCAAGTTTGTAATGGCAAGCCGGCATGTGGACGTTGCATCAGCAACGTCCTTTTTTTATTTTGCTTTCGGCGCAATGACGCTTACTATTGGCGCGCCTTAGATGACCATGCAGAAAATCACGTTAGCCCTTTGCGCGGCTCTCATACTGGCTCTCCTGCCGGTGCGTCTTCCAGCTACACAAACGAGCAAACCCGCAGTCGCGCCCGCTGCTCAACTATTGACCAGAACAACGCGGCGGCGCGAAAGCGCTCGCCTCAACTACGGCGGCACCGTTACTTTGATGGGCGCACCGCGAGGCGCCGTGACTGTCGAAGGCTGGCAACGTAACGAAGTCGAGGTAACTGCCGACATCGAATTACAAGCCGAAACAGAAGGTGACCTGGATCAGTTAGCGAAGATCAACAACTTCGTCTTTGACGAAGACCTGAACCACGTCAGCATACTCACGATCGGCACACACGATCGCGAGTTCATGAAAAAGACGGCCAGGAATTTTCCCAAGAAGCTGCTGAATTTGCCGTGGAAGATCGACTATCGCATCCGCGTCCCGGCCAACACCGATTTGGAAATCAATGCCGGTCACGGTCCCGTCAAGCTCTCAGGTGTTGAAGGCGCGCTACGCATCTCAGCCACCGAAAGTGAAACCGCCTTGACGCTCACCGGCGGAACGGTCTCTGCGACGATCACCGCTGGCAACGTATTGTTTGCAATTCCGGTGCGAAGTTGGCGTGGTGATGGCGCTGACATTCGCATCGCGGCCGGTATTCTCAACGTGGAATTACCGCCCGGTTTCAGTGGCGACATCGACGCCGACGTCCTGCGCGGCGGAAAGATCGTCAACACTTACGATGGACTCGTAGCGCGTGAGAAACCCGGCATCACCGAACGTACGGTGCGCGCACGCGCCGGCGCCGGCGGAGCTTTCTTCAAATTCACAGTAGGAGACGGAACGGTGAACATCAGGAGGAGTGCGGAGCCATGAGCATAAAGTCGGATCGCTGGATAAGAACGATGGCCACCGAGTACGGAATGATCGAGCCGTACGAGCCGGGCCAGGTCAAAGCAGTCGATGGTCAGCGGATCGTCTCCTACGGCACCTCGAGCTACGGCTACGACATTCGCTGCGCGGACGAGTTCAAGCTCTTCACCAACATCAACAGCACGATCGTCGATCCGAAAGAATTCGATGAGAAGAACTTCGTCGACATCAAAGGCGATTCAGTGATCATTCCACCCAACAGTTTCGCGCTGGCACGCACCGTGGAATACTTTCGCATTCCGCGCAACGTGCTGACGATCTGTCTCGGCAAAAGCACTTACGCGCGCTGCGGAATTCTGGTCAACGTCACACCGTTCGAACCGGAATGGGAAGGTTACGTCACACTCGAGTTTTCAAACACGACTCCGCTACCCGCGAAGATCTACGCGAACGAAGGCGTGGCCCAAGTGGTGTTCTTCGAATCTGATGAAGTTTGCGAAACGTCATACAAGGATCGTGGCGGCAAGTATCAGGGCCAGCGCGGTGTGACGTTGCCGAAGATGTGATATGAGCTCTCCACTCGACGTGCTTCGTTTCCAACAACTCGACCCAAGAGCGATTCTCCCGACCCGTGGCAGTGCGTTTAGTGCCGGGCTGGACATCTGCTCGATTGACGACCTCATCATCGGTCCACATCGACGCGCAACCGCGCGCACCGGGCTGGCCGTCGCCATCCCGCAAGGATTCTACGGACGCGTTGCGCCGCGCTCCGGACTCGCGGCGAAACATGGACTCGATGTGCTCGCCGGCGTGATCGATTCAGATTACCGGGGCGAACTTTGTTGCCTGCTTTACAACACTGGCGACTCAGCCATTAGCTTGCCCGCCGGAAGCAAGATCTGCCAACTCATCATCGAGAAGATCATCGCGCCAAAAGCGGTCTGGGCAAACGAGCTCGACGAGACCGCTCGAGGCGCGGGCGGCTTCGGTTCCACCAGCTAAATCGGGACGCACACCAAAAGGTAGAAAACTCTACACAAATTTGTTGGTAATTAATCCAGCCGACGTACGGTTTTCACGCTCGCCTGCCGCCTAAACATCCGCGAAAAAGGCGCTAACCTCACAGATCCTCTCTGTTGGCACACGTTTTGAAGGTGTTTCCCCGGAGCCAAGGAGGAGAAGAGAGATGAAAATAGCCCAAAGAACAGTAGCGAGAGGTATCTTGCTGACGCTCTTGCTAATGGGGCTTGCCACGAGTGGCATGGCCCAGTTCAATAACCAGTCAGCAATTCGTGATGTAGTGCGACGCATTCAATCCCGAACCGACTCTCTACAACGAGCCGTGCAGAACGCGTCTGATCGGAACGCATACCGAGTCGACGATCTCAATCGCCTGATCTCTGATTTCCAGGGAGCAACGAACCAGCTCGACCGACGCCTGAGCTCAAGCCGCGCTAATTCAAGCGATGCGCGAGTAGTGCTGGACCGTGCGGCGAGCATCGACAATTTCTTCGTGAACAATCGAATCGGATCGGGAACGCAACGCGAGTGGCAAGCCTTGCGCGCCGATCTCGATCAACTGGCAAGCTATTTCAATCTGAGTACAACTTGGGGCAACAGCAGCAGCGGTAGCTACGGCGGTTACAATAACTACCAGCTCAACGACATGCAGATGCGGCAGTTGGTCCAACGCCTCGATACGCGTTCGGCGACCTTCAGCCGCAATTTCCGAAACGATTTGAACCGGCAAAATGATCGCTCTTCGATTGACGAGATTCGCAGTCATCTCAGCGAGTTCGAAAGCACTTTGGTGCAACTGCGCAATCGCGTTAACAGCCGGCAGTCAACTGCTTCAGATGCGCGCGCAGTTCTGGAGCACGCCTCCTATCTGAACAATTACGTCACGAACCGCCAGTTGTCATACCAAACGGAAAACAACTGGAGCGTCCTGCGACAGGATCTCGACACGCTGGCCAACGCCTACAACGTGGCGTGGAACTGGTCCAACGTGCCGGGAGGCGATTACAGCAATAGCAATGGCGGCTACGATAACGGCGGCCGGCGAGCTGATTTGACCGGCACCTTCCGTCTCAACACTAGCCGTGGCGACGATGCGCGTCAGGCGGTTGATGCGGCGACGAGAAATCTTTCGCTGGCGGAACGGCAGCGCGTTTACGATTCGTTGCTGAGACGCTTGGATCCACCACAGATGCTGGCGATCGATCGTCGTGGCACTTCCGTCACCATCGCCTCGACGCGCGCGCCGCAAATTAACTTCACGGCCGACGGTCGTGAGCAAGTCGAGACCGCGCCCAGCGGACGCACCGCGCGAGTTCGCGCGTCGTTCCAGGGCGACGCGTTAACGATCACGCGAACAGGTGAACGTGCGAACGACTTCACCGTAACGTTCGATCCAGTCGAAAACGGTCGAGCGCTTCTGGTGACGCGGACGCTTTATACGGATCGCATCAATCAGCCAGTCGTGGTGCGAACTTACTACGATCGCACTGCCGACGTGGCGCAACTGAACATCTACGATACCAACCGCGAAGACTCGGCGATCGGTACTACCACCGCGAGCGGAACTTTCGTGGTGCCGAACGGAACTGAGTTGGTAGGCGTGCTCAACAACGATCTCTCGACGCAGAACGTTCGCGAGAATGATCGGTTCACGCTGACCGTTCGTTCACCGGGGCAATTTGAAGGTGCGACGATTGAAGGATACGTTACGAGTGTTGAGCGCAGCGGACGCGTCTCGGGACGGTCGCAGATGACGCTGGACTTCGACACGATTCGCTTGCGAGACGGTCGCAGTTATCGTTTCGCCGGCATTCTGGAGAATGTCCGTACGCCGAATGGCGACGTTGTGCGCATCGACAATGAAGGCGCAGTTCGCGACAGCGACCAGACCAACAAAACCGTGACGCGCACCGCGATTGGTACGGCGGTCGGCGCGATCATTGGCGCCATTGCCGGTGGTGGCAAAGGTGCTGCGATCGGTGCGGTCGTTGGTGCTGGAGCTGGTGCGGGTTCCGTTTACGTTCAGGGCCGCAACGATCTGGAACTGAGTGCTGGAACCGAAGTGACCGTTCGAGCTACAGGTCCACGCGGTTAAGCCGCGGGTTAATTGATCGCAATTGAAGCGGTCTGCGGTAACCTCTCGACAGCCAGTGTTAGCTGCTGATCGGAGGTTACCGCTTTTTTGTCTGGAGTCTGAAAGAACAGGAAGCCCTGCCGGCGTGGATCTGATGATGACAGCGGTGCCTTGAGATCGATCGCGTACGCGCCAAACTCTCGCTCAAACTGCTTACGCGAATTCGGATTGTAAAGAGTGACGCCGTTCGCGCTCATGATGCGCGAGATGGCACTCTTGGGAGACAACAGTTTCCATTCGCGGTTCTGACTGTCGCGCAAACGAAACCGCACTTTCTTCATTTCCACCGGCACGCCACTCTGAAATGCCAGTTCCACTCGCACCGGCAACACGCCACTGAGGGGAAGATTCGCTTCAAACAGTTCCTGACTCTGTTCGTCGGTGAGCAACGGCGCCACGCGCACGGTCACGCCACCGGCATCGGCACTTCTCGAATTTGTTGGCAGGGGCAGTAGCTCAGTCGCCGGCTTCACCTTGAAGAGCGAGCCGCTGCATGAGGTCGTCCAGACGAGCAACGCGAACAGCAGCAAAGGGGGGAAGCGCCGGGTCATTGAGTGCAATTTAACACAATCGTTGTGATCTGTGGCTCTGTGTTACTATCCGAAAAACCATGATTAGACCGTTTCGTGGGGTCTACCCGCAGATTCACCGAACCGCGTACGTGGACCCAAGCGCTGAAGTAATCGGCGACGTGCATCTCGGCGAAGAAGCCTCAATCTGGTGCAACTGCACCGTGCGCGGTGATATTCATTACATTCGTGTCGGCGACCGCTCCAACCTTCAGGACAATTGTGTGATTCACGTGCAGAACGGAACGCACCCGACGATTCTCGAAGAAGAGGTCACTGTCGGTCACAGCGTGACGTTGCACGGCTGCTACGTCGAACGAGGCTCGTTGATCGGCATCGGTTCGATTCTGCTCGACGACGTGCGCATCGGAGAGTTGTCGCTGGTGGCAGCGGGATCCCTGGTGAGTCCGCGAACCGTGATTCCTCCGCGATCGCTCGTCATGGGATATCCGGCGCGAGTAAAACGTCTGCTGACAGATCACGAGGTAGCCGACCTTTCACATTTTTGGCAGAACTACGTCAACTACACGCGCGAGTATTTGCAAGAACAATCCCAATAAGGACAACAACCCTGAATGACACTCTTCCGAAGACTGATCCTTGGAGCGGCTTTCACGCTCTTCATCAGCAGTTCTGTATTGGCACAGTCAACCGACAATCCATTTCTCCTGAAACGCGGCGATAACGAGTTTGGCTTCTGGGGCGGCTTTTCGCCGGCAGCAACCACGATCTTCGGCGGACTGCATGAGGATGAAGCAGAAGATCGAAAGTTCTTTATCGCGGCGTTTCGTTATGGACGCACGCTCGCCGCGAACAACAGTCTCGCGCTTCAATACATGCTCGATGCAGTGCCGGTTGCTGTTGCGACGGGCACAATCGTGAGCCGCACGACCGTGGGCGGTGTCACGACCTTTCAGCGCGAAACGGCGTACGGCGCTGGAGTCACGCCACTCGGTCTGCAACTCGATTTTGCGAACGGCTCGAAGGTTCATCCCTTCGCTCACGTAAATGGCGGTTTACTCTGGTTCAATAAATCAGTGCCCATCGAAGACGCCGGTCAGTTCGCTTATGTCGGCGAAGCTGGCGGAGGCGTTCGCATTTTTACTTCCGAAAAGCGTGCCGTGAGTATCGGCGTGAGGTTTCATCACATTTCTAATGGTGACCGGACGGGTTCGAATCGCGGCCTGAACCAGTTTGTGATCTACGCCGGCTTCTCTATTTTTAAGTAATGCCCTCGAAGAATACTCAACCGGCGCGCGGCATGCGCGACTTTCTTCCTGATGATGTTCGCAAGCGCGAATACGTTATCGGTGTGATCAAGGAGGTCTACGAACGCTACGGCTTTGAGCCGCTGGAAACACCGGCGGCTGAGAATATCGAGACGTTGATGGGCAAGTATGGCGAAGAAGGAAACCAGCTCATCTTCAAAATACTGAAGCGCGGTGTGCACGAAGGTACGGGCGAAGCGGATCTCGCGCTGCGTTACGATTTGACGGTGCCACTCGCGCGAGTAGTGGCGGAGTATCGCGACAAGCTGCCGAAGTTTTTCAAACGTTATCAGATTCAGCCGGTATGGAGGGCGGATCGTCCCGCACGCGGCAGGTTCAGAGAGTTCTATCAATGCGACGTGGACGTGCTTGGTTCGCGATCGATGATCGTGGAGACGGAGATCTGCGCTGCGGCGTGCGAGGTTTTGACGAAGCTCGGCTTCAATGATTTTTGGCTCCGACTCAATCATCGCAAGGCGTTAACGGGCGTTCTGGCAGTTGCCGGCGTCGCTTTGGATAAGCATGATGCGGCGCTGATCGCGCTCGACAAGCTCGACAAGATCGGCAGAGAAGGCGTCGAGAAGGAGTTCGCCTCGCGTGGCATCAATGCAGCCGCAGGTGATGCTCTGCTTAGATTTTTTTCCGCTCTGGCCGAGTTGGAACACGCCGCTGAAATCGCCGATCAAAAACAGCAGGCGTTGAACAAGGCGATCATCGGTCGCATCGTCGAGTTTGTCGGAGACAACGAACTGGGAGCGCAGGGTGTCGACGAGTTACAGTCCATTCTTGACTTCGCGGAGGCCGCCGGCATTGGTGGCCGGCTCAGGATCGATCCGAGTCTCGCGCGTGGACTTTCGTATTACACCGGCGCGATCATGGAGATCAACGTTAAGGACCTCGCCGGGAGTCTCGGTGGCGGAGGCCGTTACGACAATCTCGTCGGTATATTTCTCGGTCAGGATGTTCCGGCGTGCGGCTTCTCGCTCGGGCTCGAAAGAATTCTAGTGGTGATGAGCGAGAAGGAGATGTTTCCGCAGCACGTGGGAACGTCTCCGGCAGACGTGATGGTCGCAATCTGGGATGAAGAGACGATTGCGGACTCGCTTGCGCTGGCGCACGCGCTGCGCGCCGGTGGTTTGCGAGTTGATTTGTATCCCGAGCCTGATAAGCTCGGCAAACAGTTCAAGTACGCTGCTTCACGCGGAGTGCCATTTGTCGCCGTACTCGGCGACGATGAGCGCGCGCAGGGAAAAGTCGGCGTGAAAGATATGACGACGGGCGAGCAGCGTGCTGTCACCCGGGAAGAGATCGTGAACCTGGTGCGGCCGACGAGCAGTTAGATGTCACACCAGCCAATCGCACAAAACTATCTCGACGACGCGCGAAAGGCGATGCGTGCTTACAAGAAGCTCGCGGAGAAGGCGCTCGCCCAGCTCGAAGCCGAGGAGTTCTTCGTCACGCTTGACGAGGAGTCAAACAGCATCGCGCACATCATGAAGCACATGGCGGGTAACATGTTCTCGCGCTGGACCGACTTCCTCACCACTGACGGCGAGAAACCAAACCGCAATCGCGACATGGAATTCGTAATCGAGCCGAAGAACATCAAAGACGAGATACTCGATTACTGGGAGCGTGGCTGGCAATGCGTGTTCGCCGCCCTCGACCCGTTGCAAATCGAAGATTTGGAGAAGAGAGTGTTTATTCGCGGAGAAGAGCACACAGTCGTCCAGGCGATTAATCGCCAACTCATGCACTACGCGTATCACATAGGCCAGATTGTATTTTTAGCCAAACATTTTCGCGCGAGTGATTGGCGTTCGTTGAGTATTCCGCGCAACCGATCGATAAAAGGGCTTTAATAGATGTTGGACCATCTCGGAAACCTGGAACGCACGCATTCATGCGGTGAACTGCGCGCGACGGACATTGGGAAGCAAGTCACCCTCATGGGTTGGGTCGCCAGACGTCGTGACTTCGGCGATCTCACGTTCATAGACGTGCGCGACCGTGCCGGCATCACGCAGATTGTTTCGAATGCTGAAGTCTCGGCGACGGCTCACGCGAAGGCGAAGGAACTGCGTGGTGAGTATGTGATCGCCGTGACCGGTGAGGTGGTGATGCGCGACGAGAACACGCGGAACCCGAAGATCCCCACCGGCGACGTTGAAGTCCACGTAACCGATTTGTTGATACTCAACGACGCGCGCACACCTCCGTTTCAACTCGACGCGCCTCCCGACGCGCTCGCCAGCGAAGATCTGCGTTTGAAGTATCGCTATCTCGACCTGCGTCGCCCGCAGTTACAGCGAAATCTCCACCTGCGTCATCGCGTGCTCAACGAGATTCGCCGTTACATGAGTGCGCGGGGATTCACCGAGATCGAAACACCGGTGTTGATCAAGTCAACACCGGAGGGCGCGCGCGACTACATCGTTCCTTCGCGCATTCAGCCCGGAAAGTTTTTCGCGTTGCCGCAGTCGCCGCAATTGTTCAAACAGTTGTGCATGATTGGTGGCCTCGACAAGTATTTTCAGATCGCCCATTGTTTTCGTGACGAAGACTTGCGTGCCGATCGCCAGCCGGAATTTACACAGCTCGACGTGGAGATGAGTTTTGCGACGCTGGAGCAGATCTACACTCTGATTGAGAACCTCTTCGCCAGTGTCTTCAAACTGATCGACGTGGATCTCCCGGTGCCGTTTCCGCGTTTCACCTTCGCCGAAGTGATGTCGCGCTTCGGCTCTGACAAGCCTGACCTGCGCATCAACGGACTCGAGTTGCAGGATCTGGCGCAGGCTCTGGAAAGAACAGAGTTTCCGCCATTCGCTTCCGTCCTGAGCGGCCGTGGACAAGTGAAAGGTATCGTCGTGCCCGGTGGCGCGAATCTCTCGCGCAAGACGCTCGACGACTTGCAGGAGTTTGCGAAGCGGTATGGCGCGACGGCGCTACCCTGGATCAAATTAGGTGATGAACTGTCTTCGTCGTTATTGAAAGCACTGGGCCCGGACGTTGTCGCTCGAATCGCCGAGTTTGCCGGTGCGAAGAAAGGCGACGCTGTTTTGATCGTCTCTGGTAAAGCAAAACCCGTCGCGGCCGCGCTCGGCGCGTTGCGCAACGAAGTAGCCAAACGAGAAAACCTGATTCCCGCAAACGTCTACGCGCCGCTTTGGGTGACTGATTTCCCGATGTTTGAGTTTCACGAAGAGGACGGCCGCTACTACTCGATGCATCATCCCTTCACCTCGCCGGTGGACAAAGACCTCGAGCTACTCGAACGCGCGGTCGAAGGTGGCGAAACAAGCCTGCTCGCACAGATCCGCACGAAGGCTTACGATCCGGTAATCAACGGCGTCGAAATGGCCAGTGGTTCGATTCGTATTCATCGTCGCGACGTGCAGCGGCTCGTATTCAAAGCGCTCGGCATGACGACTGAGGAAGCGCGCGCGCGGTTCGGTTTCTTTCTCGACGCGCTCGAGTATGGCACGCCGCCTCACGGCGGCATCGCACCCGGCATCGATCGCTTGATGATGGTGCTCGCAGGCACTGACAACATGCGCGACGTGATCGCGTTTCCGAAAACTGCCTCCGCTGCTGACTTGATGATTGAGGCGCCCGGAGAAGTCGATCCGAAACAGTTGGAAGAGCTGCATCTGCGCATCGTTCAAGACTGAAAATGCCCACCATTCGGTTACTTCGCGAACACCTCGACGCAATGATTGCTCATGCTCGCGAAGTGGCCCCGGCGGAGTGCTGCGGCCTGATCGGCGGCAGCTCAGCACAGAACGCGCAAACTATCTATCGTCTTCGCAACGTCACCGCTAACCCGGAACTGGGGTACGAGGCGGCGCCCGAAGACCTCTTCACCGCGCAGCGTCAGATGCGCGAACGCGGCGAGGAACTCCTCGCCATCTATCATTCCCATCCGCGCGCCGCCGATCCGAGTCCTTCCGCGACGGACGTGCGGCTAGCCTACTATCCGTCAGCAACTTACCTGATCGTCGGTCTCGGTGGAACCGAAGCGGCCGTAAAGGCGTTTTCCATTTCCGAACGGGAACAGCGTTGGCAACAGGTTGAGTATGAGATCGCGGGCGAGTAAGATTAAATCGCGCTGTGGCGGGACCAGGAGCTGCTGGTGATGGAGACGAAGAAGAACAAATACGATACTAACCCGCTTGATCCCGATGTTGAGCGTAAAGCTGAAGAGCAGTGGGGCGGCGCGCCAACGCAGCAGGTCGGCGGAGCGACCCGCGAAGTCGGACGCGAGCCAAACGACAGCGCCCGGCAAAACGTTTACTCCGAAGCGCCGACTCGCCGTTATGACAATCCGCCGCTGGAAGCACCGTACCCGTCAGTCTTCGTGCCTCCTACTTATGCGCCGCCAGGACAGTATCAACAAGCCAATCCGAATCCGTATCAAACCCCGGTAGCTCAACCGCCGACATCGCGTACGGTGCTTGGCCTGGGTATCTCGGAGAAGTGGGCGGTAATGTTGCCGTACGCTCCGTGGATTGGCATCGTTGCTTCGCTGGTTGAGTTGTTTCTCGTCCCGCGCCGTGAAGTCAGAGTCCGCTTTCACGCGTCGCAGGCGCTGGCGCTACACATCGCGATCCTGCTCATCTCGACGGTTTTTAGTGTGGTAGGCGCCATTAGCGGTAGCGACTTCGGCAAAATACTTTTCCAGACCGCAGCGACCGTGTTTTTGGTCATCTCGATGATCCGCGTGAACCGCGGTGAGCCCCATCGCATAGCTCCCCTTGCCGAACCGGCTCAGTGGTTCAATGAACACATCGAGCCGCGAACGCGAGGCTAATTGCCCTCATTGGCATCTTCATTGCATGAATGACCGCGAGGTCGCCCAATAGCTGGAATTCGGGCGATTTTTGCGGAGTAAAAGCGTTCTTCCCGACGTGTATCCCTGTTGCGTTTTGGTGCATGAATTTCGGAAAAAGGGTAGAGGTAGCTATGAGATTAGTGATTAAACGACAAACATTGATTGCGTGGATAGCCTTGATAGCGATTACGGCGCTGCCGTTGACCATCACCGCGCAAACACAGATTAAGTATCACAGTAACCGATTTAGTGTTCAGGATGATGTCAAACTCGGTCGGCAGGCGGCTCAGGAAGCAGAGCAACAGTTTCCGCTCTTGCGTGATGAAGAAGTCAGAGGTTACGTCGAGAGCGTGGGACGCCGTTTGGTGAGTGCGATTCCGCCGCAGTTTCAGCATCCCGAATTTCAATACTATTTCAAGGTCGTCAACGCGCGAGACATAAACGCATTCGCCCTTCCCGGTGGACCAATGTACGTCAACCGCGGAATGATCGAAGCGGCGAAGACTGAAGGTGAGATGGCCGGCGTGATGGCCCATGAGCTCAGTCACGTTGCGCTGCGTCACGGTACGGCCCAAGCGACGAAGGGGCAGAAGTATGGCACCCTCGCCGCGATTGCCGGCATTGCTGGAACGATTGCGACTGGGAATGCGGGTGTGGGCCAACTGGCCCAGGCGCCGTTTGCGGTTTATCTTCTGAAATTCAGTCGCGAGTACGAGACTGAGGCTGACGTACTGGGCTCGCAGATCATGGCCCGCGCCGGTTACGACCCGCGCGATCTCGCAAACATGTTTCGCACCCTGGAACAGCAGGGCGGCGGCGGCGGTGGGTTCTTGAGTGACCACCCAAGCCCGAGCGACCGCTATGCTCGTATCGATCGTGAAGCGCAAATGTTGCGAGTGAACGGCGGCGGTGGCGACTCACGCCAATTCGCTCGCATTCAGGAACGGCTGCGCGGTTATCAGCAAGCGCCGACAATGGCCGAGATCCAGCGCAGCGGTCAGCGTTATCCGGTTGGCGAAAACACTGGCTATCCCGATCGGATGCCGACTGGACGCGTCGAATATCCGTCATCGCGTTATCAGAGTTATTCGATCTTCGGCAACGGCGTGCAGGTGAGTGTGCCGGCAAACTGGCGACAGCTCAACGAGGCCAGTTCCGTCTGGTTCGTGCCCGAAGGCGGTTACGGTCAGGCGAACGGACAGGCTGTGTTTACGCATGGCGTGAATTTTGGAGTGGCCCAAACGAACAGTCGCAATCTACAGCAGGCCACGAACGAATTGATCAACAGCCTCGCTCGGGGAAATAGTTCGCTGCGCACGAGCGGTGGCTATCAGCGCACGACGCTCGACGGCCGTACCGCGCTGTGGTCTACGTTGAGCAATGTCAACGAAGCGACCGGACGTCCGGAAAACGTCAGGTTGATCACCACGCAACTGCGCAACGGCCAACTGTTCTACATGGTGGCGGTCGCGCCGCAGAACGAACGCAACTTCGAAACTGCGTTTCAGAATGTAATGCGTTCAGTCCGGATTAACGATTAGGTAAGGACCATCCACAGATTACGCAGACTCCTCCGTGTAATCTGTGGACTTGGCTTGTTGCCATAGTTCTTCCAGCTCATCAATGGACGTTTGATCAAACGCCTGGTGGCGATCGTGCAGCGACGTTTCAATGTAAGCGAAGCGGCGCCGAAACTTGCGATTCGTGAGTTTCAGCGCCGCTTCTGGTTCAACTTGCATGTGCCGCGCGATGTTAGTCGCAGCGAAGAGCAAATCACCAATTTCTTCTCTCACGCGTGCATGGTTCGCTTCATCTTTGAGGTTTGAGTGATCCCGAATAGCGACACGCAGTTCTTCAATTTCTTCCTGTAGCTTGTCGAAGATATCGTCCACGCTTTTCCAGTCGAAGCCGACGCGTGCCGCTTTGGTCGAAAGTTGATGAGCTTCCATCAACGCCGGCGCTTTCGATGAGACGCCGTCCAGTAACGAAGTCTTCACGTCCTCAGTCTTGCCGGCCGCGCGTCGTTCTTCGGCCTTCATCGTTTCCCAATTCAGCAAGACGGTGGCGGAGTCGTCAGCCGTGACATCGCCGAAGACGTGCGGATGGCGCCGCACCATCTTGTCGTGAATCGCCGCGATCACGTCGTCTATGTTGAACTCGCCGCGCTCGTTTGCCACTTGCGCATAAAAGACGATTTGAAAGAGCAGATCGCCGAGTTCATCACGCAGCTCGGCGGGCCGTCCTTCCCGCGCGTCTTCGACCGCTTCGAAGGCCTCGTAGGCCTCCTCAAGCAACATTGGCGCGAGCGTGGCGTAGGTCTGCTCGCGGTCCCAGGGACAGCCGTTTGGCGAGCGCAAACGTGCCATTAAATTCACGAGATCGTTGAAGGTTGTGGGCATGGCAGTAGACTATGCTACCATCACGTAAACTTACAAACAGAGCTATGAGTGACGATCAACCAACTTTCAAAGTAACGGATCGGCGGCTGTTCAATGCTGACGGCAGTCCGCGCGATCTTCCTCCAGAGGACAAGCCCGAGCCGAAGCCGGAACCGGTAACGGCGACTGCCGGAACCGACGCTCCAGGCGCCGAAGTGCAAACGGAACCGGAAAGAACCCCGCCATCCGAGCCTGAAAGCGACGCTGAGGAGGAGTTCACTGAAGAAGAACTGGCCGAGGCGCGCGATCCGGCGGGCTTCGTCAGTTTTATGATGTCGATCGCTTCGAACGCGGCCTCCGCGCTCGGAATGATGGAGCATCCGGTGACGCACCAGCGTGAGGTCGACGTCGAGTTAGGCAAACACTGGATCGACGTGCTCGGCATGTTGCAGAAGAAGACCGCGGGAAATTTGACCGCAAAAGAGAAGCAGATGCTCGAAGGCTTGCTCGCGGATCTGCGGATGCAATACGTCTCGCTAGTCAACGCGCCGCCAAGAGCCCAACGTTTCAGCGGGAGTGACATCACCGGAGGTCGGTGAACTTAGAGCTTTGTGCTTTGTACTTTGTGAGGAGTTAACAAAGAACCAGGTACTAAGAGCCAAGCTCAAACTAGAATGAAACTTACCTTCCTCGGTACAGGAACTTCCACCGGAGTCCCGTCAATCGCTTGCGACTGTGAAACCTGCACCTCGGATGACCCGCGCGACAAGCGGTTGCGAGTTTCAGTAATCGTCGAACACGCCGGCAAGACTATCCTCGTCGATACTTCCGCGGACTTTCGGCAGCAGGCATTGCGCTTCGGACTCAAGCGTCTCGACGCCGTGCTGATCACGCACTGCCACGCCGATCACATCTTTGGTCTCGATGACATTCGCCCGCTCAACTTTCGTTTCGGAGCGCTTGGCGTTTACGCAAACGAACGCGCGTGGGTCGATATCAAACGAATCTTCAAATACATTTTCGAACCATCGCATTTTGGCGGCGGACTGCCGGAAGTCATTCCGTACACGGTCTATCACCGCGCGCCGTTTTGCATTGGTCCGGAGCTCGAGATCACGCCGCTGGAAGTGATCCACGGCCGCTTGCCGGTGATGGCCTATCGTTTCAACGACTTTGCTTATCTGACTGACCTCAGCGCCATACCACCGGACACGATCGAGTCGTTGCGGAACCTCGACGTGCTCGTGCTCGATTGCCTGCGTTTTCGCGAGCATCCGACGCATCTTTGGGTGGACCGCGCGCTGGAATACATCGAGCAAATCAAACCGCGCCGCACGTTCTTCACGCACCTCGCCCACGATATCAAACACGGCCGCGACTCGGCGCGTCTGCCGGCGGGCGTCGAGTTTGCTTACGACGGCTTGGTAGTGGAGGCGTGACCGATTGCCAATTGCCGATTGCCAATTGGCGATTGACGAGTCATCAGGCCGCGCCTAATCGATCAATTTGACGAAATCGACCAAATCGGCTAAGTCGACGCAATCGGCAATCGGCAATCGCCAATCGAAAATTCCCTATGCGTCTCTTTCACGGCACTGACAACGCGGAGATACAACGCCCGACGGTCCTCACGCTCGGCGTGTTCGACGGTTTGCACTTGGGCCATCAGTTGATTATGCGCACTGTCGTCGAACGCGCGCGCAAGCTTGGTGCGGTGCCCACGGTGATCACGTTTGATCCGCATCCGCGGGCGGTGTTGCATCCGGAATCCGCGCCTCCGTTGCTGCAAACGTTCGATCAAAAAATAGAAGGTTTCGGAGTGCTGGGCATCGAGCAGACGATCGTCGTGCGGTTCACGAAGCAGTTCTCCAACCTCGGCGCGGAAGACTTCATTAAAGACGTGGTGATGGATCGCCTGCACGCGCGTGAGGTCTATCTCGGCAAGGGCTTCGCCTTCGGGCATAAGCGCGAAGGAAACATTGAACTGCTCAGACGACTCGGGGACGAGCTTGGTTTCGTCGCAGGCGAGGTGCCGGAAGTAAAACTGCGTGGGCAACGCGTGAGTTCGAGCAAGGTGCGCGAGCTGCTCGCGCAGGGCCGCGTGAATCTTGCGCGCCGCATGTTGGGCCGTCCTTACGGGGTTGAAGGACGCGTCGAAAGAGGCTCAGAGCGCGGCCACACGCTTGGTTTTCCCACGGCCAACCTGCACCCGCACAACCGCGTCATACCCAGGAATGGCGTGTACGTCACCGGGACTTTGCTGGACGGTCAATGGCGCCGGAGCGTAACAAATGTCGGGCTTCGGCCCACGTTTGGCGTGGCATCGGAACCTTCGGAACCTTCAGTTGAGACCTTCGTAATGAACTGGGACGGCGATCTGTATGGCGATGTTGTTCGCGTCAGGTTTTTGTATCGCTTGCGTGACGAGCGAAAATTTAGTTCAGTGGAAGAGTTGAAAAAGCAGATTGAAAGAGACGTGACTCGCGCGGACAGTTATTTTGAGCGCGCGGGCACGAAGCACATGCTATCGGTTATCTAGTTTAAAATGAGCGCACTTATAAAACGAGAATTCAATCAAAACGGTCTCAAGCCCACCCTGCCGCCGACGCAAAAGGCGACTCGCGAGGTGCGACCGCTCTCGGATGAGATGGTCGACGAACTCCTCGCCGGTCGCGGGTTTCGCGGCTGGTTACGCGCTGCCCGGGTGGCGTGCGTGTTGGGACTCTTTTCCCTGTACCTGTTCCTCGACACGTACGACGTGCGCGCAGATTTCAATCGTCGAGCGGTGGCGCGGCTGCGAAATGTGGCGCGCGAACGTGGCCGCCTCGCGCGGTTGAAGGCGTGGGCCTGGGCGCAACTCTACGTCGTCTTCGATCTGTTCGTACGCGCGTTGCGCTACGTGATCTTTCGCGGCGCTGAGGGTTCGGCCCGCAAGCAGGCGCGACTCGAGAAACAGGCGCTCTGGCTGCGCGAGTCGTTGATCAGTCTTGGCCCAACGTTTATCAAGATCGGCCAGGCGCTTGGCACCCGCGCCGATCTGCTGCCGTTGGCTTACGTCAAAGAACTGCAAACGCTGCAGGATCAAGTTCCTGCTTTTCCGACTGCCGAGGCTTTTGCACGAATCGAAGCGGAACTCGGCCGTCCGTTGCACGAGTGCTATCCGGAGATCGACAGCGAGCCGATTGCGGCTGCCTCGCTCGGTCAGGTTTATCGCGCGCGACTTGCGACCGGCGAGGAAGTCGCCGTCAAGGTGCAGCGTCCGAATCTCCAATCCATCATCAGCATCGACATCGCGATTCTCTACCGCCTCGTCAAGCTGACGAACCGTTTCTTTCCCAAAGCCAACGAGAACGCTGACTGGGAAGGAATGCTGCGCGAGTTTCACACAACCATCTTTGAAGAGATGGACTACATCAAGGAAGGCCGCAACGCCGACAGGTTTCGCTACAACTTCCGTACGTGGCGCGCGGTTCGGGTGCCGAAGATTTTCTGGTCACACACGAACACGCGCGTGTTGACGCTCGAGTTTATTCGCGGCACGAAGGTCGTCGACGTTGAAGGCTTGCGCGCACACGGTATCTCCGCGGTCAAAGTCAATCGTCTACTGATTCGCACGTACCTGAAGCAGCTACTCGAAGACGGTTTCTTCCACGCCGATCCGCATCCGGGCAATCTGCTCGCGATGGACAGCGGTCATCTCGCGTTCTTCGACTTCGGCATGGTCGGTCGCATCACGCCGAAGTTGCAGGCGCAGATGATCGATGCGTTCTTCCACGTCGTGGCGCGTGATGTTCACGGCCTGGGCCAGGACATCATCAATCTGAACTTCCTCAAGCCGGGCGTCGATCCTGAGACGGTTCGGCCGGTGGTCGAGAGTCTGTTCACGCACTATCTGAATCTGAGGCTCGGCGAGGTGAACTTCAAGGAATTAACTTACGACCTCGCTGAAGTGATCTACGAGTATCCCTTCCGGTTGCCGTCGAATTTCACTTACATCATGCGTGCCTTGATGACCCTCGAAGGCATTGGCGTGGTGACTGATCCGGGTTTCAGCTTCTTCGAGACTGCCAAGCCGTTCGCGCGAGAGTTCATGCTGCGTAGGGAAGGCAAGTTGCTGGGCAAACTGATTATCGACAAGCTCACTGGCCGCGAGGATGGTGAGAGCCGGATTGCGTGGTCACGGGTTTGGAAGCTGACGAAGATGGCTGCGCAGATGTATCTGGAGAAGCAGTAGCTGCCTGCTTAGCCGCCAAAACAAAACTCACCGCGGCAACGAAGAGAAACAGAGCTATCAGCACAACTGGTTGTTTCACGCCGGGCTCCTCCGGAATGCGGATGGAGCCAGAAACTAATCGAGATACTTGGTTTTTTTGTGTCGAGGAAAACACAGATTACACGGATGAGGATCCGTGTAATCTGTGTATAGATTCTTTAGCGGCCGACTTTTTCGCCGTTGGTCGGCACGTTGCCTAGTCGCTCGCGAAACAGATTCAGCAGTAGCAAAGTTCCCAGACCGCCGCCGCCTTCGGCGCCGCTGCCGGTGGCCATCACGTCCGGGGTAATGCGAACGCCCTTCTCACCAATTACCTTGAGCGTTTCAACGAGCGCGACGCCTTGCGCGCCAAGCGCGTTGACCTGTTCGCGATAAGCGACGCCCTGCGCCTCGCCCATCAACCGCACCTTCTCCGCTTCGGCGCGACCGGTTTGCTGAATGTAATGAGCCTCGCCCTCGCCTTCGGCTTTGCGCTGTTCGGCGCGCTTGCCGGCGATCTCGACACCCACCGTCGCCGCCATCAGATCCTTCTGATTGTCAGCCTGTGATTTGGTCTTCTCGAGTTGAATACGTTTCTCTTCCGCTTCGCGCTGAGCGTTGTACATGTTCTGCCGCTGCTCGGCGAGAATCTTCTCGGTCTGCGTCTTCATCAGTTCTTCCGGCAAGTGAATGTGGCAGATGAGCACGTTGACGACGTCGACGTGATACTTCAGCAAGTGCGCGCGCACGCGAGCTTCGGCGCGTTCCTGTTCCTCGTGACGGTTTTGCAAGTAGGCCATCGCCGACGATTCAGACGCCTGATTACGGAAGATCGAGTCGATCAGCGGATGCATTACGTTTTGAATCAACCGTTCGATGCCGCCGATCTTTGCCACCATGAACGGCGCGTCTTCCGGCTTCACCCGGAAAACAACGCGGACTTCCAACTGCATCGTGAAACCGTCCTTCGAGATCACTTCGAACGGATTGAACGTGTTGGCCACTTCACCGGCGGTCCATTCGACCGTTTGGTTGGTCGTCGGAATGACGATCGGACTGATCGCGAGTGTGTTGACGTAGTAGCGACCCGGTCCCACAACTGTCTCCTGAATACCGCGATAACCCTCCGGAACTACGTACGCCTCGTGCGCACCTTCGTCAAGACGTCGATCAGCGGGATCGCCGGTCAACAGATCCGCTTTGATCTCTTCAACCGTGCGATCGTCCATCTTGTCGAGGCGGGCTGCTGAATGCGCGACCTGCTCGCGTTCTTCACGTTCCATTCGCTGACGAACCTTCGCGGCCATTTCACGGCGTACTTCTTCCGAAGGATCTTTACCGACGTTAGAAACGACCACTGCGACTTCGCCGGGTTTGATCTCCTTCGCGGTTTCCGGAATAACTTTGAACAGCAGCGGGTTGATGTAGTAGGTGCCGGGCAGCAGGATGTCTTTTTGTGGACCACGCTGGCCGCCTCGGCCGATGAACTCGTGGCCATTCTGGAAGTTGTCGTGTCCGGCGACCGATTCAGCGACGTAGTCGCGTGGGTTGAGTTGAGCGCCGTCGAGTGCTTCGACCAGACCGATGCCGTTTTCGTTGATCACTGTGGCGTCGAAGAGCCGCACAGTGAGGAGACCCGGCTTCGTTTCAGCGGAACCATCGATTGGACCAGACTGCGTCAGGATGCGATAGACACCCGGCGTCAGGATGTCGACCTGCGGTCCTTTCTGTCCGCCTGCGGCGATGAACTGTTCGGCGTCCTGGAAGTTCCGATGGTCCGAGATCGCTTTACCAAGCAGGCGACCCGGATCGAGTGGATCACCGTCGGCGGCAGTAACAACGCCAACCTTTCCTTGTGGCACTACCGTCGCTTTGGCCACTGAAACGCGAAACAGGTACGGGTGTATCGGCCAGAGTCCCGGCGGAAGCGTGCGTAACTGAATGCCTTTGACACCGCCCTGTTTGATGAACGCAATTGGATCCTGGAAGTTGTTGTGCGCGTTCTGTGCGCGATCCGGTGCGAAGATACGGCCCGGCGGCATCGGTTCGCCGTCGACGGCTTCGATGACGCCGAGTTCGTCAGGACCGATTTCGATCAGCGGCACTTTGCGCACCACTTTTTCGAACGGAAACTTGATCAGGTGCAGGCCCGGCTTGAGCACATCTGCTTGAATACCAACTTCGCCCTCGGTCGCGACGACGCGTCCCGGCGGCATCTTGGCACCGACGTAGCGCCGCTCCTTGATCGCGATTTCGCGCGCGCCGACGTTCACGAAGATGCGACGCACGACGATGAGGAACAGGATCAGTAAAACAAAAATGCCGAAAAGCACCGGCAAGGTAGATGCGATGTCAATGTTTTCCATGGTAGTTCTCTTTCAATCAACTGGAAGCAGTTGACGGGTCACGTTGGGTTGTTGGCACGTTCGAGTTCACGCGACGCTCGCGAGAGCGTTTGCTTCAGGACAAAGCCGGCGCCTGAACTGCGGGTGTTCGATGATAGTAACCAGAATTCGCTGGTGAACAGGTTTTGAAGTTCGGCGGCGGATAAATCGGGAATGCCGCCGCGTTGCCAGATGCTGAGCGCCATTTCGACGGCCTCGCGGTATGTGTCGGCGTCATCAGCGGCCGCGGCAACGTGTAGCATTTTTGCGGTAGATTTTCTATCAGGAGAAACCTGCCACGATTTTAGAAATGCGTTTACCTCTTCCTTTCTCTCGCGCCGCTCAGCTTCGTTTTCCGGCGGCTCCGTTTGCCTGGTCGTTAGCAGTCGCTCTTCATCGCCATCTGCATTCGAGGCCTGCGTTTCGCCCTCAAACAAGCCCGCAGGTTGCGGTGGCGGCGGTAGTTCGTAGGTTTGTGTGCTCTGTGCTGGTTTCTGCCAAAAGTAAATGGCTATAGCGATTAAGCCTAAGACTAGAAACGAAGTAATGAGAAAGGTGACCATCGCGGTCCGGCGACGCTGTGTTGTTCGGGTGCGTGCCGCGTGAATGTTTATACGCCCCTCCCGAGCAAAAGTTCAAGGAACCGGACGCCCTGGCTAGTGATGCAGTTAGGACTTTGGTACCTCCTTGGAGTGCGGGGACTTGTCACCGCTTTGGTCTGAGATCGGAATCAAAAGCGGCGACTAGTCGCCACACTCCAAGGAGGCGTCCTTTTGGGAACAAGCTGCATCAATACCGACGCCCCACGAGGCCACCGTTAACGATTCAGGGCGTTGAAAAATAAGGGGTACGTGACCAACGACTGTGCCCGGTATTGCGGCCGAAAACCAAAGAGAATCATGCGGCCTTTACCCACCTTCACTTCCACCAGCGCGGCTTTGTTTCTGATCCTGTTGGTTCCCAGCAGCCAGCCTGAGAGCAGTGGATCACTGGTGCGCGGATAGGAGCCGATGATCTGGACATCTGATGTCGGAATATCCGATTTGGGGTTCGTCGTCACTTCGAATACGGGCGAATCTTCCACCCAGGCGATAATTTGTGCAGGCATAAGTTTCGCGAGTGGATGAGATCGATCCAGTTCAAGGCGCAGAATCGAACCGGGCACATAAAACTCAGTTCGCGGCAAACCCGCCACAACATTTCGGACCGGCAGATCGAAGTGTTCAATTGCGAACTCGGAAGCACGATTCAGCAGCACGAGTGTTCCACCCGCTTGCACAAACTCCCGCAACGCTTTGACGCCCTCATTCCCGATCCCACCAGTCAATTCGGGAGGCATTGTTCCGGCACGGTAACCGTTGAAAATCAAGCGCGGCGCCTGATCCGGCACAACGATCGAGTCGTACTTCGCGATCAGATTTCCTGACCTTATTTCCGCATCGCGCACCGACGCCACTTGAACGCGCTGCTGGTCGAGGATGAATCTGGTCCATCCTTCATCTATTGCCGGCACTGACGAACGATAAAGAGCAACTCGCTTCGTGATTGCGTACGTCGGAAGTAAATTGTCGTCGCTCCAATCGAGGACCTTGCAGCGAAACGGCGCCTTGATCGGTTTCACCTCCACGTCAGTCAACAAAGACAGGCTGTGGGCTGTCACGTCGTACGGAGTGATCGGGTGTCCTGATGAATCGCGCAGCTCCGGGTACCGTTGGCGTTCGAGCAACGCCTTGGCGAAGGCGCCATATGGTTGCGCGAGGCTCACGACTTTCGAGGCATAGTGTGGACCAGTCGCACAGTAGTCGATCTCGACACCTGCCTTGGTCAGCGCGTTGTCCAAAGCCAGGTAGTCATTTGTCTGGCCTTTTATCAGCTCATAGCCCCAGATCTCATTTCTTCTTCGTGGGCGCACCGCCTCTTTTCCAATCGCATAAAACCGCTGCAACCACTCGACACGATTGTCCGCTGCATTCTGCAACAACAGAAACGCGGCCGTAGTCATGTAGTTCGTGATGTCGCGCAGCCGCCACTCACCACCACGCCACAGTGGCCCAAAGTTCGCCGACTCCTTTTGCGGATCGTAACCTTCGCGCGAAGTCAGCTCTTCGAACTTCAAAGTGATCGGTGTCGCGATTCTTGCCGAAGCTGTTTCCGACAACATGCGCACACCCGCGTGATAGTGCGAGTAGGCGCGCGCCGGGGTCCACGCGTCGTAAGTTGAGTCGGTGGTGATGCCCTGAAAACCCTTTGCGCGCATCTCACTCGCCATCCAGTTGCCAAGCTTTGTGTAGCCTTCAACGATCTGTTTCGGCACATTTGGTTCAACGGGCGCCATGTAAGGCGGTAGAAACAGCCGCGAACCCATCGCACCCTGTTGGTGAATGTCGTGCACGATCTGCGGATGCCAAACGTTGTGAATCTTGTCGACGGTGAGTTGCGTCTCGACTTGCGTGAAGGCATACCAGTCGCGATTGTTATCGTGTCCGGTGTACTTGTGATAAAGCTCCGGCGGATCTGTTCCTTCGTACGGCGTGCCGAGCGTTTTGTCGTACCAGTTTTTCACGATGTCCACACCATCGGGATTCAGTGAAGGAACCAGCAGAATGATTGTGTTGGCGAGTATCTTTTGAACGTCCGGTTCGTTGGACGATGCGAGCCGGTGTGCGATCAGCATGCTCGAGAGATACGAGCCGACTTCAGTGGAGTGAATGCCGCACGTGATCAGCACGATGGTTTTGCCGCGCTTAATCAGCTCGGCTGCTTGATGATCGCGAGTGGCCGGCGGCCCCAGCTTTCGAGGATCAGCAAGGTAGGCCTGAATCGCTCTGTATTCATCGAGCCGCGCGAGATTGTCGGGCGCGCTGATTGTGGCCATCACGAACGGATTGCCCATCGACGTCTGCCCGAGCGTTTCAAACATCACGCGGTCGCTGGCTCGATCGAGCTGTTCGAAATAGGTGACGACCTGGTTCCACGACGCGAGTTTTCGGTCGTCGCCCGGTGTAAACCCGAGCACCTCGGCGGGCATCGGAATTCCGGACGCCACCGATGAAGGGCCGGTTGAAGGTGCGCCAGGTACAAAAGCCACCAGCGCAACGAGCACCAGGACAGTCGCTTTGAATGTCATCCGGCGCAGTTTAGCACCAAAAACGCCGGAAAAACGCCCGTAAAACCGCTTGCCGAGCGCCTGCGGCCCGTGTAAAGTAGCGAGCGTTTTCAAACCCCGCGCACTCCCCGTGTAGAAAATCCGTTGGAGGTCAACCGGATGTCGAGTGAAAGCATCCCTGCAAACGAGTACCCAGACCGAGTTGGTTTCAAGCCAGATAATCCTTACCTGGCAACTTTTCAACCTTACATCCCGGCTGGAGTCAGGCTGCGCGAACTCACCATCCTGCCCCTGATCATGGGAACGGTCCTCGGCGTGATTTTTGGCGCCTCGTCGTTGTATCTGGTGCTGAAGGTCGGACTGACGGTCAGCGCTTCGATTCCAGTGGCTGTCATCTCAATCACTCTCTTCCGCTTGCTATCGAAGGCGGGCTTGCGCGATGCCACCATACTTGAAAACAACATCGTTCAGACCGCAGGTTCCGCCGGGGAATCGATCGCGTTCGGCATCGGCGTCACGATGCCCGCGATTCTGATACTCGGATTTGATCTCGAACTGTCGCGCGTGATGCTCGTGTCAGTGCTCGGCGGCCTGCTGGGAATTCTGATGATGATTCCGCTGCGGCGCGCTCTCATTGTTGCGCAGCACGGCTACTTGAAATATCCCGAAGGCACTGCGTGCGCTGAAGTGTTGAAAGCGGGTGCGTCCGACGAATCACGCGCCGCGGCTCGCGAAGGCGCGCGTGACTCGACCCTCGTCGATCAGGCGGCCACGGGCGGCAAGACGATTATCAGCGGCTTCGGCATAGGTTTTCTCTACTACGGAATCGAACAGATTTTTAAGACGTGGAAAGAATATCCGGCCAAAGTGTTTGGCAAGCCGTTCGAGGGAGGGTCGATCTCGATCGAGAACAATCCCGCGCTGTTGGGCGTCGGCTACATCATCGGACCGCGCATCGCTTCCATCATGGTCGCTGGCGGTGTGCTCGCTTATTTGGTTTTGATCCCCGCGATCAAGTATTTCGGCGGCGGCTGGATAACGCCGCTCGCTCCCGAAACAACGCACCTCATCAAGGACATGTCCGTCAGCCAGATTCAAAAGGGCTACATCCTTTACATCGGTGCGGGCGCGGTGGCTGCGGGCGGTATCATCAGTCTGTTTCGCTCGTTGCCGGTTATCTGGAGCGGCTTGAAAGGTGGACTCGCTGACCTGCGTCGATCAGGCACGGGCGCGAATGACAACGCACCGCGCACGGATCAGGACCTTTCGATGAAGTTTGTGTTGGGCGGCATCATCGCCTTGCTCGTGGTGATCATGATCGTCCCGCAACTGAATCTGCGCTTCAACATTCTCGGCGCGATTCTAATCATCGCCTTTGGCTTTCTTTTCGTCACTGTTTCGTCGCGACTGACCGGCGAAGTCGGCTCGTCGTCAAACCCGATCTCCGGCATGACCGTCGCAACGTTGCTGCTCACCTGTCTGGTCTTCCTGATCATCGGTTGGACCGCGCCACCGTATTTCGTTACCGCCCTTTCGATCGGCGGGATCGTTTGCATCGCGGCTTCCAATGGCGGCACAACTTCTCAGGACTTGAAGACTGGATTTCTCGTCGGTTCCACACCCAAGTATCAGCAGATCGCGATTCTGGTAGGCGCGCTTGTCTCGGCAATTGCGCTCGGTCCGATTCTGCTGGCGATGAACCAGTCAGGCAGTGTTTACGTTCCGGTCGCGCAAAACAAGGACTTCAGTTTTCCCGCCGGGTTCGCGTTCACGCCTGATCAGTTTGTGAAGACCGGCGATCAGCCGAAGCAAGAGAGATTGGTGGGCGGTCAGGCGAGTTCTGACACAGGTAGCTATTACGTCGTGCACAAGACCGGCACGGAATACGGTCCAGCGGGCCGTTACTTCGTGAATGCTCAAGGCCAGCCAGTTTATCTCGCTGATCCGGGCATCAACGGCATCTACGACAAGGTGCCGGGCACGAGCAATACGGTCGCGAAGTTTACCGCTCCGAAAGCGACGTTGATGTCTTACATCATCAAGGGAATCTTGAGTCGTGAACTGCCGTGGGGACTGGTCTTGCTCGGAGTGATGATCACCATTGTGCTCGAGCTGAGTGGCGTGCCCTCGCTGGCGTTCGCAGTGGGTGTGTATCTGCCAATCTCGACGTCGGCACCGATCTTCGTCGGGGGCGCGGTGCGGTGGCTGGTTGACCTGTATCTGCGCAAGAAACCGGAGAATATGAATCTTTCCGAAGAGCATATGGCTGCCGAGACTGACAAGAGTCCGGGAGTGCTGCTCGCCTCCGGTTACATTGCCGGCGCAACTCTCGCAGGCGTGATCTATGCCTTCATGAACCTGAAGGAGAGTATCGTTACCTGGCTCAAGGGATTTGAAGAGTGGGCGCTGCACCGCAACCCGTTCTTTGAAGGACCTAATTCCGACATGCTGGGCATGATTCCGTTTCTGTTGCTCACGATCCTGCTGTATCTGGTTGGGAGAGAATTGGTCTTGAAACCCGCGCCGGTGGTGCGGCGGGAAGAGTGAGTTGAATGCGGCAACGAACCTCGGGAATTCCTAGTCTACTGCTGTTGATTGTGGTGGCGGGCTCAGCAAGCGTGCTTGCGCAGAACCCGTCACGCACACCCACCGAGACGACCCGTCAGTTTTACCAGATGTTGCGCGAGAAGAAGTTTCGCGAAGCGTTTGTGCTTTCGATCTATCGCTCGGCGATCGAAGCGTTGTCGTCGCAGGAGTTTGAAGATCTGCGCCCGGACTTCGAGCGGATGGCCCTCGC
>DASXRE010000283.1:0-10892 GCA_036506775.1 Pyrinomonadaceae bacterium | reverse complement strand
GCTCCAGGCGTTGTTTAATTCCGGACGCGTCGGCAACGCGCGCGTCGAAGTCGTTCAGGACAGCGCCGCTCGAACCGGTTCGGTGCGGCTTCGTTTTGTCGTCAAACGGCAGGTGCAAATCGGCGACGTGCGCATCGAGTTGGGGCCAGTTACCGGAACACCGATCTCCGTTGACGAACTTCGTGCGCGCTTGAACTTCGTCCAACCCGGCACTCGATTATCGGAACAACTGATCCTGCGCAACGCGGACGAGATTCAGGTGTTCTTGCGCGATCGCGGTTACTTTAACGCGACCGTCGAACCGCAGGAGCAAGTCGGGCCGCGTGGCATTCGGGCTACAGTCACTTACAAAGTGACACCCGGAGAACAAGCGAAAGTCGAGGCGTTCAATATCGATATCAAGGGCTTCGATCTGTCCGCGGTGCGGAATTCGCTCACGTTGCAGCCCTCTGCTCCTTTTACGCGCGACGCGCTCGCCGCCGACATCAGCAAGATTCGCGATGCTCTGGTTGCCAAAAATTTTCTCGCGCCAGTGCTGGAAGATCCGCGAGTCGAGCGAGACCCGGACAAGAATACGGTCAGGATAGCTTTAACCGGAGCTGTGGGTCCGACAGTTGACGTCAAGGTCACGAACTACGAAGTCAGCGAGAAAACCCAACGCGATTTGCTGCCTGTCAAACGTGAGGGCAATATCGACCTCTCCGCAATCGTTGAGGGGGCGCGTCGCGTGCGCAACAAGCTACAGGAAGACGGTTACTTCTTCGCCGAAGTGACGCCGGTTTGTCGTGTCGACAATCCACCTGCTGACATCGGCGCAAACGGAACCGAAGAGACGTGTCAGAACCTGAATCCGACTACGTTGACTGGCCACCATATCGAAATCGAGTATCAGGTCGAAAGAGGCCGGCGTTTTCGGCTGACCGACATTCGGGTCACCGGCACCAACAAACGGACCTACGACGACGTTGCCGCTGACCTGAAGAGTCAGAAAGCAAACGCCATTGGTCTGATTCCGTTTCTCGGTTACGGGCGCGGCTACACGAGTTTGACGCTGCTCGAGCAAGACCGCCGGACGGTCGAAGCGTTCATGCGCGACCTGGGTTATCGCAAAGCAAAGGTCGAAGTGCTTCAGGGCGTGTCGATCAACGGTGATAGTCTGATCATCACGTTCCAGGTCACGGAGGGACCGCTCACGCGCATCGCCGGCGTTGAAGTCAAAGGCAATCAGATCTACACCGAGGACAGAATTCGTCGGGAGCTTACTACGATCGTCGGAGCGCCTTACTCGAGGTCGCAGGCGAGAGCAGATGCGGACAAAGTCGCGCAGCTTTACTCGCGCGACGGTTACTTCGACGTGCGCGTCGACTATTCAGTCGTTGAGTTGCCGGCGAAAGCCAATGAAGAACAAGTCAGGCTGATCTTTTCAATCAACGACGAAGGCGACAAAGTTTTCATCAATCAGATCGTCATCAATGGTGTCACCGGCACTCGCAACACGCGGCGCACGAAGCGCGCGGCGATCATGCGAGCGATTCCACTCAAGGAAGGCGACGCGTTGCGCTCGGATCGCATTTCTGATTCGGAGCGCGAACTCTATCTGACAGACGCCTACCGGCAGGTCATCATTCGCACCGAAGCGGCCGGTGAAACCGCCGGCGGCTTCAAACGGCGCGACGTGATCATCGACGTCGAAGAGAAGCCGCCAAACGTCATGGATTACGGCGGCGGCTACTCGACTGATGCGGGCGCGCTCGGCCTGTTTGAGATCAGCAACGTCAACCTGATGAATCGGCTGCGTCAGGGCGCGATGCGTTTGCGTGCGAGCAGCCGTCAGCAGTTGGTGCGGCTTGAGTATCTGGATCCGCGCTTTGCTCGTTACAACAAGACTGATTTTGTGCCGCTCGCGGCGTCGGTCGAGTATCAACGCGATTCGACGATCACGCGTTTCTTCCGCTCCGCGATCGATCGCGGCACGATGGGAATTGTGCAGAGGCTCGATGAAAACGGTAACGCGATTGACATCTTCGGCAATCAGGTCGACGAACCCACCATCAATCGCTTTACTGCGGCACTAGAGACGCAACGCGTGCTCGATCGAAAAACGCGTACGATAATCTTTGGCCGGTACAGCTATGAAGATGTGCGTCTTTACAACCTTGAGAGTCTGGTTGTCAGACCGATTCTTGAGCCCGACAGCAAGGTGCGACTTTCGAAGCTCGGCGTTTCGTTTGTCAGAGACACGCGGGAGCGTTGTGAAAGAGGGCTGCTTGGGCGGAACGCGCTCGAGCGAGACGACGAAACGCCAGGCGGAGCGGGCGAGATCTGCCGTTACAACCAGGTGGATGCGACGCGCGGAAGCTTTTTCAGCATGGACTACTCTTTGGCGCTGCGGCAGCTCGGGGGAAACATTTCGTTCAATCGCTTTCAGGCGAACTACCGTCAGTATTACAAAGTCAGTGCGCTGCGGGACACTGTGTTTGCGGGTAATCTGACGCTTGGTCTCGCAAACCTGTTCAACCCGATCGATCGCGACGGCAACGGCACCATCGACGAGATCGATCGCACGCTACCGATCAGTGAACGATTCTTTTCCGGCGGCTCGACAACGTTGCGCGGTTTCAGTTTTGAAGAAGCTGGCCCACGTGAAGTCGTCATTCCCTTAGGTCCGTTTCGCGATCAGAACAAGAACATCGTCTTTCTGAATCCATTTACAGTTCCGGTGGGCGGCAACGCGCTCGCAGTGGTGAACCTTGAGGCGCGCATTCCGTTGACCCGGTCAGTTCAGGTGGTGCCGTTTTACGATGGCGGCAATGTCTTCCGGCGTGTCGGTGACCTGTTTGGAAAGCACGACATCGCGCCAGTACCACCGGGCGACATTCTCGCCACGATTAGACAGGTAAATTTGCGGGCGCATTGGACCAACACCCTTGGTCTTGGATTTCGTTGGCAGACGCCGTTTGGCGGCGCGCTGGCGGTGGATTATGGATTTTTGTTGAAGCCGCCGGAGTTTTTGATTCCCCAACGTGGGCCAAACGGGATTTCGTTTGACGGCACGCCGACGGTGTTTCGGTTGCATGGGGGTGCATTGCATTTCAGGATTACGCAAACGTTCTAGAAGCGAAATGAAGAATATCGTACGAACCCTGATTCTCCTGCTGGCGTTTTGCACAACGTGTGCGGCGCAGCAGGTCGTCGACAAGATGGTGGCAACGGTGAATGCGGGCGTTAGAACCGAGTTGATTACCTATTCGGATTTGATGTGGCAGTTGGCGCTGCAACCAAATACACCGTTGGACAATCCCAGCTCGGAACAGTTGAACAGTGCGCTGCGACTGTTGATTGATCAGCGGCTGATACTTCAGGAAGCAGAGAAACTGCCGACGATTGTGCCGACGCCTGCGGAGATCAGCGAAGCGCGGGCGGAGTTGGCGCGTTTATTCCCGTCGGAACCGGCGTTTCGCGAGCGGTTGCAACGCGTCGGGTTGACCAGTGAAAAACTGGACGAGATCATCGAGCAGCGGTTGAAGATGGAAAAGTATCTCGATTTCCGCTTTCGAAACTTTGTAGTGATCAATCAGAAAGAGATTGCCGATTACTATCGCGACGTTTACGTGCCGCGTTTCAAGGCGCGTTCTTCGGGCCGAATTGTGCCGACGCTCGAACAGACCCGCGCAGAGATAGAGAACACTTTGAAGGAAGCGAAGATCGAGTCTGAGACCGACGCGTTTTTGGATACGGCTCGCGAGCGAGCTGAAATTGTGATGTTGAATCCGGTGTAACTTGGCTTCTAACCGTCCCATAGTCGGTGTGGCACTTTCGGGCGGCGCGGCGCGCGGCATCGCTCACGTTGGTGTGCTCCGCGCACTCGCCGAAAACAACATTCCGATCGACTGCATCGCGGGAACCTCGGCCGGATCGCTCGTGGGAGGCGCGTGGGCTACCGGACTGCCGGTGGACCAGATTGAAGATCTGGGCCGCAAGTTGCGCTGGCGCGACGTCGGCAGGATGACGATGTCGCGGCTCGGCGTGCAAAGTAACGATCGGCTGGAACAGTATCTGCGCGAGCGTCTGCCGATCACTCGTTTTGAAAGTCTGCCGATACCGTTTGCGGCGGTGGCCACCGAACTTGGAACAGGTGCGGCGGTAGTGTTGCGCGATCACGGCGATATCCCGTTTGCGATTCGCGCGAGTTGTGCAATTCCGGGCTGGTACGTGCCGGTGACAGACGATCAGGGACGGCAACTGGTCGACGGCGGTCTGGTGGCCGTCGTTCCGTCGTCGATTACGCGCTCCCTTGGCGCTGAAATCGTGATTGCGGTTGACGTGAATGCCGCTGGCGCAACGTTTATCGGACCGCCGACTTCGGTTATCGGTGTGGTATTGCAATCAATGCTGGTGGTCCAGAAAACGGCCTCGCACTATCAACTCTCACTCTCTGATCATGTGATCAAACCCCAAGTCGGCCACATTCGCTGGGACGAGATGGGCCGCGCCGACGAATTGATGGAGGCGGGGTACGCGGCGGGAATGGAAAGTGCGCCTGAGATTCTCGCTTTGATTGAGGCGGCCATGCAGGCGCAGCCGAAATGGTATCAACTTCGTGGTCGCAAAAAGGCCCGCAGTTCTTTTCCAGAAATCCTCGCTCATTAACTGTTTAACTAAAGCACACGATAGTGGAAGCACTGAAGGGTTGCAGGTTGATTGGTGGCAATCGAGGTTACATCTGTGCCCGAGCCTCGCGCAGTCGAGTGGCTGGCGCGTGTCTCGCGCCGTCTTATCCGGCTCAGCGTGCTGGTGAGCTTACTGGCGGCTGTTCTGGGTGGCGTCGCCCTCATCCGTTCTTACAATTACTACTCAAACATTATTGATGCACGGCTCGCCAGTGGTTATCTGACGAGCAGGCCGGGACTGTATGCCGCGCCGCGAGTGTTGCAGGCTGGTCAGAAGTTGTCGCGCGACAAACTGATCAACTCGCTGCGACGTGCGGGCTATCTGGAAACCAGCGCCAGCAACATCTGGAGCGGGAGTTTTGTGTCGAACGGATCGGCAATCGAGATTCGACCTGGCCGCAGCAGCCGTACGCAACCTGAGGTCGTTCGGGTTGGTTTTGTTGACGAACAGATCGCGGAGATAACCGGCGACGGAGTCGCGCTTGATTCGTTCATGCTCGAGCCGGAAGTGTTGGCGAATGACCTGTCGTCAAAATCCGGCAAGCGCGAGGCGTTGAGCTACGATGAGATTCCGCCGGTGCTCGTGCAGGCGATTCTGGCAATTGAAGACCGGCGCTTTTTCAGTCACTCGGGCGTAGATTTCAGCGGCTTAACCCGTGCTTTGTTGCGCAATGCCGGTGAGGAGCGATTGGGCCAGGGCGGCTCGACGATCACTCAACAGCTCGTTAAAAACACCTACCTCACGCCGGAAAAGACACTGCAAAGAAAGTATGCTGAGGCGATGCTGTCGCTCGCGTTGGAACGGCGATTGTCAAAGCAAGACATCTTCGCGCTCTATTGCAACGAGATCTATCTCGGCCAGCGGGGCGCGGTTGCTGTGCGCGGCGTTAAAGAAGCGGCGACGGTGTTTTTTGGCAAAGAACTACGCGATCTGTCGCTCGCAGAAGCCGCGACGATAGCGGGAATGATTCAGAGTCCGTCGCATTATTCTCCGTTACGACATCCCGACGCCGCCCTTGCGCGAAGAAATGTTGTGCTCGCTGCGATGCAGGAGGACGGCTCGATCACGAACGAGCAAAAGGAAACAGCGTCTGTGGAGTCGATCAAAGTCACTCCTGCCGTGGATTTTAATAACTCGCTGGCGCCTTATTTTATCGACTACGTGAACCGGGTTGCTGAGTCAGCGGAAGGTCGACGAATCTACACCACAATCGATCTCGACTTGCAGGATCTCGCCGAACAAGCGCTCAAGAAACAGTTGGAACGATACAAAGATAGGGACGCACAACCTCAAGCCGCGTTGGTCGCTCTGGATCCGCACACCGGTAACGTGCTCGCGATGGTTGGCGGACGTGATTACGCCACTTCGCAGTTGAATCGCGCTACGGACGCGCTACGACAACCGGGCTCGACGTTCAAACCATTCATCTACGCCGCCGCGATTGAAGACGGCATGTCGCCGGTGCAGCTCTTCATGGATGCGCCACGAGAGTTTGTCTACGACCGGAACCGAACCTATCGTCCCGCGAATTATGGCGGCGGGTATTCGATGGGTGAAGTGACGATGCGCACTGGCTTGGTGAAGTCGCTGAATGTGGTGACGGTTGATGTGGCGTTGCAGACCGGACTCGCGCGCATCGCAAACCTGGCGACGGCTTTTGGTCTGCCGAAGCCCGAAAGATATCCATCACTCGCGCTGGGAGTGAAAGAAGTGACGCCGCTTCAACTGGCTTCTGCTTACGCTGCTTTCCTGAACGAAGGCCGCCGTGTCGATGCGCGAGTGATCAGCAGCATCGACGAGCCACCGGCCGCGCACGCTTTGCCGAATTCGAACGACCAGGTAATCAGTCCCACCACGGCGTACCTGATCACGAATATGCTTTCCGCAGTCATCGAACGCGGCACCGCGCACAAGGCTCGCGGAGCCATTCCTGGTACAGCTATCGCCGGAAAGACGGGCACGTCGCGTGACGGTTGGTTTGTTGGTTACACGCCAAATCTTGTCTGCGCCGTCTGGATTGGTTACGACGACAACCAGCAACTCGGTTTGACCGGCGCCGAGGCAGCGTTGCCGGCGTGGGTTGAGTTCATGAAGGGCGCAGTCGCCGTCAGGCCTGACTTGGGTGGTGAGAATTTCGAATGTCCGGAAGGAATAAAGTTTGTTGAGATTGATTCTGCTACGGGTTTGATTTCAACGTTGAGCTGTCCGCTGCGTGAGTTGATTGCGGTGAAGGAAGGGAAAGGGCCGAATCTCGAATGTTATCTGCATGGGAACGTGCCTGTGCAGAGCAGCCCGTTTGCCGAGCAGCGTGAGACTACGAGAAGGCCTGAAGCGGTGGAGCCCAAGTATCAGGGATTAACGCGGGTAGAAACTGATCGCAACGGCAGAAAGACACTCGTAAATGAAATGCGCTGAGTTCACCGCTCGAGTATGACCTGAGCGATTGCGTGTTGGCTGGTGTGTGAGAGCGAGAGATGCGTGGCGGTGGCGCCGAATCTCTCAAAAATCGCGAGCACCTCTCCCGTGAAGATTAGATAAGGCGCGCCGCTGTCTTTCGCCGACACTTCAACATCCTGCCAACTGATTCCGCCGCGCCAACCCGTCTGCAACGCTTTCAAAGCCGCTTCTTTCGCTGCAAAGCGCGCGGCGTAATGCTGCGCGGCCACGACGCCGCGGCTGTCGCAGTATTCGCGTTCGGCGCGCGTGAACACCCGTTCGGTAAAACGCGGCGTGCGCAGCAGCACTTCGCGAATTCGCGCAACTTCGATAATGTCTATGCCGATGGAAACGATCACGAGCGACCAACAACTAGCTGAAGCTGGATTCTACTGGCGCGAGCTCGACGGCGTTCGCGCTCTTGTTTGCCTGCCGTTGGAACAGGACGGATTTGTAAACGGCTTTTCAACTCGAAGCGGCGGCGTCAGCAACATGCCACAGAATTCGCTGAGCCTCGCTGGGTTCCACGACGACGCGGCGGAGAACATTCTGGAGAATCGTCGCCGCTTTCTCAAGCTTTTTCCGGGCCAATGGTCGCTCGCGGGTTGTTGGCAGGTCCACGGCGCTGATGTTCGCGTGGTTGGATCTGTCGCAGAGGCCAAGCCTGCCGAAGATCACCTCGGCGAAACGATCTACTGCGATGTGATTGTCAGCAAAGCTGATGGCGTGCTCGCGGGGGTCAAAACTGCTGACTGCGTTCCGATTCTCATCGGCGACCCGCGCACTCGTGCGTTTGCGGCGGTCCATGCCGGCTGGCGCGGCACACTTGCCGGAGCAGCAGTCGCGGGTTTGAAACGCCTGAGTGATGAATACGGTACGAGGCCGGAAGATGTGCGCGTGGCGATTGGCGCGTCCGCTGGTCCGTGCTGTTACGAAGTGGGCAGTGACGTGATTGACGCGTTCAGCAGTCAGTTTCCGAATGGTGCGAAGTTGTTTACGCCGGCGCGACCGGGCCATGCATTTGTCGATTTGATCAAAGCGAATCGGGATCAACTCCAGTCAACCGGTGTGCTGGCGGAGCGGATTCACGTCGTGCCGTTCTGCACGATGTGCCGCACAGATCTTTTCTTCTCGTATCGAAAAGAAAAGAAGCTGCACGGAAAAGTTGGGCGGCTGATAGCCGTGATTGGAAAGAGCTGGCTCATTCAACGTTGAGCCACATCTTCACTTCGCGCGTCACGGGCGGAAAACACGACTCATCGTTGCACGCCTGAAAGCGCAGTTTGCCTTTTATCTCGCCGGACGAGCCGTTGTAGGTCGCAGGCACGGTTACGTTGAAGCGAAGTGTCGCGCGGCCTTCGTAAACGGCTACCATGCCTTTGGAAAACTTTAACTTGCGCATAACTGCCCGCGGATACGAGACTGGGCCAACCTTCATTCCGGAAGGTGTTTCGATATCGAGCTTGGTGGCGACCAGATATTTGTCGAGCGGTCTGCTCGATTGCACGTGCAGGCCCGAAGGGACGTCCAGAAGGACGACGCCAGCGGCCACACGGCCTTTCTTGATTTTGTCAGGCTTGAGTGAACCGGTGACGTTCACGTCTGAGGCTGACTGTGCGTAGAGAGTGGCGGAAAACGCGATGAGCAGAAACAGTGCACCGATGAGTTTCGAGCGATTGATCATTAGTTACCAACTCCGACAGAAGTGATCTCGTTACAAGCATTAAGTGTTTCCTGACGCGCCGCCAGTTGCCCGCAGGCAGCAAAAATGTCTCGTCCGCGCGGGCGCCGCACGTACGCGTGAACGCCTTTCGACTCCAGAATATTCTTGAAGCGCGCTACGGTTTCGTCTGCCGAAGGCCGGTACGGAAGCGGTTCAGCGGGGTTGTGCGGGATCAGATTCACTTTCGCCCTTAGACCATGACGGTTCAGTAAATTTGCGAGTTGGCGCGCGTGTTCTTCGGAATCGTTAACGTCGGCGAGCATGACGTATTCAAACGTAAACCGTTCGCCGGGCTTGAGCGTTTGCTCAAATACCTTGCAGGCCTCGAGTAAATCGTCGAGTGGCCAACGCTTGTTGATGGGCATCAGTTCGTCGCGAAGTTCGTCAGTCGGGGCGGCCAAAGAGATCGCGAGATGTGGACGGTCGGGAACTTTCGCGAGATCGAGAATTCGCGGAACGATTCCGGCGGTTGAGATCGTAACTCGATTCGGTACGATATACAGACCACTTGGATCCGCCATGATGCGCAAAGCTTTCAGTAGCGAGTCGAAATTCAAAAACGGCTCGCCTGCGCCCATGCCGACGAGGTTCGTGCCGCGCGGCGGTTTCACGCCGGCTCCGTAGGCGTCGTTGAGGGCGATCAGTATCTGTTCGACGATCTCGCCCGGAGTTAATGATCGCAGCAAGCCGAGTTGGGCTGTAAGACAGAAAGTGCATTGCAACGGGCAGCCCGATTGAGATGAGAAACAGATCGTGTCGCGGTGTTCCTCCGGGATAAAGACGGTTTCAACGGGAAGATTGTCGTGAGTCTTCATCAGATAGCGGCGCGTGCCGTCAGCAGAGATGTAACGCGACTCGACTGAAAGCGAGGAAGTCCGGGCGACTTCGTTCAGGCACGTGCGCAGATCTTTCGGCAAGTCAGTCATCTCGTCGAAACTGCGCAAGCGGCGATGCTGGAGCGCGGCAAAAATCTGCCGCCCGCGATACGCCGGTTCGCCCAAAGTCTCAACAAACGAGACGAGTTCCGGTTGTGAGAGTCCGGTCAGTTCAACTCTTTCCTTCATTTGTACGTATCTTAGCATTTGAGGCGGTTGACTCACATTGGCGCGCGTTTGATAGTTGCGATCGCATTGGTCGGTCTGGCCCTGGTGTGTGGCCTGCGATGGTTCGAGCGAGCGATCACGTTTCATCCGGAGCGTCTCACGGCAGCCGAGCAACGACTGCCACTGCCAGCAGGAGCTGAGAACGTTTGGTTTACTTCAGCCGATGGCGTGCGCTTGCATGGGTGGTACTTCGCAACTACAAATCCTCCCGACGCCGGCACAATCATCTACTTTCATGGCAACGGCGGGAATATCCGTAACGTGGGTTGGCTGGCTCAGAGTCTCGCGAAACGAGGCTTCAATGTGCTGTTGTTTGATTACCGGGGTTACGGCGTGAGTGACGAAACGGCAGCGGATGAGGCGGGACTCTATCTCGATGGCGAAGCAGCCCTTTCCTATGTCGTGAACGAGAAAGACGCCTCGCCCAACCGGATTGTTCTTTACGGACAATCGCTCGGTACCGCAGTGGCGACGCAAACTGCGACGCGATGCATGTGCGGCGCCCTCATTCTTGAATCGGGCTTCAGTTCGGCCAGTTCGCTGGCCAGTCGCGTCTTGCCGTGGCTGCCGCGCTGGTTACATTTTCTCGGAAAGAATCGATTTGAATCAGCTCGAAAGCTGCGAGGCATCAGCGCGCCGGTGCTGATCAGTCACGGCGATCCGGATTTGACGATTCCCACCGACGAAGGCCGGGCACTCTTCGCCGCCGCGAACGAACCAAAGAAACTCTTAATTTTTCCCGGAGCGGGGCACAGCGTCTTTGGCTCCGCTGGTCCAGGTTACCTGGACCAGCTCGAGGAGTTTATTCGCTCTGCTCTGCCCAAACCAGCTATTGAACTACGGTGAACTTCGCCGATGGTGACGTTGTTTGACCTGAAACGTGATCGCGGATGTTTATTTGAATCTGGTATTCGCCGGGTGCAAGTTTTCGCGTATCGATAAATCGAGTGAGGGTCAGG
>DASXRE010000282.1:0-3489 GCA_036506775.1 Pyrinomonadaceae bacterium | reverse complement strand
GCGATAGTAGTGCATCTGACTCTGGTTCCGGGCAACAAATGGCACAGGCAGAAGACGCGAAAGCCGTTACCACGGAAAACCTGGCACTCATCAACTCTTACTTAACAACCACAGCGCGAGCATGGGATCGCCTGCCGCCGGTGGTTAGCAATCGCAGCGGTTTTGCTGCGCGCCTTGAACTCTGGGTCAAGCGGCACCTCAAACGTGCGACGCGCTGGTATGCCTGGGAGCAGGTGAATTTCAACGCCGCGGTCCATCACGCGCTTCGCGACATGTTGGCGGTGCTCGCAGCCTACGAGCGGGACCTGGCTCGATTGCGCACAGAGGCGGCCGCAAATCGAACTGCCCTTACGACACAACGCGCGGAGATGGAAGCACTGCGCGCGGCGATGGACTCCCGAATCGCCGACTTGAACAGTGAACTGCGCGAACGCGATGAACATTTGCTAGGTGAGCAGCGCGTATCCTTCAAGCAACTCTCGTTGGAGGCCAGCGAGGCAGCAATACTCGAGGATCGCGCGCGCCGGAAGACGGAAGCCCTACTGAAAGAACTAACGCACCGGCTTGAGCAATTGGAAAAGTGATGAGTAATCAGAGTGATGAGTGATGAGTGATGAGTAATCAGAGTGATAGGTGATGAGTAATGAGTGATGAGTGATGAGTGATGAGTAATGAGTGATGAGTGATGAGTGATAACCTGTACCATCGCGCCGGCATCGCGGATGTAGCGGAGTTTTACCGTACCAAGTTCGTTTCTGATGAAGTTCTCGATGCTCGTTACTTCAAGGCGCTCGATCGTTTCGATATTCGCTTCGCGCGGACAATGTGGGTCTACGACAACGTCCGTGCCGGCGCCACCGTGCTTGAGCTTGGCTGCGGTGCCGGAATGCTCGCGCTGTTGAAACGAAAAGGCGTTGCGCTTACCGGTGTTGACCTATCAAACGAATGCGCGTTGGCTGCCCGGCGCAACGGTTACGACTCGACCACAGCTGCGGAACTGACCCGATTGCCATTTGCGAATGCAAGCTTTGATTATGTTGTAAGCCTCGACGTGCTTGGGCATGTGGTTGCAGAAGAAAAAGACGCCGTGCTCGCCGAAGTAAAGCGCGTGCTGCGACGCGGCGGTGTAACGATGCACGGCATAGAGTGTACCGACCGCGCGGCGCAGAAGAGTTACGACGAAATGAGCGCGGATGAACTGCGTCGCTTCATTGAAATTGATGGTCATGTCGGCCTGGAGGAGGAACAGGAACACGCCGAGAGGTTTCGTAAGTTCTTTCCACACGTCGCCTGGGAACCGCGCTACGCTCTCTGTCTCAGCAGCGAGGAGTTTCTCAAACAGGCCGATAAGTATGGACTGATTTTTGAGGATGATTTTCTCGACTATCTACGTGGCCTTTCATTCAAAGAGCGGCGCGCTTTCGACATGGCGATGGGCTATGTCTTCGGAAAAATCACCGACTTGCAAGTACAACTTCCGAAGAGTGGTCTCTACGTCTTTCTGAAAGCCTCAGATGCGCCGCTCGGTCCTTTCTACAACGAACATCGAGATCGACGTGCGCTCTTTGCTTCTCGCGACACCGGTGGCGAAGTCGGTGAAGCGGTGTGCCTGGATCGCAGTATTGATGCGACCTTCGATAATGGCTGGTATGAACCAAACATGCTGCCGCCGGTAGCTCGGTGGATGGGCAGCCGCGCCAAAGTAAAGTTTTACGCTGAAGCCATTTCGGAAATCAGCTTCGATCTGACCACACATCTTCCCGATCTGAATTCTCGTCCTCTCGGCCTGGAAGTCGTATTGAACGGAGCCAGACTGTGCGCGTTGTCCCTGTACCGACAGGGGTGGCTGGAGCTGCGCGTGCCTGTGCCGGAAAGTTTGAGTCAGCAGGCAGGTGGCGAGTTTGAGTTGGAGCTGCGCGCCGACCGCACCTGGCAACCGCGTCCCGTCGGCGACGAAACGCGCGACGACCGCGAATTGTCTGTTGCTGTCTGCAATATTTTGATTCGGTAAAAACCCAAAGTGGTGAATGATCAGTTGTCAGTTGTCAGTGGTCAGTTGTTAGTGGTCATTTGTCAGTGGTCAGTTGCAAGTGGTCAGTTGCCATTGTCAGTTGCTAGTGGTCAGTTGCCCGCGATCAGTGGTCCGTTGTTCGTGGCCATCTTGTGCAGCTTATTCGTATGGATGAAAACATAGACACTAAATCCTGCTCCTACGGAGCGAGGTCAAGGAAGAGGCTTTGGCTTTCTTCGCCCCGGCGGGGCGAGATGTTTATAGCCCGCCGCCCCACCCAAAACCCGCGCTCCGTAGGAGCGCAACCTCATTTGTTATATCCAGCAATTGTCCCGCTGGAATTATCTTGCGCTCCTACGGAGCGCAAAAATATTAGCGGGATTTCGTTGTTGCTATAAACATCTCGCTTCTCTGGAGCGAAAACGAAGGCCCAGTTGTACTTTGTAACCAAGAAGCAAAGTCCAAGCGCAAAGACCAAACGCTAAAGACCCAAGGCCAAAGACCGCCGAATAAAACAAGTATTCATGATCCGCAACATAATAATTTGCACGACTCAAGTGCCCTTCACTACGGGTGGTGGGGAGGCTCACGTGGCTGGACTCAGCCGCGCGCTGATCGAGGCGGGTTACAACGCCGAGATCGTAGCGCTTCCCTTTAAGTGGTATCCCCCTTCTGAAATCATGCGAAGCGCGCTGGCCTGGCGTCTGCTTGACTTAAGCGAAGCCAACGGGAAAGCCGTTGACCTGGTTATCGGTATGAAGTTTCCTGCCTACCTGGTCGCGCATGAGCGCAAGGTGCTGTGGATCATGCATCAATATCGCGCCGCTTATAATCTTTGGGATACGCCTTTTGACGATCTGTCGTCATACGCGGATGGGGCGCAAGTACGCCGGTGGATCCAGAGCGTGGATAATCGACTCATACCGCAGGCGAAGAAAGTTTTCGCCAACTCGAAAACCGTCGCCACCCGACTTCTTACATACAACAAGATCGAAAGCCGTCCGCTTTATCATCCCCCTCCGCGTGCTGAGAGCCTGCACGGCGGCGAGCAGGGTGACTACATCTTTTATCCGAGTCGGCTTGAACCGCAGAAACGCCAGGAGCTCCTGATCGAAGCAGCAAAGCATCTTCGCACACCAGTGAAGATCGTTCTTGCCGGCGCCTCGCGCGATAGCAAGCGTTACGAGTCGCTCGTTAAGGCGTATGGCGTTAACGATCGCGTTTGCCTGCGCGGTTTCGTGTCGGAGTCAGAGGTGATCGAACTCTATGCCAATGCGCTCGGGGTTTGTTATCTTCCGTTTGACGAAGACTACGGTTACGTGACGTTGGAGGGAATGCTGGCGGCTAAGCCGGTGGTGGTTGCCCGTGATGGGGGAGGGGCGACGGAATTCATAGAACACGGCCGCGAGGGTCTGATCGTCGAGCCGGAAGCGAAGGCTATTGCTGAAGTTTTGGACTCACTTTACACAGATCGAGAG
>DASXRE010000281.1:0-15858 GCA_036506775.1 Pyrinomonadaceae bacterium | reverse complement strand
CCCAGGCATCGTCGACCGAAAGGTAGGTTCCGTCCGCCAGCTTCAACCGCACCTGTGTCTGCGCCGCCGCATTGCTGAAACAGACTGCCAACACGAAAAACACTAATAGCAACTTTGCAAGTGGTCTGCTCATACCCTTGTGCTTCTTGTGCCTTTTAGTGGCTTACAGTTCCAGCGGATCGGCCAGCGTGCGTTCGATCATCGTTTCCTGCGTTTGCACGGGCGCGAACGTGTGCGAAGTACCGAAGTAGTTACGCCAGGCGACATCGATAATCTGCGGCGTCAACTTGAGCTGATGTTTTTCGAACAAGCAGATATCGGTCGCGCGATCCAACAAGTCGCGCGGTTCGCAACCCTTCATCTGCCGATGCTCGACCCGATACTTCGTCAGGATGTGGTCCAGCACGGGTTGTTCGATGGCGATGCTGCGTCTTTGTGCCTGGTGCCTGAAGATCGCTGAATACGCTTCCGCCGTCGGCGGCTCGACGCGCGCGCGATAACCCATGCGGCGCAGGAACGCCTGGTCGGCCAGATCCTTTTCTTCGAGGTTGGTTGAGAACACCACGAGCTGTTCGAAAGGAACTTCGATCTTCTTTCCTGTGTGCAGTGCGAGATAGTCGACGCGTCGTTCGAGCGGCACGATCCAGCGATTCAAAAGATCCTGTGGCGCTACGCGTTGCCGGCCAAAGTCGTCGATCACGAGCGTGCCGCCGTTGGATTTCATCTGAAACGGCGCTTCATAAAACTTCGCCGCGTCGCTCCACGTCAGATCAGCATTCTCCAGTGTCAACTCGCCACCGACGACGACCAGCGGCCGGCGAATGAAAACCCAACGGCGATCGAACTCGGTCGGAGTTTCGTCAGCCGGCATTATTTCGTGACAGTGAGAGTCGAAGACGCGAATGATCTGTCCGTCGATCTCGACCGCGTAAGGGATCCAGATTCCGCCGTCCAGCGCACCGTTGATACGCTCTGCAACCGCGGTCTTTCCTGTTCCGGGCAAACCGGTCAAGAACAGCGAGCGGCGTGAGTTAATCACGCACCCGAGTGTTTGCAACAGCGATTCGGGCAACACGAGGTCGTGAAAAGCCTGGCGCACGGTGTCCATCGATGCCGTGTTCGACGGGATCGACTGGAGCTTCATCATGTGTGAGTAATCGCGGAGAGAAATCGGCGCTGGTCCCACGTAACCACACAGTGACAACAGCCGCACGAGACGATCCCAACCGTGGTCCAACATCGCGTAACGAGTCGAACCAATCGCCGACTGCATTTTCACTTCGATCAGCTTTTCGCGATAGAGCTTTTGCAGCAGATCTTCAGTCAGCGTGCGCGGCAAATTGATCTGGTCCGCGACTGCGTTCGTCGTCGGCTCGGGCAGCATGGCCACGTGTTTCAATGCGAGGTCGCAAAGAAAACCTTCAGCGATGCCGGTGTCGGCGATCTCTTCCGGAAGTGGCGGTCCCATGCTCTCGATTTCCGCGCGAGTCAGGATGGTGGTGTGGGACATGTGGGTTTCTCTTTTCTACAAATAGGTCCTACAGGACCGATAGGACCTGTTGCCTATCGGCCGACAACAACGGTGCCGTTGGAAGCCATTGCCAGCGCGGCGCGGGCGGAATCGGCTTCCGCGGACCGGCCGACGCGCTGATACAGATCGGCCAGGCGTCGCAGCGCCATCGTGTTGTTCGCATCGACCTGGCGCGCGGCTTCGTAGTAACGAATCGCATCGTCTTCACGTCCAAATCGCTCGAGCATCTTGGCCGTGTTGAGATTGCCGGTTAATGGACCAGTCGCGCGAGCGAAAGCCTTGTAGGCCTCGTCGATCTTTCCGAGACGGCAATAGGCCAGACCGAGGTTGTTGAGAATGCGCTCGTCAGTCGGCGCGAGCTTCGCGGCGCGCTTCAAACGATCGACGGCTGCGCGATAGTTGCCATTTTGATAAAGCGAGAAGCCGAGGTTATTCAGCGTCTCCGCGTCTTCTTCCAGCTTCACGGCGCGCTCGAACGAATCCTTCGCACGATCGGCAAAGCCCTTCTTGTCGTAAGCAACGCCAAGCAGGTTGTGTGCTTCTGTCAATTTCGGATCGAGCGAAACGGCCGTGCTAAGCTCAGTGATGGCTTCGCTGTAATTTCCTGCTATCAAAAACTCACGACCAGCGTCGAGATGCTCCCGCGCGGAGCTGGCGGACGTTTCTCTTTTCTCGCCCGAATTGCGCGCGTCGTTGATCTTCGTGACGCCCGCGGATTCAAATCTTTCCGCATCTTTTTCCGTCATGCGGTAGACCTTGTTTTGCTCGTCGCCACGACCAAAGAGACGGCCGAAAGCTTTGAACGGTGCGGTAATCACCTTGACGATCTTGTTACCGCCCTTCTTTGGCTGCACTCCGGCTTCAGCACCCGAGTCTTCGAGCACTATCGCGTCGGGATCGCCCTCGCGTTCGATCGTGGAAGCACTCCACATCGCGGTCGCCGCGACGGTCACTACAAGAGCGATTAGAATGGCAATAATTCTGCGTTTTTTCATGGTCCAACTCCTCTACATTCTCGCGAGAACGTCAATGAGGTTAAGGGCCGCGGGGCCAAGGATTGCGATAAAGAGCGTCGGGAACAGAAAGCATGCGAGCGGGAACAACAGTTTGACCGCGGCTTTCTGTGCTTCCTGTTCGGCTCGCTGGCGTCGTTTCGTGCGCAGCGAATCGGAGAACACACGCAGGCCCTTGGCTATCGAAGTACCAAACTTGTCGGTCTGAATCAGCATCGCAACGAGACTGCGCAGATCGTCAACACCAGTTCGCTCTGCCAGATTGCGCAAAGCTTCATCACGCTCGCGTCCTACCCGGATCTCGAGGTTTGCGAGTTCAAATTCCATAGCGACCGAGGGGTGAACATCTCTCAGTTCGCTCGAGACTTTCAGCATCGCCGCATTCAAACCCAGACCTGCTTCAACAGATACGACCATCAAGTCGAGCGCATCCGCGAGACCCCAGCGTATATCCCGTTGCCGATTCTTGATGCTTCTCTTCAGGAAAAACGGAGGCAAAAAGAAACCCATAATGAAGCTGATCATTATGCTGATAAGAATCGTCGAAAAAGCATTTGCGAAATACGTATTGACAAGCACCGAGAGCAGCGGGAGGGCGACCATCGAAGCCACATGAATTCCGCGATAGATGATCGGGGCTTCCGGTGAGCGATAACCCGCCTGCATCAATAGCCTTTGCGTCTTACGCGCCTCGGTTGCCGACGGGGGCAGCAGCTTGTTCAACGGCGACGCCAGACGTTGCGCGATTTCCGCCATGGGACGCTCGTCCGGGACCAACGCTGATTCAATGTTCGGGACGGTGCCGGCGACTTCCTTTGAACTGAGCCGGCGCAGTCTTTCAGTCGCGGCACTCTGTGGCTTGTAGAGCAGCCAGTAGATGCCCAGCATTGCTAGCGAGATGCAGACGAAAGTGGAGATAGCGATTATGAATATCATGTTGCTGGGCCTTTAGATTTTGATTTTCAGAATCTTGCGCACAATCAACATACCCGTGATCTGCATGAACAGAGCAGCGGCAATCAGGTAGTGACCGCGCGGATCTTTCCACAACACACTCATGTATTCGGGATTCATCACGGTCACTGCCAGTGCCACGAAGATCGGCAAGGCGCACAGCAACCACGCAGACATACGCGAGCTCGTTGTCAGCGTCTTCAGGTCACCCATAATCCGGAACCGTTCGCGAATCGTGTAGGACACCTTCTCGAGAATCTCGGACAGATTGCCGCCAGTTTCGCGTTGAATCAGCACGGCAGTGACGCACAGTTTCAGATCTAGCAAGGGAATTCGTTGCGTAAGATTTTCGAGCGCCAGCTTCACTGACAAACCGAGATTCTGCTCTTCGTAAGCTTTGCGAAACTCAGTGGCAATGGGTTCCGGCATTTCCATCGAGACCATGTGCAACGATTCGGAAAACCCGTGGCCCGCGCTCAGTGCGCGGCTAATCAGATCGAGCGCATCGGGAAGCTGTTCGAGAAAGGCATCGAAACGTTTCTTTCGCCGCCACCAGACGTGAATCAACGGTATCGACGCACAAACCAGTCCGGCCAGGATCATGAGCGGAATGAAGATCGTCAGCACTGACGCGGCCAGCGCACCCAACATCCCCGCCATGAACGAAAACATCAGCAGGCGCGAAGGCGTGATGTGCAAATCCGCCTGGTCCAACATCCGCTTCAACTGCAACGCCGCCTGAATGTTGATGAGCGTGCGGTTGACCAGCGGGATCTCGCTCATCAACTCGTTGCGCGCGAGCACTACGTCGACGTCTTCGGTATGCGCTGAATGGAGCAAGGCCTCCGAGAGTCGTTTTTGCAGGCGCGCACGCTTCTTGTCTGTTCCATGTGTAGCAAGCAGGTAAGCGCCCAGGACCAGGAACAGCGCGAACACGAATACGAGAAACGATATGATCATTGTGAGTTACATCTCCTCGAAGAAGACGCGCGGCAACTGCAAGCCGCAAGCCTTCAACCGCTCGGCAAACCGTGGGCGAATTCCTGTTGGACGGAACCGGCCGAGTACCTGACCCTGCTGATCGACGCCGGTCCGCTCGTACTGGAAAATTTCCTGCATGGTGATCGTCTCGCCTTCCATGCCGGTGATTTCTGAAATCGATGTGACGCGGCGTGAACCGTCAGACAGACGTGCAACCTGGACCACGAGGTTGATTGCCGACGCGACCTGTTGCCGCATCGCCCTGTCGGACAGACGCATACCGGTCATCTGGATCATCGTTTCGAGACGAGACAACGCGTCGCGTGGAGTGTTCGCGTGGATCGTCGTCAAGCTGCCGTCGTGACCAGTGTTCATGGCCTGAAGCATGTCGATCGCTTCGCCGCCGCGAACCTCACCGATGACGATGCGATCGGGTCGCATACGCAGGGCGTTGCGTACGAGGTCGCGCTGGGTCACTTCGCCTTTTCCTTCAATGTTTGGTGGTCGCGTTTCGAGTCTGACGACGTGCGGCTGCTGGAGCTGCAATTCCGCCGAGTCTTCGATCGTGACGATGCGTTCGTTTTCGGGAATGAAGGCTGACAACGCATTCAGGAGCGTTGTTTTACCAGCGCCGGTACCGCCGGAGATAAGAATGTTCAATCTCGCGTTCACGACCATTTGCAGCATGTCCGCGATGTCTTTGGTCAGCGCTTTGTTTTCGACCAGCGCGTTCATGCGCAGCGGATCGGCACCGAAGCGGCGAATCGACAACACTGGACCATCGATTGAGAGCGGCGGAATGATCGCGTTCACACGCGAACCATCATGCAAACGGGCATCGACCATTGGCGACGATTCGTCGATGCGGCGTCCCACTGACGACACGATGCGTTCGATCACACGCATCAAGTGCTCGTCGTCCTTGAATCTGACGTTGGTAGCTTCGATCTTGCCGCGTCGCTCGATGTAGATCGTATGGTGCGAGTTGACGAGAATGTCGGAGATGGTTGGGTCTTTCAGCAGCGGCTCGAGTGGTCCCAGACCAAACAGTTCGTGTTGAACGTCGCTGACCAGCCGCTCACGTTCAGCCGCGGACAGCGGCATGGCTTCCTGGGCCAGCACGCTTTCCGCGAGACGAGAGACTTCCGCGTGGACCTGCTCCGGCGTAAGCGTCGAGAGCTTCGTCAAATCCATGCGGTTGATTAGGGTGCGGTGCAGACGGGCCTTCATCTCCTGGAAAGAGTGTTGGCCGGAGCTGTCAGAAGCGCCGCTGTTGGGAACGCTGGTGTTGTTACCGATTAATCTTTCGCGTAGGGCCATGATGTTTTTTCAGGTTGCAGTGGACCGCGTGTTTAGACCTTTTCCATTGAAGTTTGCAGTTTGAGCTGGGCTTTCGGCGGTTGCTTCTTAAGGAACGAGTTCCAGAAAGCTTTGCGCGGCTTGGCCTCGCCTAGCGGAGCAACACCCATCGATATCTGTTCCGCGATACGCCTTATTTCAACCGCGATCTTCGATGACGGCTCCGCCTGGACCAGGGGCGTTCCGAGGTTTATTGAATTAACCGCCGTCTGGTAATCACTGGGGACAAAACCGATGACGGGCTCGTTCAGGAACTTCTCGATCTGGCGCAAGTCGATATCAATTTGCTTACTCCACCGATTAACCACGATGCGGACTTTCTTTCGCGGATAGCCGAGTCGATCGAAGATCTCGAGCGCTCGTTGCGTGCTGCGGATCGCTGGTATGTCGAGCGTGAGAACGAGAACGATCTCGTCTGACTGATCGAGAGCCGCGAGCGTGATCGAGTCGAACGTGTGTTGCGGATCGAGCACGACGTAATCGAAGTGCTCGCGCAGTTTTTGCAAGACTTCGAAGATATGTTGTGGCTCAATTTCATCGGCCGAATCGGCTTCGCGTGGCGCAGCAAGCAACGAAAGGTTCGGCGAGTGCGGCATCACCAAGCTCTTGATCAACTCATCGTCCAGGCGGTTGCGCTTCTCAACCATGTCGGCGATCGAATACTTCGGATCGACACCGAGAAACAGCGGCAAGTCGCCAGCCTGAAGATTGAGGTCCACGAGCACGGTTTTGGCATTCGTGCCAGCCGCAAAGTTGGTGGCGATGAATGAAGTGCCGCAACCGCCCTTGCTGGAGAAGACAGCGATCATGCGGCCTTTCTTGCGCGGCGCTTCGACCTGTTGCTTGTTGCTGAAGTCTGAAACTCGATCGAGCACAGTCCGCAGTTCGTCGGCGCTGATCGGGATACGAAGAAACTCGCGCGCGCCGGCCCGCATGCTGCTGATAATGAGATCTGGTGAAGCGTTCTGTGCGGCCGAGATGATCGTTGTATTTGGACATTCGCTGTTCAAACGTTCAATGAAGCGAACGGCCGTGTCGGCATTCGGACCAAGGGCGATGATCGCGGCCTTGGGCTTGAGACGAACGATCTCTTCGTAAAGCTGATCGGCGTCGTTACCGCCCGCGAGTAGCTGGACGCGCCCTTCGGCAGAGAGAGCGCGGCGAATGTCTTTGAAGTTTTCGAGCCCGGTGCTTAGGACTACGACTGAAATTGTGTCCGTCATCTTTTCCTCGTGTCGTCTAATCGAATCCGGCTGCCGGCGGCTCTCTTCTGATTAAAACTATTGACAGAGTGCGCGGGGGATTTACGGCAGGTATCTCATAGCTACAAAGCTGGGTTGACTTTGCAGCGACGTTTGTCAGGCAGGCGTAACTGGCGCCGCCCGGCAGCGGATTCGAAACTGAAATTGGCGTTTACTATTGCTCTCACTTAAGTCCTAAACCTGCTCTTGATTAGTCACTACTACTTATTGGCCGGAATAAACCCAATGCTTTCGCCAGGAAGCGTAGTTGTGTAGTTCGGCATCATGATGCTGGTGCCGATCAACGGAACTACGAACTGGAATTGATAACCCGTGATGCTTACGGTCGCCGTTCCTCTGTTCACCGCGTAGTTGGAATACGTAACGGTGACGTTGTCCGTGGTCAGGTTGGGAACCATCGCCTGTGTGCCACCGGCCGGATCTCCGTAGACCACCACGTTCTTGACGTCCCCAAGGTCACTAGCTGAATGAAGCACGGCATATCGCGCTCCGCGTCTGGCCGCGTCTGTAAGAGCGTTGTGCACCCAGATGGCGCGCCCAAATTCGATAACTGCAAACATCGCTGTCAAAAAGACTGTCACGGCGATCGCAAACTCCACCAAAGTTGCGCCGCGCTCAGAATCGAACAGTTTGATCCGCTTCATGATCATCACCCTTACTTAGATTGGGGGCGGTTGAGTTAACAGAAAACGCATCGTCACACTAGGCTTCACATCAACGGCCGTAGACAGCCCGACCGTGTTCGTCAGCAGTCCCAGATTGAAAATCGGTTGATGCTGGTACCCGCTGATTTGTATCGTGACTGTCCTCGGTAATATTGGTGAGCCGCCTTGCCGAGTAATCATGACTTGCGTCTTGCTCAGGTTTGGCAGGAGCGGCGTTCCAGTATTGGTCGGGCTCCCGTAGACCACCATGTTCTGAGCGATGTCGTCGTTAGCCGGAGTGACCTGATTCGTAGCCAGGTAACGTACGCCGGCGCGAGCGGCCTTCGCCAAAGTTGTGTACTCGTAAAAGTAACGTCCGAACTCAGCCGTCGCGGCAAACAAAATCAGGAAGATCGGTACGACTATCGTTACCTCGACCAACTGGATACCACGCTCGTTTCGAACGAAGCGCTGCAGGCCAAACAGGCGTTGCAAGCGGCGTCGGGTTCTGATTCTTCGGATTCTTGCGTGCATGATGTTCACCTACTTGTAGAGCACTGGAACTGCCAGGTTGTCGTTAGAAGCACCGGCGCCCGGGTCGTAATAGCTGTCGCCAGCGAATGCAGTGTCAGTGATGTACTCAGCTTTCAGGTCACCACCGCTGCCGCCGCCGACGGAAGTCTGCAGGAAGAAGACACCGAACCTGCTTACCTTGATCGTGTCTCGACCGTCGCCGGGCAATGCCGTGGCAATCGGAATAAACACAATGCGACGATCGCGCACCGCGATATCCAGATGAGAGGGCTGTTTGACGACGGCGTTCGTCTTGTACTGTAGATAGGTGATGTTTTCCGCGATGTTCCTGTCAGGCGGTGACAGATTTGGATCCATTCCGGCCGCGTACACATCGAAACGGGTGTTGATACCCTGACGAATCGCGCCGGAGGTCACACCGGGTTTCGTCTCAACATCCTGACCTATTGAAACGCACCAGTCGACTCCGTTCGCCATTCCCTCTCGATCGCCACTGCCACCTGACTGGATCGGAGCAAGCAGTTGGTAATTTCCCGGCGAGACGTCACCTCCCGGCGACAGACGAAATGTATAGGTGCCACCCGGAGCGATTGGGTTATCCGGATAGTCCAGCACGAAGGCCGGCAACCACGGACAGATCATGTTGACGGGAACCGAAAAACCCGCTGTGGCCGTAGCCGACAAATTCTTGCTGTTGCCCAGCACCAAAGCGGCGAAGGACATACCGACTGGCAGATCAGGCGTCGTGACCTTCACGAAACGAATATTGACCGGCGACGCCATCGCCGCGCCCTCGCTCATGTATGGACCATCAAGATTGACCGCGAACAGAACGTTCGTGCGGGGGACGTTCACGCCCGTCTTGTTGAAGTCGTACTTGTTCATCGCCTGAACAGCGCGATCCGCGGCCTCGGTAATGCCCGGCGCTGCCCCATTCAGTCCAGAAACGCCGGCCAATGCAGCGGCATCGGCGGCGTTCTGGAGTTCTGCTTTCGACAGATATAGTCTGCTGACATCGATACCTAAACCTACTGCCAGCAGGACGGCCAGCATCCCGATTGCTGATGTGGCCAGAACTGAACCTCGCTGCCCTTTGTTACGTCCCGCTTGTTCTGTCGATCTGTTCTTCATGTTTCCCCCTCTGCTGTCTATGACAATCCGTTTGGAGGAAGTTTGTTACCAGGGGCGAACTGATTCCGGATTGAATTCAAACCGCACCGCCTGCGCTACCGGCAGTGCGCGGTTGGTGCGAACGCTGCCTACCGCGCTGCCAGTCGTGCTGGTTGTCGTGGTTTCAGTGGCTTTCTTCTTCGGCTCTTCTACCTTTGCCGGAGCGGCAGGCGTGGCCGCGGGTGTGGTCGTCTCGTTGTTCTGTCCGGAGACTTTGTAACCACTCTGGCCCGAGATGCCTTCGCCGCCCTTCGGCTCAACGCCAAGTGGCGAGTTGCCCTTCAGACCATCTATGCCGCGCATGTTCGGCAGTTCATCGCTGTTGACCGGCTTAACCAGATGCGCGGTCACGAAGAACATGAGTTCCGTTTCTTTCTTCTCGAAAGTCTTGGATTTGAACAGCGCACCGAGCACTGGAATCTCGCTGATGATCGGAATCCGCGACAAAGTCTTGGTCTCGGAGTTGTCGAGCAAACCGGCGAGGGCGAACGACTGGCCATCACGCAGTTCGACGCCCGTCTTGGCGCGGCGAGTGCGGAGGGCCGGAATGACAAAGTTGTTGAAGCGAACACCGTTGTTGAAGTCGATGGTGGAAACTTCCGGTTCGAGTTCCAAACGGATGTGATCTTCATCGATGATCGTCGGCTTGAAGTTGAGCCGGACGCCATATTCTTTCCAAACGATGGTAATGGCGTTGCCGGCCGTGTTCTGAAGCACCGGTACCGGAAACTCGCCGCCAGCGAGGAAGCTCGCCTGCTGGCCGTTCATCGCGATCAGGTTTGGTTCCGCTAACTGGCGGAAGGCACCTTCCTGTCGCAGCATGCGGAGGAAAGCTCCCGTATTGATCTGCCGGTTGAAAATAAACAGATTAAGCGCCGGTTGGATAAGGGGAAAAAGCGTGGCACCCAACGGGCTGGTCTCTACACGATCGAGAACGGACGGTGCAGGACCACTGTTGATGTAACCACCAGTTCCTCCCTGCGGCAGGGCGGTATACGAGGTGCTGTAGTCGCGCAGCTTGTTGCGATTCACTTCCGCGACACGAACTTCGAGTTGAATCTGCGAAGCGCTTGATATCGGCGACGTGAGCATGTTCACGGCCTTGAAATTCGCCGCCTCGATAACGGCCTGAACCTGTGCGGCCGTATTCGCATCTTTCACGCTGCCCGAGATCACGACGGATCCATTCGCCTGGCTGAGGCGGATGTCTTCTTTCGGAAAGAGCGCACGAATCTGTGAATCGATCAGCGAGAGATTGGCGCGAACGTAAACGTCAAACACGATGAACTGACCACCGGTCTGCTCCCAGGCGATGAAGTTGACTTGGCCAAACGCCTTACCATTCACGAGCACCTGGTCGGGCGTGACGAGGACCGCTTCAGCGATGTCGGGATTCGAAACCGAGAACCGTCCTACCGGCCGATCGAAATTGATCACGCGCGACTGGCCGACGAGAACGTTTACTGCAATGGTCTCTTTGTTCTGACCGAATGACGCCTTGTAGGAAGTTTCCTGGGCGTTAGCAATGGAGTTAGCAAAGATGGTTATCAACGCCGCCAGCAATAAACTCACTCGGCGCGAAATTGGGGAACGGCTCTGCATGATTCTTGTGCTCCTTTGTTTCTAGCGATCGTCAAAGCGATCAACTTCAAGTAATGGGTTGGTTGACTGAGTGATCTATGGAAAGTCGACGTTGCGCTTCTTCGCGCCTTCGATCATTTCCACTGACGCGCGCGGTGTGGATTGAGGAGCTGGGGCTTCGGCCGGTTTCGCCACTGGCGCCGATCGACGTACTGGTCTCGCTTCTTGCTTGGGTTGTTCACTTTTCAGTGAACCGGGTTCCGGAGTTTTCAGCGCGGCTTCGCCACTCAGCAGGCTTCGCTTGTTGACGCCTGACGTCTGCTCGTCGCCCTGGTCGATTTGATTGCGCATGACCAGTTGCAACTTGCCTTCGTTCGCCGCCAGCGCGAGTTTCTCTGCCTGTTCCGGCGTTACCTGGAGGGTCACAGCCTTGACGCTGTTTGCCTCGCGCTCATCTTTCGGTTTATCGATGTTCTGACCATTGGCAAGAACCCTGATGTTCTGCAATACGATCTTCGAGATCGGATCCTGCATGCCCGAACCTTCGCGCGGATCGATCACGACAACCACGTCAACGAGTGCTCCCGGCTGAATGAAACCGGAGATGCCCGCCGCGTCGTCGACCTTGACGGTCATCGCGCGATAACCTTCGGGAATAACAGCCGAAAGACCAGCGGCCGTTCCTTCCGGCGCCAGTCTCACTTCAGTGATCGGTTCGCGGGCGGCGATGTTCACCACTGCCACGCGGCCGGCCAGTTTTTCAGGCGAGTCGAAAGCTCCGTCGGGAGTTGATTCCTTGGGAAACTGGACCACCATGATCTGCTCGGGAATGATCTTGCTCCCGAGCGGGATCGCAACCTTCGCCACGGCAACCTTGTTCAGGTTCTTGGAGTAGGCTTGCGCACTCGACAAATACTTGCTGACTGAAACGGCAGCGAGCACTCCGAAAATGAGTGCCCCTACCAGGACTATGAAAAACCGTTTGTTTCGCATGGGAATCAACTCTCCGTTCTGCCAGGTCCAGGGCCTGGTTGTTGGCCGCTTTTAAGGGTGAAAGATCGCGGTTGCGATGATGGCTCCGATGGTGATCGCCGCGCCGTAAGGAATGGTCAGACGACGATCAGCAGGAACGCTGAATTTGGGCATCTGCCAACCCGGCAGCAAGCCCACGAGAATCTGCAGCACGCGATGCATGGTCGTCTTGAAAACTCCCGAGCGCAGAACCGACACGAGAGCCAGCAAACCGCCCGTCAGCACCACCACTACAAAAGTCGGAAGCACAAGCTGGGCACCGATCACAGATCCGATCGCGGCGAAGAGTTTGACGTCGCCCGCGCCCATGGCTCCGAAGACGTGCATGATGAACATCAGAATAAAGGCCAAAACACATCCGCCCAGGCTGTTTAGACCACCGCTCAGTCCGCTGAGGGAGAAGTTCAATATGAGTCCGGTTATGAATGTCGCCAGCACGAAGGGATTCGGAATGCGGCGATAGCGCACGTCGTGGTAGATCACCAGCACGGCGAGCGGTACGAGAAAAAATTCGAAAACTGTTGCGGTTGGACTAAGCATCTCGCTTGGCGTTGTGGTCCTGGTTTGGGGATTCGAGCAGAAAGGTGGCGGCGCACCCGTGGAGTCAAACGCTTCACAAGGGCGCGCCACCCGGCAATGGCAGTTCACTACCTGGAGTTCACTTGATGTAACCTGCCAGAGTATTGATCCTCGCCCCGATCTGGGTTCCGAGTAATTGGAACGCAGCAACCGTCGCGATCGCTACGAGAGCCGCAGCGACGGCATATTCAGACAGCTCAAGCCCGGTTTCGTCTTTCCAAAACGTTCTGAACATGATCGTTCCTCCCTTCGAAGGAACTGAAGGCTTGAGCCTTCCGTTCCAACGGCAGCAACCATCTTGAATTTGCCGCTGCCGGGTATGATTGACCTCTGCGAATTACTGAATCTTGCCAGCCAGCTCGTTGATCTTGGTTCCGATGTTCGTACCCAGGAGCTGGAAAGCTGCTACCGCTGCCAACGCGACGAGCGCTGCGGCCACGGCGTATTCCGAAAGTTCAAGACCGGTTTCATCTTTCAAGAAATTCTTCAACATTGATTTTCCTCCCCGTAAATAAGGCCTAAGTTATTTAGTGCGGCCGGCAGCAACCTCCTACGTGCCACTGCCGGGTCGATTGGATCTGCAACTACTTGATCTTGCCGGCGAGTTCGTTGATCTTGGTGCCGATGTTGGTGCCCAACAGTTGGAAAGCGGCGACGGCTGCCAACGCGACGAGCGCTGCGGCCACGGCGTATTCCGAAAGTTCAAGACCGGTTTCATCACGCAAAAATCTCTTAATCATTTTGTTGCTCCTTTTAGATTCGATTAGGCGTTGTTGCTTGGAGAGCCGGCAAACGTGACGTTAGCCCCGGAAGGATTTCCACCACGCGAGCCTGCCTTAGCTGGAGAAAGTTGAACCGCTGTGGCCGTGCGGCGGCCAAAGCCATTGATTCCACTTAGAACAGCACTGGACAACGTAAGCAGCAGCAGTAGCACTTCGTTGTTTCTGATTCCCGCGCTCTTGATGCTGACCAGAACTGCCAGCGCCAGGAACGGAGAAAGAATGACGAGCATTACGACTGATGCCAGGTTTTTTGTGGTGTTCGCCTTCATTAGGTTTGTTTGCTCGACCTTGATGCGATGCTTTGTTGCCTCGCGACGAGGATGACTTTTACAACCGGTGTGCCAGTGGTCCAGGTTGATGAAGAGCGCCATTTTGCTGGTCTTGTGAGTTCAGTTTGTAGCCTGCGGTTGACAACTGCCGCTGGTCCAGATGAGGTGAACGGCGATGAGTTGAAGCGTTAAGCCTTTGAACTTGCTAGTGATCTGTGGTTGTCGCCCGCGGTTGACAACTTGAAAAGGGATTGGGGCGGATGGGGTACAGCGTGTGGATTAGGCGCGGTATTGCATGCCTGGCTCGGTGTCTTCCTGGAGAAAATCGCCGATGTCGATAGCGAGGCGCTTGAGTTTCTTGTAGAGGGTTTGTCGTGAGCCGAGGCCCAATGCCTCGCTCGCGCGCGCGACGTTGCAGTCGTGGCGCTTGAGTGTTTCGGTGATGACTCTGCGTTCGTAATTGTCGAGTAGCTCGTCCAGCCGTTCCGCTTGAGTGACCGCGCCTTGCGGGCAAATGCGCGAACTGATGTTCTCCGGCCGAATGTAACCGTCGTCTTCGGCGTAGAGGACCAGCCGTTCGATCTCTGCGCCAAGCTCGCGAACGTTGCCCGGCCACGAGTACGCCTCAAGAATGTGGATCGCCTCCATGGTGATTCCAGAAATATGGCGCTCGTTCTTGCGCGCGTAGTGGCTTACAAAATGAGAGATCAGCGTTGAGATATCTTCCGGGCGCTCGCGCAGCGACGGAACTTTGAGCGTTAGCGTGGCGATGCGGTAGTAGAGATCTTCGCGGAAGAGTTTCTCTTTCACCAACGTTTCGAGATCCTTGTGCGTCGCCGCGATAACGCGCACGTTCACTTTGCGCGGTGCGCGCTCACCCAGTGTATGAATCTCTCCCTCCTGCAGGAAGCGCAGGAGTTTTGGCTGAAGTGAGAGTGGAAGGTCTCCAATCTCATCGAGAAAGAGTGTGCCGTTCTCTGCTGAGCGAATCAGACCAGCCTGGTCCGACATGGCGCCGGTGAACGTGCCGCGCCGGTGCCCGAACAACATGCTCTCGATCAGTTCCGCCGGAACTGCGGAGCAGTTGAAAGGAATGAACTCGCTTTCCGATCGGCGGCTGAGACGATGAATGGCCCTGGCGATGAGTTCCTTGCCGGTGCCGGATTCGCCGGTGACGAGAATGGTTGAATGTGAATCCTTGATTCGCTCAACGTTACGCGCTACTTCCGACATCGCGCGACTGCTGAAGACCATGCCCGGCAATGAGCTGATCGATGGCATTGCCGGCAGTGGTTTTGCAACAGCAGCAACAGTTCCGGAAGACTGATGCGTGTGGGCCAGGTGGGCCACGTCGCTCAGCGCATTGAGCTCCTTCGCTTGTTGTGCGGAGAGCGGCCGTACGCAGCGTCCATACAATGCGGCACCTTCGCGTGCGCCTGACGGCAATGCAAGCAAGAGGCAGATCGCCTGGTCGCCTTCTTTCGCCGGCTCTGGCCTGCCTTTGCTGGCAAAGAGTTCGGCAACAGTGCCTTCCGCGATCGCGATCTCGTTCTCTTCGAGTCCTTCGGCCCAGCGCAGAGTTGGTTTAGCTGACTCCGGCGTGGCCCAGATCGACAGGCCGTAGGTGGGAGCAGTCGCCTCCACCATCAGGCTCATCTTGATCATCACTTCGTAGAGCAGATCGGGGCCGCCGTTTGCAGCTTCGCAAACCGCACGCACTATCGAACCGATTGGTAAGTGGACAGAATCTTGGGCGTCAGACATCTCCAACTTTCCTTGACTGAGTCAATTACGTGAGGGGATGCCGCGTGGCAAGAACCGCATTCGAGAGTCTAGTTTCCACAAACAGCGCTGTCAACAATATTTAAACCCAATCGATCGCCGGAAAACCACGGGATTTTCCGTTCGCCACCCGTTCGCCAAAATGAGGTCATTAAGCGCCTTTAGTTCAAGTAAATGTTGAATTTACGCGGTTAAAGCATTGAAGAGAAATATCTTTACAGCTTTTAAGCGCGGGTGCTACATTCCGCCGATATCGCCGCTAAGTCATTGAGCGGCAAGTAATTGACAAGCCACAAAGCACATTTAGTTGGGGCTCGCAAGCCCGGCGCACCAGCTATCTTGTGGAGTAACTCTCAGGTTTGGGTTAAGCAGTCTCTTAAATTCT
>DASXRE010000280.1:0-25184 GCA_036506775.1 Pyrinomonadaceae bacterium | reverse complement strand
ACATCGCCGCGAACCGGTGTCAACCCGGATTGGTTAGCTCACCGATCAACGTCCCGGCGGGAAGTACGTTCTCGGCTGGCTGTCAGGCGAACTTCGCTTACTTCGGACAAAACAGCGGCACATCACCCTTGCCGATCACGTTGGCTTATTTCCAGGGATTAACGGGCGCCGCCGCGGGCGTCGCTACCAACTACACCAATGCCAACTTCAGAAGCAGCACGTACTACAACACGATGAACCCGTTGAACCCGAATCCGATTACCTTCGGGACCAATCTGTCGAGTACGTCTTTCGACAACCGTCGCACCGGAGCCGGCGCCATTTTCCCGTTCAACCACTTCCTGGTGAACGCGGGCAAACGCGGTGGCGCTTTCATCGTCGACAACTCAGGTGAAAGCTTCTACGACGCGATGACGATTGAACTTCGTCGCCGCTTGTCGGGAGGCTTGTTGGTTCAGGCGAACTACACGTTCGGTAAAGCTATAGCCAACACCTACGCGAGTAGTTCATCTGTGTTCGACCAACCAAGCACGATCAGGGATCTCGATCTTCGTCGTGGAGTTGCGCCGTTCGACATTGCCCACAGCTTCAAAGCCAATTTCATTTACGAACTGCCAGTAGGCCAGGGAAGAAAATTCTTCAGTGGTGCGCGCGGCATCGTGAATGGTCTGGTTGGCGGCTGGGGCTTCAACGGGAACATCAGAATTCAGAGTGGCAATCCGTTCTCGCTGGGTAATGTCCAGTTGGTCGGTATGACTAAGAAAGAACTTCAGGATGCTGTCGGTGTCTATCGGGATCCGGACGGATTCATTTACGTCTTCCCGAAAGACATCAGAGACAACACGATCAAGGCTTTCAACAACAGTATTTCGGTCGTGAATCCGACCGGTCAACCCACGAGCGTGAACATTAGCTTCACGCAGGGTGCGCCGACCGGAAAATTTATCGCGCCGGCTGGATTCGGGAATTGCCCGCAAGCGTTCACCGGCGGGTGCGGATTCGCGAATCTCGTCTTGAAGGGACCGGCTTTCTTCCGTTCTGACCTGAGTCTGGTGAAGAAGGTTCGCTTCAACGAACGAATGAACCTGGAGTTGCGAGGCGAATTCCTGAATGCCTTCAACAACATCAACTTCCTCGTCGGATCGGCAGGAAACGACTTGAACACGCTCGGCGGATTCACCTCGACAGCTTTCGGCCGTATGACAAATGCCTATCAGGATTTGTCGACGACCAACGATCCGGGTGGTCGTTTGGTCCAACTCGTAGTCCGCTTCAACTTCTAAGGAAGTTGAAGCAATCAACCGTGAGGGGAGAGCAGATCTTTTTGCTCTCCCTTTCTCGTCAAAGACCATGAAGCGGCGCAGGTTTCTTTCGCTGATCTCACAAACCATCGGAGCAGTGACACTGCTTCCCTCGGTTCGATCTGCCGGCGCTTCCTGCTGGCTCGACGTTTGCGCGCCGCTAATCATTCAAGACCGCACCCTCGGCATCGATTCTGAAATCGTACTCACTGCTGACAACTTCATCGGCGCGCAAGGATACGCTGATGGAGTGGACCTCACTGAATACGAGATCTATTTATACGACGCCGAAGGACGACCTTTTGGCGCAAACGGAGTTGCGCGCGCGTTAACCGCCGGGGCGATGCAAACAACCGTTATCCCGGTTAGCGAACTCGTTGGACCTACCACCAGTTTCTGGGGCGGAATGAGAGTTCGTTTGCGGCCCAAAACACGAACGCCCACGCACGCGAGCGATCTTTTCAGTTCCGCTTTCGTGCGCTGGAAGAGCAAAGACTCGTTCACCAACGTGCATGCCAATCCCGATCCGTTGGAGTGGCAACGTCCCGACAGTTTCTTCTACTCGATGCCGTTTCCGCCGCTGTCCGCGTACGACGGCTTCTACAGCATTTTCAATCCTTACGATCAGCCTAGTACCGGTGCGGTCACGCTTTACGATCAACTCGGAACGAAGCTTCAGGAACTTCCTTACGACCTGAAGCCACACTCGTCTGCGCTCGTCGATCTGCGTCGCGGTGATTACGTGCACGATTTCAAAGCTGCGTTCACGCGCACGGACAGCGGCCGCTCTAGCAACCACACGATGAATGGCGGAGCGAACGGAGGAACGATCGCAGTCACGAATCGCCGCGGCTCGGTCAAGAACTTTGGTTATCTCTTTATCAAGCAGGCAGCGGGCGCAAAATTCAGCGTTGAGCATCCGATCCATCAGCCGCCGTACAACCCGTCGCCAGCACGAATTCCATTCGACAATGCGGGACGTTTCAAAGCGCAGAACATTCTCTACACGCCGCTCGTGTTTCGCTCGAAGAAAATTGGCGGCATCACGCTCGAATCGCGCTTCCACTTAAGCTCCGGCGCGCCCGTTGAAGAAGTTCTTTGGCTGAATCCGTTCATCACTGACGACAACGGCCGGGTGGCGTGGCAAACGGGAGACGGGTCGAAACTTCCCTCATCAATTTCGGAGAAACAGATCGAGCGCGGGGCAATAAAACTGGCGGGCCAACAGAGTTGTGTGTTTGAATGCGCGCGACTGGAACTGCCAAAAGGATTCTCCGGTGGACTTTCATTGGCCATCACTCCCCTGTCGAATCACACGCTTATGAAAGTGGAAGTGACTGCGGTCGAATGGAACGCGACTGCCTTTACTCACTTTCGACCCGGACTTGCTGCCGCGCGTTCTTACCAGAAGCCGCCATCACGGGCCGGACTGGCAACTGATTACATCGTCGCGGGCGCAGCGGTTACGGCTGAAGCAGGAAAGATGCGGCGCGATGAGCTTGTTGCGGTGCTGAACATCGACGATAAAAGTATCGCCGGCAATCCTGTGCTCGAAATTTTTTCGGGTCGTGGCCTGATTGCTCGCAAACCTTTGGGTGAAGTGCCGGCGTTTGGTTGCCGTCATTACCTGCTTTCGCAATTGTTATCTGAAAAGATTGGCGCAACCGACTTGACGCTGCGATTAGTCGACGATCGAGCGACCTTGTTGATGTCTGTCTTGCATCTTGACTATGCGCGTCGGGATATCGCGGCCGATCACGGATCAGATCGCTTTTCTACCTTCAGTGAATTCACTTGCAATACCAAGGAGCCCAGGTAAATGAAAGTTTTGTCAGCGTGTGTGGTGGTGATCATGCTGGTGAGTTTAGCTTTGGCGCAAAAGCAAAAGCCGTGGACCGAGTGGACCAAAAAAGACATCGAGAGAACTCTGAACGACTCCGCGTGGGGACAAACCCAAACGGAAGGCGACGATGAAACGAGCAACAGCAGTTCAGGTGCGATCACGCAGGTTGCCGCTCCACGCGCGGCCGATCGCGAAATCAATCGCTCCGGCGACTCTGGTGAAGCGAAGCTGGTGAGGACCGTGAAGTATCACGTACGTTTCTTGTCGGCTAAACCGGTGCGCGCCGCTTTCGCGCGCATGGTGTTGTTGGCCAAAGGACAGGCGGACGAAGCTCTCACCGGCCAGTTGCAAGCGTTTATCGATCGCGATTTCGCCGACTACATCGTCGTGTCGGTTGGTATCGAGGTTGGTGATCAGAAAATGGCGATGCCGTTGATGCGAGCTTTCACCGCGGCTACGACCGAAGCCTTGCAGAAGAACGTCTACCTCGAGCGCAAGGATGGCAAGAAACTGTTTCTGTCAGATTATCGCGCTCCCGTCGAAGATGGCATGGGTGCGAAGTTTGTTTTTTCGCGCGTCGTCGATGGCCAGCCGTTCCTCGGCGAAAACGACACGGTGCGCTTCGTGGCTCAGTTGAATGAGAAGATGAAGCTCAACACGAAGTACAAACTCTCTGACATGCTTTACGAAGGCAAACTGGAGTATTAACCAACAATGAAAAGATTACTTCTCGCTGTTCCGATGGTAATGCTGCTGGTGAGTGTCGCCGTCTCACAAGATAAGCCGTGGACCGAATGGACTAAAGAGCAAGCCGACAAGATTCTGAACCACTCCGCTTGGGGACAGACGCAGACCGACACGGACACTTCAGAGATGGTCTACAGTCCGACGTCGACGCCCGGAAGTTCTGGGGCGGCTGCTACTCGCGCGGATCGGCTGTCGGTTAACGCGAGTCGTGTCAGTCAAGGCGCTGTCAATCAGGCGGTGACGGTCAATTATCGTATCCGTCTGCTTTCGGCCAAACCCGTGCGTGAAGCTTTCATGAGGATGGTGTCGCTGGCGCAGACAAACGTAGATCAGCAAACTCTTGACGGGCTGCAAGCATTTGTAGATCGCGACTTCAGCAGTTTCATCATTGTGGCTGTAGATCTTGATGCGACTGACCGGCGCTTCTCCGGGCCGGCGCTTCAGGCCTTTGCAACGGCCACGATCGGCACGCTGAAGAACAAAACTTATCTCGAACGAAAAGATGGTAAGCGACTGTACCTGACGCAGTATCGTGAGCCGATTAACGACCGTCTCGGGGCCAAGTTCATTTTTCCGCGGGTCGTCGAGGGGCAACCGTTTCTGAATGCCGATAGCGGCACGGTGCGCTTCGTCAGTGAGGTGAATAACGAAATCAAACTCAATGTGACGTTCAAGCTGTCAGAGATGATTTATCGGGGTCAGCTCGAATACTAGCGCGTTAGCTCGAATGATAGTCGGCCGAGCAAGTTTGATGATCAACCGCTTCCTCATACAGTGCTTGTGTCTGCAGTTGTTTGCGTTAGTCGCTGTGGCTCAAACACAGCCGAATCCGAAGCCCTCACCTGAACAATCCGAAGACGTAGTCAGAATCTACACGGACTTGCGCCAGACCGACGTGATGGTCTTTGACTCGCAGGGAAAGTTCGTTGACGGACTGACGCGAGAGAATTTCGAACTGCGAATTGATGGCAAGCCCGTACCAATTACATTTTTCGAACGAGTCGAAGCCGGCTCGGGATCAGAAGAAGAGCAGTGGCTTGCGTCTCGCCAACCGCGCGCTTCCCGGACCGCGAAAGAAACCGTGCCGCCAAGTTACGGTCGCAAAGTTCTCTTCTTCGTCGATGACATACATCTCTCGCCAACAAGCATCCAGCAAGCGCGCCAGTTGATCTCGAAGTTCATCGAATTCGAGCAAACGGAAAACGACGAGGCGCAAATCGTCAGCGCCAGCGGAAGAGTCGGGTTCTTCCAGCAACTGACGGACAACAAGACTGTCTTGCGTCGCGCCGCTGAACTGCTGACGCCGTATCACAGGAGCGGAAAGGATTTCGGTGTTCCTCCGATCAGCGCGTATCAGGCTTTTCAAATTGATCGCGGAGACACTGACACGCTCAACTACTTCGTGGATGAGGTGATCAAACAGAACCGGCTGATGACGCGCCCCGTTGCGACTGATTTAGTGCGCGCACGCGCGTCGGACGTCATGCGCCAGTCGTCGCAATGGGTGTTGAAGAGTTTGCAGTCGCTCGACCATTTAATCCGCGACTCCGCGAACGTACCGGGACGCAAAATACTCTTTTTCATCTCGGACGGATTTCTCGTTAACTCAAACTACACAGACATGAGCAACGCCATTCGATCGCTTGGATCGAATGCAGCGCGTTCCGGTGTTGTGATCTACTCAATCGATGCTCGTGGTTTGGGTACAACATTGCTCGACGATCGATCAGGTTCGGATCCCAGTGGACGTCTGCTGCGCTCGAGTCAGGGCGAAGTTTTTGCCTTTCAGGATCCACTCAATTCACTTGCTCAGGACAGCGGCGGCCGCGCTCTCTTCAACAGCAACGATCTGTATGCGGGGGTGCAGACCGGGTTAAAAGAGACGTCGTTCTATTACCTGCTCGGATGGACGCCCGAGCGCGCCGGCGACAGTCCCAATAAATATCGGCGGGTGGAAGTGGCGGTGATCGGACGTCGCGAATTGATAGTGCGGCTTCGCAAAGGAGCTTTCAACGTCGATACTGCGCCGAAGAGCGCGAATCGCAAGGAATCGCAGAAAACGCAATCGATTGAAGCGCGATTGCAGGAGGCACTAGTCGAGACGAGTCCTGCGCGCGAGATTCCCGTTTCGATGGCGCTTAGCTATGTCGATACGCCTGACAAAGGTCCGTCGTTGAGTGTCTTGATGGAGATTCCGACCGAGGTCTTGTCATCGGATGCTAATGACGGAAAGCTTCCACCGAGCGTTGATTTTGCCGGAGCCGTATTCGATCAGGAAGGCAAATCAACCAGCACGTTTGGTCAGAAGGTTACGCTCACAGATGCGTTGAAGAGTGATGGACGAAAGCTGACTTACACGCACAACTTTTTTCCACGGCCCGGGCTGTATCAGGTTCGTGTGGCGGCGCGTGATGCACTATCGGGCAGAGTCGGCACGGCGAAGTCGTGGATCCAGATTCCTGATCTGTCTGCGAAGAAGCTTACACTTAGCAGCATCGTTGTGGGCGAACGTGCGGCGTCGAACTCCGCACCCATCGGTGTCGGTCGACTGTTTTCAGATCAAACTCCGTTGAACATCCCGCGTCGTTTCAAGCGCGACTCGTTCTTGCGCTGCCTCGTTTTCGTTTACAACGCGATTCACGCGCCGGCCGATCGCATGGCGGATGTAGCCATCCAGGTGCAGGTGCTGCGCAACAACCAACCGGTTCTCACGACCGGCGTCAAGCAGATTGCCACCCAGCCCGGACAGGATCAGCAGCGCCTCCCGTATGCCACCGAGGTACCACTGAGAGGCCTCGCTGCCGGCCGCTACACTCTCACCGTTACCGCCATTGATCGGGCGGGCAAGACAAGCGCCTCCGAGCAGATGCGCTTTGAAGTTCAGTAGCTCAACGCACGAAATCCCGCGGCATTCTCCAAACATTCGGAGGGCGATCCATTTTTATATATAGGCGAGCGGGAGTGGGAGACGTAAGTCCAAGCAAATTCGCAATCGCGTAGCGCAAGACGGCGGCATATCTTTTGCTGCCGTTGTTTTTGGTTAGTCACGCAAAATTTTACCCTCAGCAGTAACTACTACAACACGCGGAATCCGGAGGAGCCAAAATGAGGAGATTTCTTTTTTCGCCACGCACTCTCTCAGCTACTCGACCGGTCGCCTACCGCCTATCTCTGGTGGCCGTCGCGTTAGCTCTGACCTGCTGGCTCGCTCTACCCGTTATGGGACAAAGTACGACGGGGTCCCTGACGGGCGTCGTTACCGATCCTCAGGGCGCTATCGTCGCAGGCGCCACTGTCACTCTCACGAACAGTGAGACAAGGATTGATACTCGCACGACCACAAACGACCAAGGCGAGTTTGTATTCCCGCAAGTGCCGCCAGGAAGATATTCCGTTGCGGTTGAAGCCACCAACTTCAAGAAGGCACTCGCGACCGATTTGGTGATCGAAGTCGGTGTAACCTCGCGCACCACTCTCGTGCTGGAGGTTGGTTCGGTCACAGAACAGGTAACCGTAACCGCAACCCAGGACATTGTTAACTCAACCAGCCCAACGCTGACGAGCGTCATCAACACTCGTCAGGTTCAGGATCTTCCGCTGCCGGCGAGAAATCCACTCGACCTGGCAGGCTTGCAGCCCGGTGTGGCAGTTACTGGAACTGACAACCGCGGTTCATCCATCAGCGGTCTGCGCCAGACCTCCGTTAACCTAACGCAGGACGGCATCAACGCGATGGACAACTTCGTGAAGACAAGCTCACTCTTCGCCATCAGCGCGCCTTCACTGAATTCGACGAGTGAGTTCAGCATCACCACCGGCACAATCGACTCCGGTTCGGGCCGCGGTGTCGGCCAGGTTCGACTTGTAACCCGCGGAGGCACCAACGATTTTCATGGCGATGTGTTCTATCAAAACATTAACGACTACTTCCAGGCGAACACCTTCTTCAACAATCTAACCGGCACAAAGAGAACGCGGCAGAACCAACATTTCTTTGGATTTGATGTCGGCGGTCCGATGCTCCTTCCCAGATTTGGTGAAGGTGGTCCAGCGATTTGGAACGGACACGATCGCGCGTTCTGGTTTTTCTCGTACGAAGGTTTCCGCGAGAACTTCTCCGTGACGCGAAACCGCACCGTGCTGACAGATATCGCCCGGACCGGCGTTTTCCGCTACACCGGTTCGAATGGTGCGACTCAGTCAGTGAACTTGCTGACCGCCGGTAACCCCAGCTTTACAGTCTTGAATCCGGTTACGCTCGCCCAGCTCAATGCGATGCCACTGTCCAACAACACGCTCGTGGGCGACAGCTTCAACACGGCGGGCTTTCGCTTTAACGTTACCGGGACAGACCCGAGCGACAAGTACGTGTTTCGTTACGATCACGTGGTTGTTGAGAATTCCAAATTGGGTTCTCATAAAGTCGAGTTCGTGTTCAATAAGGCGAAATTCCTTCTGACCCCGGACACGTTCAACGGGCTCGAAGCGCCGTTCCCAGGCGGCATCGACGCGTTCCAGTCGTCTACCAGATGGCTGGTAACGGCAGCCTTGCACTCGACTTTCGGTAACGTCACGAATGAATTTAGATACGGGAGGCAATGGGCGCCGGTAGGTTTCCTACGATCTTCCGCTCCAGCCAATCCGTTCTTTACGACGTTTGCTTCGGTGACGAACTTCGACAACACGTTCATGAGCCAGGGACGTAACACCCAAGTCAACCAGTTCATCGACAACATGGCCATACCTAAGGGAATGCATATATTCCGCTTAGGCGCCGATATGCAGCAACTCTTTGCCGATACGTTCAATGATGCAGGCATTCAGCCCAACATCACTCTGGGTAGCAACTCCAGAAACGATAACGGCATCACCTCGTCGGACTTCCCATTCCTGCCGTCCGGTGCAACCGGATCTGCCATCGTCACTCGCGCGCAGAACGTCTATGCAGACCTCGTCGGTCTGCTAGGCTCCGCCTCGCGCACGCTTAACGTGACGAATCCGACTTCCGGTTTCGTGCCGGGAGCAACGCGCTCAAGAATATTCAAGCAACGTGACCTCGCGCTGTACGTCCAGGATCAATGGCGTGCGAGATCTAATCTGTCTCTAAACCTCGGCCTGCGTTGGGACTACCAGGGAGTGCCGACGATTCCGAACGGATTGGCCATTCAGGTCACCAATCCGCAGGACATCTTTGGTATCACTGGTTCAGCGCAAAACCTTTTCACCCCGAATGCACCTGCCGGCGCGGCGCCCGCGAAAGCGACGCTTGATTTCGTCAGCGGCGACACGGGCAGGGGTTTATACAACAACGATTGGAATAACTTCGCTCCGTTCTTCGGGTTTGCTTACTCCCCCGATTTCAAGAGCGGCTTCCTCGCCAAGGTGTTTGGACCAACCGGAACAAGCTCTTTTCGCGGCGGCTATTCAATCAGCTACCTGCATGACGGCTTTACTGTCATCAGCAATGCACTGGGTACTGGTACCACCAACCCGGGCCTAATCCAGACTGCTGCCGATACCACACCTCAAGGCGTGCTCACATCAGGAGGCGTTGCGCTGCCGTCCGTGCCCTTCGTGATGCCCATCACCGATCGTCAGAACTTCCTGGCGAATCCAAACAACGCCTTGTGGGCAATTAATCCCAATCTGGCGATTCCGTACGTGCAGCAGTGGTCGTTTGGTTACGAGCGCGAAATTACTCCCAACATGGCTTTTGAAATTCGCTATGTCGCCAACCACGCAGTAAAGGTGTGGCGCGCGAATAACTTCAACGAAATAAACATCTACGAGAATGGGTTCCTGAAAGAATTCCTGAACGCGCAAAAGAACCTGGCCGCCCGCGGCGGGACCAGCTTCGCGCCTAATGGAACTGCCGGCACTGCTGCTTGCCCGACTTGCGTTGCGCTACCAGTCTTCAGCGCGTTCTTCAATCAAGCTGGGCTTCCGGCGGGACAAACAATCGCGGGGCAGTTCGCCAACGCGACCAATATCAGTAACCTCAATCTAAATAACGTCGGAGCTTTGGCCAACAATTTGGCGTTCTCCACGACCTTCAGGCTAAATCGTGAGAACGCCGCACTAGGCATTCCGGCGAATTTCTTCGTCGCGAATCCAAACGCCGCCGGCATCACGTTGTTGGGCAATGACTCGATGTCCAACTACAACTCGCTGCAATTGGAGTTTCGCCGGAGATTCTCAGCCGGGTTGCAGTTCAGCGCCGATTACACCTTCAGTAAGGCGTTGGGGGACGCGAGAGATGCGCTGGGCAACAACCAGAACGATCTCACTTCGTTCCGAACACTGAGAGATAAGAGTTTGGATTACGCTCGTTCGAATCAGGACCAAACTCATCGCTTCGTGTTCAACTCGCTTTACGATCTGCCGTTCGGCAGAGGTCGTCGCTACTTGAGCGATACAAACGGAGTCGTTGATCGCATTCTCGGTGGTTGGACGGTTGGCTCCATCGTCGTCTGGCAGACCAGACCGCCCTTCTACGTGGCTTCCAACCGCTCAACGGTCAACAATTTCAACGCTGGTAATAATCCGGCGGACCTTGTTGGCATGAGCTTTGAGGAGTTCAAGAAGCACATAGGCATCTTCAAGACTCCAACCGGCGTCTACTTCATTGACCCGAGCATCCTGAACATCGTGACGAATCCGACGACGGGTGCGTTCGTGAGTTCGCAGATCAAGCCTGGCATACTTGCCGCGCCGGCACCGGGCTTGTTTGGCAACTTCCCCATCAACTCGCTCAATGGTCCGAATTACTTCAACATTGACGCGAGTCTAGTGAAGCGCATTCCGATTACTGAAAAAGTCAAGGGTGAGCTGAAGACGACGTTCCTGAACATCCTGAACAATCCGAACTTCATCTACAACACTCAAAACTTCGACTCGACCAGCTTCGGACGCATCACCGCCCAAAGTGGAAACCCACGCATTATCCACTTTCAGTTCAAGGTCACGTGGTAATTCAACCCCGCGTGAAATCCGCGAGGAGCGACGCCGCACAAGCGTCGCTCCTTTTTTTTATGCGTTTTGCTTGAGTGGCCCTTATACTTCCCGCGAGGAACCTGTCAGGCCTTTATCCCAGACGATTCGATGTCCACCGCGCTGTCTCCAAACCAACTTCCTCTTGCGCCTCTCGGTGCGGGCGATCTGATTGATCGCGCGGTCAGGTTGTATCGCCGGCATCTGTTTGTCCTGATTAGAACGGCCGCGCCTCCAGTCATCATCGCGGCCGCGGGTTGGATCGTGCTTACGATTTGTGTTCGAACTGTATTTACTACGCCAGAAACTACGGATCTATTTCTCTTCACACTGCTCAGTGTCGTTTCGTTCTGCGTCATGGTGGGAGGTTATCTGCTCACTCTGGTGGTGATGGGCGGAGCAACACGAACGCTCGTGGCCCATTTGCTCCGCAACGAACCCGTGACGGCGCGTGCAACCTACGCGGCCGTGCGTGCTCGTTTTTGGGGCCTGCTCGGTGCGTCATTTCTGGTATTGCTCTGGATCACTATTTCCATCAGCGTCGTTTGGATAGCTTCGTACCTGGTTCTGCTGATGGCGATGCTGTTGGTCTTTCTCACAACGCTGATCGCCAACTGGCTGACAGTTGTGGTAGCGATTCTTGCAGTGTTACTCGCAGTGGCAGTCGGTATGTGGCTCTTCTTTTTCATCGTTGGCCGGGTTGCGTACGTCCCACAGGTGATGCTGGTTGAAGGCAAGGGCGTGTTCGAAGCATTCAGCCGTAGTTTTTCGTTGGCGCGTGGCAATGTGCGCCGTCTGATGGCAACGACATTGTTCACAACTTTTGCCACTTACTCCGCAGTCATGGTGCTGCTGGTTCCGCTCGGCTGGTATGGTTATCTCAGCGGCATTAATCCAATGGACTCAACCCAGTGGCCCGCGTGGTATTCGATTGCTTATAGTGTACTGGGTCCGCTGAGCTCAATTCTTTTAACTCCGGTTTGGATGCTCGGTTTATCTCTACTCTATGTCGACGAGCGAGTGCGGCACGAAGGTTACGATATCGAGTTGATGGCTGCGCGGCAGCTTGGTGAGTTGCCTGACGTGAATGTCTCATCGCCGTTGGGAACTGCTCTCTCGTCAATCTCGGGCAAACAGGCTCCACCAGCACCTCCGCAACCGAGGTCGTCAGGTAGTATTTTGAATCTCACTTGATTGCAGTGATGCCTGAGATCCAAACAGAAAGAAACCGCTTCTTTCGTCTTCTGTCGGTTGCGCTGGTCTTGCTTGTTCCCGTCGTCGTGCGCGCCGACACGATTTCAGCTGCGGACTATCAGCACCAGTTGCAAAACGCTGTCAAAGCGCTCCAGAGTTTGCAGCAAATCAACGAAGCGGACCATCCCGAGTACTATCGTTACCAGTTCGAGCAGACAATTACCACGGTTACAGCGGCGTTGCCGGAGCATGAATCTGTGCAGGCAAGCGATGAGGCTTGCAATGTTGATAACTCCTGGGTACAGCTCGCGCTAAAGGATCTCCAAACCTCAACGCCCGAAGAAAGAGCGTCAAAACTTTCCCACCTCATCGAGCGGCTTAAAGCGATTGAAGAGCGAGTCGGGTACGAACAACGACTGGCGACACCGGCTGAAACTAAAGCGCACTCAAGAGAGAAGCTCGAGAGCATTCTGTCGCGGCCTGAATATGCAACAGAAGCGAGAGGTCAAAACGCGCTTGGCCGGCTGCTTGAGGACTTCATTCGCTGGCTTCAGGAGTTGTTGCCTAAACGCATGCAGGTGCGGCGTGGCGGCCCAGGCTGGCTGACGACTCTCGCACAAGCGCTCGTCGTGATCGTTGCTTCAATCGTCATCTTTTACGTCTTGAGGATCTTGTTGCGGAGGTTCAGCAGTAATAAACGGCGGCGCGCGCCCAAAAAACGTGAGCCACGCATTGTCCTCGGTGAACGACTGGAACCGGAAGAGACTGCGACTGACTTGTTATCCGAAGCAGAAGCTCTGGCGCGGCGCGGAGATATTCGAGCTGCGATTCGCAAAGCCTACATCGCATTGCTGGTTGAATTAGGCGATCGCAAGGTGCTCACGCTTGCGCAGCACAAAACCAATCGCGATTACCTGAATGCAGTCAGAAACATTCCCCTGCTCCACCCGACGATGGGCGCGCTGACCGACAGTTTCGAACGACACTGGTACGGGTTTGTAGATGCGACGGAAAACGATTGGCAGAGTTTCCGCTCGCGTTACCAGACGGCCTTGCAAACTCAAATCTGATTTACGATGCGCCAGCGACTTACCATTATTCTGACCTTCATCGTGATTATCGGCGCGCTCGTTATCATCAACACCGTCACCTATGTCAAAAAAGAAAAACTTCAGGATTCGGAAATTCTGCCCAATCGCTCTACCTATCATTCCGGCCCAACCGGTACGCGCGCGTTACACGATTTTCTGAACGAGTCGGGTTACAAAGTCATGCGCTGGCGGGAAGCGCCAGAAAAGTTGTTGGGAAAAACGGGAAACAGCGTCGCGACTTTCGTGGTTATCGGCTCCACTCAATTGCCATTCAATGACGAACAAACCGAGGCCTTGCGCCAATGGATCCTGCTGGGCGGCTGTTTCGTTTTGATCGATCGCGCTCCGGATGTTCGCCTGTTACCAAAGGCCGGCGACTGGACCATCAGTTCGAGGATGCTCGAGTTTCCGGCATTTGACATCGACCCAGGCGATGCGAGTGAGATGACGAAAGACGTCGAAGCATTTACTGCCGTCCAACCGACGCGTTTGACGCACCACATCGAATCGGTGATGCCTTCGCGATTTGCGGGACGGCTGACGATCACGGTTGGTCAGCACAAAGAGGTAGAGGAGGCAGATGGGAACGAAACTCCGAGTATTGTTGGACCGCCAGACGAGCCTGAAGTTTCACCGGCTCCGGTCGTGAACATCGCTGATCGAAACGGAGCGTTAGTGATTGATTACGCATACGGACGAGGCCGGGTAATCGTGCTCAGCGATCCTTATATCGTCGCCAATCGCGGCATCGGCACCAAAGACAACTTGCAGCTCGCGATCAATGCGCTCACTACTTCCGACGGCCTGATTGCCTTTGACGAGTATCATCAGGGCCGCGGCGTCACCGGCAACGCCTTCGCCAATTACTTTTCGGGCACGCCGGTGCTGGCGATTGCGGGCCAGGTTCTGCTTTTGGTGCTCTTGATTCTTTGGACCAACGCGCGACGGTTCGCCCGTCCCTTGCCGTTGCGGCAAGTTGATCGGCGCTCGAGTCTGGAATTTGTTGCTTCGATGGCTGAACTGCAGGAACGTTCGCGAGCCTTCGACCTGGCGATCGAAAACATCTATTCGCGCACGCGTCGAGTGTTGGCGCGATACGCCGGCGTGAATTACAACAGTTCGCGCTCCGAAATCGCCGCGCGCATTGCCGCACGGTCGAAGATCGAAAAGCATCAACTCGAAACTTTGATGCGGCAATGTGAAGAAGTAATTAATGGTCAACCAATCAACTGGCGACAGGCAGTAGATCTCGTCAAACGATTGCGTGAGCTGGAAAGAAGACTGGGTTTGCGAATGCGTTCGCGTGACGCACGGCAAGCAGCGGAAAACATCTGACGAAACGAGGTCAACTACTAACGAATGTCTGAACTGGTCTCCTCAACCGTCGCCCACATAAAAAATGAGTTGCGAAAAGTCATTGTCGGTCAGGACGATCCTATCGAACAGATCCTGATCGTGTTGCTTGCGGACGGTCACGCTCTGATCGAAGGCGTTCCCGGCACAGCAAAAACTCTGACGGTAAAAACCCTTTCGCGAATCATCAACGCCGGCTTCAGTCGAATTCAGTTCACTCCAGACCTGATGCCATCGGATATCACCGGCACGAATGTTTTCAATATCGCGAACTCAACTTTTAATTTGCGGCGTGGCCCAATCTTTACTGACATTCTGCTCGCCGACGAAATCAACCGCACACCGCCAAAGACGCAAGCCGCTTTGCTCGAGGCGATGGAAGAACGCCAGGTGACGATCGATGGCGATGCGTATCCGTTGTCCCCGATCTTCACCGTACTCGCAACTGAGAATCCGATTGAATACGAGGGAACGTATCCGTTGCCCGAGGCGCAACTAGATCGTTTCCAGTTGAAGATTCTGTTGAGTTATCCAGCGGAGGAAGATGAACGCGAAGTAATTGCCCGATGGGATGGAGGCTTTAATGCCAAGCGGCTCGATCAGGTTGACATTGAACCACTCGGCGATCCGAGTGCGATCATTCATTGCCGGGCGGAAGTTGCGCGCGCGCGAATGGAACCGGGCGTGCAGCACTATGCCGTCGATCTGGTGCGGCGTACGCGTGCCCATTCATTCGTGCATTACGGAGCGAGCCCGCGCGCTTCGGTTGCGTTGCTCTTGTGCTCGAAGGCTCTGGCCGCAGTTCGTGGTCGTGAGTTTGTGACTCCTGACGATGTGCGTGACGTCGCATTCCCGGTGCTCCGTCACCGCCTGACGCTGAGAGCTGAGGCTGAGCTTGACGGAGTGACGCCGGACGCAGTGATCAGCGACATTCTGGGGTCGGCCGAGGTGCCTCGCTGAACTCCGAAGTGATCTCCAATCTCGTTCAAAAAAGGCGAGACCTCATACGTAAATGTGAACCGGCAAAGGCTTTGCGGAATTTGAGATTTTGAAAAATACTTTTGTTTTTTGGATGGCTGACATACTGCCAACGACACCCTTTCGCTCTCTCACGCAGGTATTTCCGATCACTCTTCAAAAAACCGGAGAAGGGAACATTCCTTGCATAAGACACCCGCGGTGCGTTGTCTCCCCATGGTACTAACATTCATCTCACGGTTTCCTAACAGGTGTGAGATCGATCACGACTTCTAAAGCTGGCCTGAAATCTCGAGGGGCGGCTTTGAGAAGTGCCTCCAACAAAGTTTCGGGAAGGAGCCCAAATGAAGAAATTGCTTTTTACCTTCATGCTTGCGACCCTGACTCTCTGCTTCTCCGCTGGTACGGCAGCGGCTCAGAGTACCGCAGGTGTGACGGGAACAGTTAGAGATAGCAACGGCGCTGTCATTGCCGGTGCTGATGTAAAACTGACCGATCCAAAAACCGGCGCTGAACTCACGACCAAGACCAACGATCAAGGCGTGTACAGCTTCCCCAAGGTGGCGCCGGGACAAGGCTACAAGCTCACCTTTACCGCTCCTGGTTTTCAAACTCTGGTAATCAATGACGTCGCACTCGGCGTTGGCAATGTGGAAACACACAACGCTGAAATGACTATCGGCGAGGTTTCCGGCACCGTAGTGGTGACGGCCTCCAATGAAGTTACCTTGAACACCACCGACGCGAGCGTCGGAAACGTTATCGGAGAACGAAGACTTAAAGAGCTTCCCATTCAGATTCGAAATTCGCCTGCTGCGCTGATCGGTTTGCAACCCGGCGTAGTCGGAAATAACGTAGGTACGACCACAACGAACCGCGTCGGTTCAGTTACTGGTTCACGCGCTGACCAGGGCAACATTACCGTCGACGGCATCGACGCGAACGATCAGGCTACGGGCCAGTTCGCCGCGACCGTTGGTAATGCTCCGATCGATGCGATTCAGGAGTTCCGTGCTGTTTCAACCAACCCCGGTGCTTCTGACGGAAGAAGCAGCGGCGGCCAGGTGGAGTTGGTGACCAAGAGTGGTACCAACGACTTCCACGGCAACGTGCGTGAATACAATCGCACTGCCGCTACCGCAGCCAACAGCTTCTTCAACAATCGTGCCGGTGTCGCACGGCCGCAATTGACGCGTAATCAGTTCGGCGGCAGTATTGGCGGTCCAATCATTAAGGACACGATGTTCTTCTTCTTTGACTACGAAGGACGCCGCGACGCCCAGGGCATCTCCTACTTGCGAGTTGTTCCGCTGGACCATTTTCGCAATGGCAGCGTTGGCTTTCTTAACAACACCGCCGGATGCGCTACCAGTGCAAGGTTGAACACCACACCATCGTGCATCACGGTTCTGACTCCGGCTCAGGTTGCTGCTCTCGATCCGCTGCATGTTGGCGCAAGCTCGGGTTTATTGAGCTTCATCAATAGCCGCTATCCACACGCGAACGACCTGACAGCCGGTGATGGAATCAATACCGGCGGCTTCAGGTTCAACGCTCCTTCGCAACGTAAAGACAATACCTACACGACGCGCATTGACTGGAACGCCACTTCGAAGCAGAGATTCTTCGGCCGTTTCAATATCGCTCGTCGCGTGCAAACAGACACCGTCAACTCCGTAGCCGCGCAATTCCCCGGCGACCCGGAGACGGCTCAAATCATCGTTAAGGACTACACTTGGGTTGTTGGTCACACCTGGACTGCCACTCCGACTCTTGTGAACCAGATAACTGTCGGTGTAGCGCGCTCAGGATTGCTGTTCCCGAACAACTTCGCGCCGGCCTTCCCGAACTCCTTCACTTTTGGAGCGGGCTTGACCGCGCCGTTCGCCAGCATCAGCGAGCAGGATAGATTTGTGCTGACGCCTACGATTCGCGATGACGTGACCTGGACCAGGGGAACCCACTCATTCGAATTCGGTGGCTCCCTCAAGCCAATCGATTCGAAAACGGGCTTGGTCAATGACTTTAATTTCCCAACAGTTGGTCTCGGCGGTTTGCTGACTGCGCTTGATCCGTCCCTCCGTCCGGCTACGATCGGCAGTGGTACGACGCGCAGTGGCAACTACGACTCGGCGTTCACATTTATTCTCGGACGCTACGCTCAGATCGCTACCAACTTCAACTATGACCCAAGCGGTACCGCGTTTGCTCCCGGAACCGGAAAGCATCGCGACTATCGCTACGATGAAACCGAACTTTACGTCCAGGACAACTGGAGAGTGCGAAATAACCTGACGCTCAATTTCGGTGTTCGTTGGCACCTTTATCCGGCTCCATATGAGAAGAACGGATTCCAGGCTGCTCAGGATGTTGACATGCGGCAATTGTTCGATCTCCGCCAGCGAAATAACGCTGCCGGAATTGCGGGCGATACTGCTGAGCCACTCCTCCGTTACGATCTCATTGGCAAGGCCAACAACGCTCGTTCACTCTACGAAACCGACCTGAATAACTTCGCGCCGCGTTTTGGCTTTGCTTACACGCCGGCGTTCAAGGGCGGGGTTTTTGGCAAGATCTTCGGCGATAATCGAACAGTGATCCGCGGTGGCGGTTCAGTTGTTTACGATCGTCCAGGCGGCGCCATTACCTTCATTCAGGATCAGGTCTCGTACCTGTTCGATAACTCAGCAACGACCCAATTCCCGGCCCTGAATCCGACGGCAGCGTTGATTAACAACCCGCGCTTTACGAGCATCACCACTCTGCCAGTGCAGAACGTGGCGCCGACAATCACGCACCCGTTCACTCCATTCGTCGATGGCGGCGTGCCGTTCGGTCTGGGAACCGGTGAGTTCAACTACGCAGTGGATCAGAGATTCCGCATTCCGTACGCGATCCAGTATAGCTTTGGATTCCAGCGCGAAATACCAGGCAATTTCATTCTCGAAGCCACGTACGTAGGCCGGCAGGGAAGAAAGCTGTTTTCGCAGGCTGACGTAGCGCAGATTCTCGACTTCAAAGATCCTGCGTCCGGTCAGGGCATGATCGCTGCGTTTAACGCACTGCAAGCTCAGGTTCAGGCTGGCGTCGCCGGTGGTGCGGTTACCGCGCAACCCTGGTTTGAGAACCAGATGTTCCCAGGCGGAACGGTTCTCATGGCCAGCAACGGAACGCTAAGACAGCTCGTACTTCGCGGAGATACGTCCGACGCAGTTCAACTGCTCTTCGCCAATGGCTTGCTTAATTCCAACGTTGGTATGTCGGCGCAGTTCGGCAGCAACATCTACATTTCAAATCAGGGAGCCTCCAGCTACGATGGCTTGCTGGTGAGTTTGCGGAAACGCTTCTCGCACGGCTTGCAGTTCGACTTCAACTACACCTGGTCCCACTCAATCGACAACGGATCAAGTGTTGTGAACACCGTGGTTGGCGGTCTGGTTTGCGACCTGCGTAACCTCCGCGTCTGCCGTGGCAACTCTGACTTCGACATCCGGCACCTCGTCAATGCAAACTTCATTTACGAATTGCCGTTTGGTCGCGGACGGATGTTCGGCAGCGGCGTTCCGGGTTGGGCCAACCAGATCATCGGTGGTTGGGAAGTGTCAGGCATCTTCACTGCTCGCAGTGGACTGCCGTTCGGCACCACAACGACCGCTTTCCCGGTGGGCTTCAACTTCAACAGCCCGGCGGCTTACAATAGCAACAACACTGCGGCTCTTCAGGGAAGTATTCACGATGCCAGCAATGGAACAATCCAGTTCTTTGCGGATCCGACGGTGGTCTTCAATCCGTCCAGTCCAACGGCAGGCGTGATTCGGTTCCCGCACCACGGTGAAATCGGCAACCGAAATATTTTCCGTGGCCCTGGTTTCTGGAATCTCGACACTGCGTTGTTGAAGAACTTCCAGATGCCTTGGTCAGAGCATCATCAGTTGCAGATACGTTGGGAGTCGTTCAACCTTTTCAACCATAACAGTTTTGGCCTGCCGGCAGTAGGTATCACTGGTACCACCTTCGGCACCATCACTACATCGGCTAGCAATCCGCGCGAAATGCAGTTTGCGTTCCGTTACAGCTTCTAGCCTGATTTACGTCTTTGACTTTACGGGCTCCTGCGAAAGTGGGAGCCCTTTTTTATGGAGAAGAATCATGCTGAGACGCCGGCTGACCTTCTTGTCGCTGCTGGTTATTCTCGTTGTCTTGTCCGGCACGGCCTTCGCTCAGGGCGGACAAACGCTCTTCGGCGATGTGCGTGTAACCGGTGAAGATAACACCGTGGTGCCGCAAGAGGTCACCCTGATTCTTCGTCGTGCTCCTGATGGCGAGGTCGGGCGTCAGACTGTATCGAGTCGTGGCCGTTATCGCTTCAACAACCTCATCCCCGGTGATTACGAAATAGTCATCGAGGTAAACGGCAAGGAGATTGGACGGGTCCAACAGATTACGATCCGGACACTACTCAGCAATAGCCCTTATGGAAATCAATACGATCTCGAATTTCGCTGGCATCCCGGCACGTCGTCCCAGCCTGCGAGCGGCGTAATCTCGGCGGCGGATATTTATGACCGTCCAGCCGCAACCAGATCACTCTTTCAGAAAGCAGAAGAGTTGGTTGGCAAGAAGAAATTCGACCAGGCCGCTGATTTACTCAAGCAGATTGTCGAAACAGATAAAAACGACTTTCAGGCATGGACGGCGCTCGGCACTCTTTACTTCGCCGACCAGAAACTCGACGATGCTGAAGGAGCATATCTGAAAGCGATCGAAGTCCATCCGACCTCGCCTCGTGCGCAATTGAATCTAGGCCGCGTACGTTCGTCGCAAAAGAAATACGAAGAAGCAGTTGAACCGCTGACGAAAGCGATCGAACTCCAACCTACATCCGGTGACGCAAACCTGTTATTGGGCGAGTGTTACTTGCAGCTCAGGAAAGGTTCGAAGGCGATTCCATACCTCAACGAAGCCGCGAAGCTGGGACGCCCCGAAGCTCACTTACGGCTGGGATGGCTTTACAATGCAGCCGGAATGAAAGGTAAAGCAGCGATTGAATACGAAGAGTATTTGAAAAAGAATCCGAACTATCCCGATCGAAACAAGCTTAAAGAGTACATCGCCACCAACAAAAAGAGCTGATTAAATCGTCGAATACTTTGCGCTTCGTCTTCACTAAATTCTTCTACGTTCTCGCGGCCCTTGCCTTTATCCCCCTCTCGCTTTCGTGGCAATGGCCATGGTTAGCATGGATCGCACTTGCCTACGACCTCCTGCTCATCTTTGCCGCAATCATTGATTGGCAACTAAGTCAGCTACCGAAAGGTTTTCAGGTCTCGCGAGAGTTTGGCGGTCGTTTCGCAATGGGCGCGGAAACGGAAGTGAGAGTCCACATTCAAAACGCTTCCAATCGCCTGGTCTCGCTGAAAATAAAGGACGAGTATCCGCCCCAGATGATTCTCAAAGCCGAGCGCGAAGGCGAGGTGCGTCTCGAACCTCACGGCACGGCCACACTGATTTATGGTCTGACCCCACCGCGCCGCGGACGATTTGAGTTTGGTTATGCCGCGTTGCGCTTTCGTTCTCGGCTCAACCTCGTTTGGTGCGAGGTGCGTGGCGCCGAGCCCGTGGCTGTGAAGGTCTATCCAAACCTGCGCCGCGCCCGCGAAGCGGAACTAAAAGCACTCGGCGCGCGCTCCCTCGTTTCCTCTCATCGAAAAACTTCCTGGCGCGGTGAGGGACGAGAGTTTGAATCGATGCGCGATTACGTTCGCGGCGACGAACTGCGTCACATCTCATGGACCGCCACGGCCCGGCGCGGAAAGCTCACCACGCGGCAGTATCAGATTGAACGCGATCAAACGATCCTCGTTGCACTCGATGCCGGCCGCCTCATGACCGCCCGCATCGAACAAGAGACGAAACTCGACTCCGCCGTGCACGCAACGCTTGCGCTCTTTTCGGCGGCCGCACGAGCTGGTGACAACGCCGGTCTGGTCGTGTTTGGTCGCAGAATAAAAAGCTTTTTGCCGCCTAATCGCGGCCGCGATCACATCGATGCCGCACTCGAAGCTCTCTACGCAGTGGAGCCCGAGATGATCGAGCCTTCTTATCCTCACGCGTTCGAATTCATCGCCGCCAACAGCAAACGGCGCTCGCTCGTGGTTTTGTTGACGGATCTCGTGGACGAAGAAGGTTCAAAAGAATTACTGACCTCGTTGAGTCTGCTCCGGCCTCGTCATCTGCCACTGGTTGTAACGATCGCAGACCGGGATCTGAAAGCTGTAGTGCAAGGAGTGCCGGAATCGGTGCGAGATCTGTTTACGCAGTCAGTCGCGGAAGAGATCATTCATCATCGTGAGGCCGCGCTACGGATGGTTGAATCCGTGGGCGGGTTGGCACTCGATGTAACCGCGGCGGCCTTGGCGCCCGCGTTGCTGGAAATGTATTTGCGAGTGAAGGAACGCGGGCTACTTTGATTCTTGCGCTTGCGCTGGCTCGTGACCGACAAAGAGAAGATAACCGTACAACGCGAGACCGGTAATCGCAGCGATGCTGTACTTGATTCGCGGATCGATCGGAGCGGGTGAAATAAAACCCTCAATCGTTCCCGCCACCACCAGCAAGCACGCCACACCCAGCATCAAACGCACCGCTTCCATGCCGCGAATGCGCAACGCGTCGGCGCGCGTGAGATCTCCCGGCATGATCATCGCGCTGCCGATTAGCAGTCCTGCACCGCCGGCAATGAAAATGCACGACAGCTCGATGACGCCGTGACCGACCATGAACGTGACGAGGTCATTTCCGAAGCCGGCTCGATAAGTCAGTGCAAGTACGGAAGCGATGTTGGCGCCGTTGAAAGCGAGATAGAAAAGCGTCCCGATGCCGAGTGTCGCGCCGAAGGCGAAGGTATAGATCGTGACCTGAATGTTGTTGGTCATGATCTTGCTCGCTCCCTCCTGGTTCGACTGGTTGAGTGATTCCCACCAGTGAGTCTTCGTTTCGATGTATAACTCGCGCATCGCAGGATTCACACCGACGAGCTCGGAAAACTCGGGGTCGTATTTGGTGGCGACGAAGCTGAGGGCGGCAAAAACAGAAAACACGGCAAACGAGACAAACGTGTAGCGCCAGGTGCGGCGAAATGTTTGCGGCAATTCGTGCGTGAAGTAGCGACGAATACGTTTGCCGCCTTGTGCGTCAGCGCGGTAGATACGTCCATGCGCGCGAATGACGAGGCTGTTGAGATAGTTAACCAGTCGTGGATCGCGGGATTCCGCACGAGCGATTGCAAGGTCTGACGCGGTACGCCGGTAGATACGGCCGAGTTCGCGCACTTCGTCGCGGCCCAAGCGTCGCAACGAAGCGTGATCGAGTAGTTTCAGCAAATCCTCGAGCCGTTGCCAGGCATTTTTGCGTTGACTGATGAACCGGTCGGAGGGCATTTTGTCGTAGTGTAGCTTGCAAGTTACAAAGCGCAAAGAACAAAGTTTCGAGAACGAGAATGCGTCCGCTGGTCGAGTGTGTTCCCAATTTTAGTGAAGGCCGAAAGCCTGAGACTGTTCAGCGGATCGCCGAAGCGATCGCGGCTGTCGAAACCACGTGTGTGCTCGATACGCATATCGATCCTGATCACAACCGATCCGTGATTACCTTTGTCGCTTCGCCGGACTACGTTATCGAAGCGGCTGTGCAGGCTGTGAAGCGTGCGTCCGAGTTGATCGACATGCGCACACACTGGGGCGAGCACCCGCGTCTCGGCGCGACCGACGTGTTGCCGTTTGTGCCGATCCGCAGGGTCACGATGGACGAGTGTGTGCGCCTGGCGCACGAAGCAGGGAAGAGGATCGCCGGCGAGCTTTCCATCCCGGTTTACTACTATGAACGCGCGGCGTTGCGTCCCGAGCGAGTTAATCTGGAAGACGTGCGGCGCGGCGCACTCGAGTTACTGCGCGAACAGATCACTACGAACCCGGAGCGCGCGCCTGATGAAGGTTCGCTGGTGGTCCACAACACAGCCGGTGCGATCGCGATCGGCGCCCGACCGTTTCTCATCGCTTTCAACGTTGTTCTGCGCAGCGACAACATCACCATCGCGAGACAGGTCGCTAAAAAGATCCGCGCGCGCAACGGCGGCTTGCCATTTGTAAAAGCTTTGGGCTTTCGACTCTCAACGCGAAATTGCGTGCAGGTATCGATGAATCTGGTGAATTACGAGGTCACCGGAATGGACGCCGCTTACGACGCGATCGCGCGCGAGGCGCAAGCGCTTGGAGTTGAGATCGACAGTGCGGAGATTGTGGGCCTGGTGCCGCGCGCAGCACTGAACCGGACCGCGGATTACTTCAGTAAACTCGAAAACTTCTCGGAGTCGAAGATCCTTGAAAACCAGATCGCTCAGTGTTCATCCGTGTCCTGACTGCCGAGCCTTATTATTTCAGTTCGCAGCCGATCGTGCCGGCGCATCAACTTCAGGTAGGTGATTTCCTCCGCACCGCTCTTGGCGCGAACGATTCGGTTCAACAACTCTCTTTCCTGCCGGCTCCCTTCGGGCACCAACGAAACGAACGATTCAAACTTGTGCCCCTGCATTCGTAGACCAATCTTCCGAACCTGAAAGTGATCCCAGTGGCCCGCTTTGCTCTGGTCCAGCTCAAATATCATCGGACTCTCGGCTATCTTTCGCAGCGTGCGCGCGGAGGTGCGATAACCGCTTCGCGCAGCGATCTTCTGTTCTTCTTTCTCGACCAGTCGCAGAACGTCGCGTCTCGTGGATCTGAAACCGAGTTTGCGATAGAACCAGAACGCGCCTGATTCGATTCCTTCTTCGTTTTCGTATCCGATTTGATAGGGATCGATTGCGAACGAGGTCACGCCGGCGAAGTGACGCATGACGTTGAGTATGCGCGCATACAACCACGCGGTCTCACCATCACGAAACGTGTGGTAGAGATTGAAGCCGCTCTCCATCCGTTCAAACAGTGAAAGACCTTCGAAGTAGCCGATGGGAATGCCGTTTTTATAGATCATTGCTGCGTGATACGCCCGCAGCGGTAATCGCTTCTTCGCAGGCAAGCCCATGAGAAAGAGTTGGACGCCGCGGCCCAAATCTGCCTGGTAGACATGTGCCGGATCGCCGTGGGTAAAACCGTAAAGCTCGCGATAACGAACCGTGGACGCTTCGCGTGCGAGATCGAGCGCTCTTTCGCCGTCTTTCACTGACAGCTTTCGCAACGCCGGCGGCGGTGCGTTCAATTCATCGCTCAACCGGATGTCGCGCCGTTGGATCAAAGGACCATCGTGATAGAACACTTTTGCCGTGGGGAGGCACATGCCGGTTCTCGTTGAGCGAAAGCGTGGCGTCCACGTCACGTAGAGCTGTTGTGAGTCGTAGAGTTCCGCTTTCTCTTTCTCGGGCCGCGGGAGTTTGTCAAAGCACTCGATTAGCCACGACAACTCAGGTCGATCGCCGCGAGCTGCAGCCAGCCACTCTCGATATGGCACATTGGCTTCGACGTTTGCGTCTTCTTCCAGCAGCGGCATAAAACGCGGCCACGTCTCCGCCAATAGGTTTTCGTTTTCAAACCACTCCCAGTAAATCGTCACCTGCGCTGGATAGCAGTGGACCAGCCAGCGAACGATGTAAAAGCTGAACGTGTCGGTAACTGAAGTCCCGGCGATGCCTGACACGTC